>JAILMY010000212.1 GCA_024692165.1 Butyrivibrio sp. | reverse complement strand
TACCTTTATCTATCAGTTTGTGGTTATCTTAAGTTTCTGAGGCTGAACCTGTCTTGCTTCACCCTTTTTGCCTCTGCTTACTATACTCTCGCCAAGATTTATCATTTGAGCTCCGGAAGCCATAGCACTAAGTATCTGTTTAACGGCATCCTCATAGTCGGCTGCTTCCATAGGGATTACATAGTCATGATTTAAATGCTCTGTAGAAAGGATAGCTGAGCGATATCTGGTATCATATCTAATTCCATAAAATGTGCAGATCTCAGTGTTTAGCATGCCATTACTATCAGCGCATTGCATTGCTATGTACATAGTTCACCTCACTTTTTATTTGAAATATATTAGTTTCCCATGGATGCGATGAGCGCATCAATCTCAGCCTGTGAAAGCATCTTTCCAGGGTCCGCAGGTGCTGCCGGTGCTCCGCCTGTTGCCGGTGCCGCAGGTGCTGCCTGTGCCGCACTAAAACCGCCACCTCCTCCTGCCTGTGGCGACTTTCCCATAATACTGGCAAGTAATGCCTGCTGTTCAGCACTTAATCCATTAGTGTCCATACTTTGAACCTCGTACCGGTCAAAAAAACCAATGTCCGGCTGGTAGATCATAAGCTTCTCCTATACCCTATACTTCAAACTAATTTTATAAACAGGCATACAACGTCGTCAAATAAACTTTTCCTAAAATATATATCGGTAATATTACCAAATTCTTTACTATATATAGTATACAGTAAAATATTCCATCATAAAAGTATCATTCCAGGGTCTTGTCAGATGCTTTATCCGGAGCTTTATCCGCCACAGCCTCTTCCATATTCTTCTGTTCTTCTTCGCTTACACACATAAGAACCTTGGTAATCCTGTTGCGCTTAACACCCCTTGCAGTAAGAGTAGTGCCATTATCAAGGGTTACTGTTTCTCCGTAGCCGGGAAGTCTGTCCAGATTCTCTATCATAAGTCCGCCGATGGAATCATAGTCCTCGGAATCAAGCTTAGTTCCGAGAGCATCATTGATATCATCAAGCTTCATATTGCCTTCAACCAGATATTTGTTGCCACCGATGTGCTTGATAAGCTCAGCCTCATCAGAGTCGTACTCATCTCTGATCTCGCCTACGATCTCCTCAAGAAGGTCCTCTAAAGTGATCATACCTACACAGGTTCCGTACTCAGAAAGAACAAAGGCCACGTTCTGGGTCTTTTCCCTCATCTCCATGAGAAGATCAGCGGTCTTCTTGTACTCATAGGTATAGTAAGCTTTTCGCAGATGATTCTTGATACTGAAGTTCTCTTTATCCTCCAAAAGGATCAGATCCTTCACATTGATAAGTCCGATGATGTTGTCCTGCTCTCCGCCCTCATAGACCGGGATACGGGTGTACATCTCTTCCTTAAAGATCTTCATAACCTCGCTGTAGTCAGCATCGGAGCTGACGCAGCACATATCAATCCTGGGAATCATAATATCCTTTGCCACGGCATCTGAGAAATCAAATACGTTGTAAATGATCTCCTTCTCTCCGGACTCAATGACACCGTCTTCATGGCTTACGTCCACATAGGTCTTGAGCTCATTCTCAGTCATGGCCTGTCTGCTTGAAATATCAACCCTGAAAATCTTAAGTATTAAAGAGGCAAGACCGTTGATAATGAAGCTTAAGGGTGTAAGCACCGCAATAAGCCCTATTATAGTCCTGGCATACCACAGAGACATATTCTCGGAATAAGCTGTGGCTATGGTCTTGGGGATGATCTCTCCCGCGATGAGAACCACCAGAGTAAGCACTCCGGTTCCGATACCTACCGCAAAGCTGCCCCAAACCTCAGTTACAAATACAGTCATAAGGGCTGATGCGCTAAGATTAACAATATTGTTTCCGATCAGGATCGCTGATAGCATCTTCTGAGTGTCCTCTAAAATCTTAAGGACCAGTGCTGCTCTCTTATTTCCCTCATCGGCAAGAGCCTTCATTTTGACCTTGTTAACGGTCATAAACGCAGTCTCTGCAGATGAAAAGAAGGAAGACAGAAACACCAGGATCACAAGCACTATCAGCCTGGTTAAGTGTACGTTCACTATTATCTCCTTATAAAATTGATGCACCGGGTGCCTTACACCCTTTGCAAATTACTATCAATCCAAGTGGAAAACAGGATGCAGATCCACAGCAACAGGACTGTTGTCAGGATTAGTCTCCATAATATCAGCCATAAAGTCCCACCATTTGCGGTTAATGGCTGTATCTGCACTCTTTGCCCAAAGCTCCTCATCCTCGATTTCGATATACCCGTAGAGTACCAAAGTCTCAGGATCGAGATAGATGCTGTAGTTGTGTCCGCCGTGCTCGTGGATCATCTGCTGCATCTCAGGCCAAAGCTCGTTGTGCCTCTTCTCGTACTCTTTTTCCATCCCCGGATAGAGCTTCATTTTAAAACCTTTTCTGATCATACCCTTTTCCCCCAATTTTCAAATTATTTCACAAGGAACTTACGCTCAATCTAATGGCTTCTCATAGAAGTCTCTTATATCTTCGTAGCCCTGATCATTCAGATTCTGCTTCTGGAACTTCTTGTTCTTGGCCATGCGAACCACAAGAACCTGCTTACCCTCTGCTCTTTCCTTCTGAGCATCTGCGATGATCTCTGCAAGTCTTTCTCCCTTAATGCCCTTCTCGATAAGGAATGCAACCTTGTCGCCGGCTCCCGGAATCTTAAAGCCCTCATCCATCATGATCATGATGATACGCTCAAATCCGATTGAGAATCCGCAGGCAGGAGTATCCTGGCCAAGGAACTTGCCAACCATCTTGTCGTATCTTCCGCCACCGCCACAGCTTCCGCCGTACTGAGGCATTGCCACTTCGAAAATAGTACCTGTATAATAGCTCATTCCACGTACAAGTGTAGGATCAAATTCCATTTCAAACTGAGCTGACTTTGTTGTATCAACACTGGAAATGATCTCATCGAGATTGCTTCTAACATCTTCATCAAGGAAGTCACCAAGCTTATCAGCGATAACTTTGATTCCATCCAGATTCTCTTTTCCCTCAGCTGCTCTGAAAAGATCAAGATACTTGTCGATGCTCTCCTTGGAGTATCCTGCCTTGGCAAGTTCCTCAGCAACGCCGTCGATACCGATCTTGTCCATCTTATCCAGAGTTATGAATACGTTGTCGAAATCCTCCTCAGGGAAACCGCTGTAAGCAGCCATAGCCTTAAGAAGTCTTCTATCGTTTATACGAATCTTGAAATCCTTGAATCCAAGTCTTCCAAGGGTAGTTGTTGTAGCAAGAATAAGCTCGATCTCAGCCAGATTGGAGGGCTCTCCCAGGATATCGATATCACACTGCATGAACTGACGATATCTTCCCTTCTGTGGTCTGTCAGCTCTCCAGACATTTCCCATCTGAAGTGCCTTGAATGGTGCAGGCAGCTCATTAGCATGATTTGCATAAAATCTTACAAGGGGAACTGTAAGGTCATAGCGAAGACCTGAATCTGTAAGATCATTCTCCTCTTTTGCCTCTGCAAGATTAAGCTTCTCGCCTCTCTTCATAACCTTGAAGATGAGCTTCTCATTTTCTCCGCCCTGCTTACTGTTAAGATTTGCCAAAGACTCAACGCATGGAGTCTCAATGGATGTAAATCCAAACTCAGCGTAGGTTTTCTTGATAACGCTGATGCAGTAATCTCTAAGCTGCATTTCTGCAGGAAGTATATCCTTCATGCCTGTTACAGGCTTTTTAATCAATGCCATAAAATACCATCCTTACTTAATTAATTGCATAATAATTCTACAATACAAAATAATACCCAAAATGCAGCAATAATGCAATTCTTATCCGTTGTGATCTCTCAAAAATTCAATGAACTTATCCTTTGGAAGGGGACGGGCATAGAAGAAGCCCTGAATATGGTCGCACCCGAGCTTTATAATCTGACGGGCCTGTTCTCCCGTTTCAACGCCCTCTGCCACGATCTCTTTTTTCAGTGACTTGATGATCCTTATAAGATTGAGCATGACCATATAAGAAAGTTCAGAATCAAAGGCAGCCTGAATAATGCTCTTATCAAGTTTAAAGAGCTTAACAGGAAGCGTAGCGATTCTGGCAAGATTCGAATAACCTGTTCCAAAGTCATCCATTGAGAATGTGATTCCGAGGTCGCTGAGTTTTTCAATATTCTCATTCATAACAGAGGTGATACCCTGCTCATAAGTCTCTGTTATCTCAAAGTTTATCTCCTCAGGTTTTACCTGATATTTGCGCAATGTGTTAAGAATGTTCTCCGACAGATTCGCCTGAATACAGTCAACAACCGAAAGATTCACCTCCACATATTCAAGTCCCAGCATTCTTGCTTCAGTTGTGGCGAGCATCTCGCACACCGAAGCAAGCACGTACCTGTCTATGGCAAGGATTGTGCCGTTTCTCTCGGCGATCGGCATGAATATCGCAGGTGAAATAAATCCAAGCTGAGGATCCTTAAGTCTAAGCAGAGCCTCACAGGATGAGAATTTTCCCGTCTTAGGTTCATATATTGGCTGGTAAAAGACCTCCAGCAGTCCGTCTTCAAGAGCATGCTTAACGATGTTGTCTATCTTTTTGTCATGCTCTACGATCTTCATATTAAGATCAGAGATTCTTATTATGTCTCTGCTCTGTTTCATAAGAGCCTTATCCAGAACTCCCTTGACCTCTCCGAATCTCTCAACTGAGTCAATCTCTTCAGGGAATCCCAGGGCAAAAGGCGTCTCAAAGAGCTTTATGCTCTCTCCTCTCACGATCCATGGCTCTCTGAATCTCTTTTTAATCTGATCCTCTGTCTTTTCTATAATAGCTTCATCCGGCGTAATATTCGGGAAAAGCATGAGATAATCCCCGGGCTCAAGGAAGAAAAGATTTCCCGGCTGGCACAGCTGCTGCAGATACTGAGATATCTGAACCAAAAGATCAGAGCCAACCTCCATACCGTTTTCGCCCAGCACAACAGACATCCTGTCAATATGAATTCCCAGGAGCGTAAAGTCTTTTTTCTGGATAAGATTCGTTGAAATAGCAAATGTAAGGGCATTTCTTGTGCCTGCTCCAGACATCCTGTCCACAAACTCACTGGGGTTCTGGAAGGTGTATACGCAAAGAAGCAGGGCTATTGAAATACAAAATTCAAAGATAGAACTGGACTTTGTAATGATTCTGACAGGGATTCCTGCCATCATCAGGAAGAAATATATCCAGATGGCAGTGGCCTTTTCCGTGCTCAGGGTCTTCGTATATCTGATCAGCATATACAGGCAGAAGATCAGATACAGGTACACAGAAAAGTTTACGGTAGCTCCCTGAGGATAAACGTACTTAATCATTCCATCCTGGTCAAAGTAGAAAAAGAAATCCATAAAAGTCCCACTGAAATAAAACAGGACAGAATAAAGCATCGGAGCTATGAGAATGACCTTCTTGTAGGGTCTTTGAGAATCAATCTGGAAAATGCTCATCACATACCTGGTTGAAACAAATGGCATGATGTAGGTAAAGATCTTTTCCATAATAACTACGTATCTGTTAACCTCATATCCTATCAACTTATCAACCGGTTCACTGAAAACATAGATATTATGAAGAAGGCCCATCAGATTGATCATGAAAGCTACTGCAATAATCCCGCCAAAAACAGACCTCTGCTTGCTGTAGTAGTTTTCCTCCGAAATGTGGATGATAAACGTTACACAGATAAGCAAGAGAGATGCAATTGAAAAGACTATATCATGGCTTTGCGGGTTGGTAAGTATTTCCATTATTTACCCTTCTTCAAAATATGCATCTATATGCTTTACAAAAGAACTGTCGACCATAGGAGGGCACATATAATCTCCCATAAGGAAATCACACTCAAGTTCTTCTGCTATTTCCTGATCTTCCTTGGTGCTTATTCCCGTTGCACCTACGAAAATGCTGACGTCATGGAACAGATTAACGATTCCTCGGGCAACAAGCTTCATCTGATCTGACTTCATAGCTGCCCTGAGAACAGAAATATCAATATTTACCTGTTGAACAGGCAGGGACAAAATCCTGTGAAGATCACCGTAGCCGCTTCCGAACTTGTCCACTATGATGTAGCTGTTAAGCTCGCCCATGAGCTTTAGGTTTCTCTCGGCGATACTGTTCATTGTTGTTACGGTTGTCTCGGTTAGCTTAAGGCTTATCCAGGAGGCCTCCGCCCTCTCTTCCCTCAGGATCTTTTTTATCCTGCGGACGAAGTCATTTTTGGCGATCTCGCCCTGGGAAAGACCTACAATTGCTCTGTATTTGCCGTGCTTGTCTCCTGCGTTCCAGAAGGAAAGAGCCCTGGCAGCTCTTCTATACACATACTCATCCGTATCAAGCAGGGACTGAGTCGCATGGATATCCGGAATATGTTTTCTCATATCCACTTCCTTGCCATTCCCGTCCTTAAAGAAGGCGATGACATCCGCATTGTAATTTATCTTGTAAATCTTTGATAAAGCAGGCTGGTACTTGATGACAACGGACTTGTTTTCCAGGTTTTCTCTGGCAAGAACATCGAAGTCCTTATCCCTTTTGACTTCGCTAAATCCAAACTCAGAGGCATCAATGATCATATCCTGCTGGTCAGCTATATTCTCATAAATAGCCTCCACCTTGTTCATGAGCTCAGCAAGAGTATTGAAATCCTCAGGATATCTCATCAGGAAAAGATGTCCCTCAACCCTGATGGCCATTCCGGAGCTGTTCCAGGGCTCATGAAGTCTTTTGGCAATTTTTTCCATAAGTGTCCTGACCATATTCTCGTTCTTGCTGTGAACAGTCACGGCAAAAATATACTCACCGTATCTGTAGGCATAGGTATGGATCCTGTATTCTTTCATTCCTGAGTGTTTAAGGTACTTGGCAATATTTTTAAGCACGCTCTGGGACTGGGCATAACCAATCTCGGAACTCAGGGCTCTGATATTATCTATGGTCACAAAAATGGTAAATTTAGTGCTTTTTCTCCTGATGCTCATATCAAGGCTCTCGTTAAAAGCCCGGCGATTGAGGATATTCAGGGTCTCATCCACCATCTCGCTGGGATTCTGAAGAGTGATATAGATCAGCGTTGCACTGATGGCATTACAGAAATTCTCAACAAGAAGCGATGGATAAAGAAACTGCAACACAATACCAATAAATACAAATGCCCCATATCCGGAAACAATGGCTCTGGTTTTAAGACGCATCAGATGATTATACCTAAGAAGCAGATACAACGCGCTACCCAGATAATAGAAAGCCAGCACGTAGCATATGAACATATACTTGTCTCTGTGATAGATTCCAGCCTGATCATAGTGGAAAAGGATAGGATTAAACCAGTTGATAACAACCAGCAACACGCCTATAAGAAAACTCAAAAAAACTGAAACGAAGCTCCTGACTTCCTTGTAGCTTACGTAAATATCCAGCACCGCCATAATATATGCAAAATAAGCCAGTGCCGCACCCATATGGGCTATGAAATATCCGGACCCTGCTATCTTTTCGGCAGTAGGGAACCAGGCTGCATCATAAGGATTCATCTGGAACAGTGTCTCCACGCGCTCGAATATCGTAGCCGCAAAAATAGCAACAAGAAGCCAGCCAAAGGCCTTCTGCCTGTAGGCCGGAACAAGTCGCCTTGACAGTGAGGTAATGGCTATGGTCGACAATATGCAGATTGCACAGATATCAAAGTAGTAATTATATAACACCCAGCCCCTCCGGAATGTGGGAAATCACAACCACTTTAGTGGATTGCTGATAATCTTTGCTTTGCTCATAATATCTTCGAGATTTGCCTGCATGTAGGTCTCAAGCTGCTGTATCTCTTCCTCTGAGAAGCCCTTTTTGGATACGATCTTACAATCCGGTAAAAGACCTTCTGCAAAGTCCGCTTGTCTTTCAAACTGCACCCGGACGATTTTCTTCTGGTCCTTGTCGGTAACTATGGCGGAATATGTCATTGTAAGTGCATCGTTCATAACATGAATCCTCAAGTAACACAAAAATAGTGCTATCGGAGCGCAAACTTCCGATAACACTATTATAATGCAAATTTAGATTTTTTAACATAAATGTTTTATGAAATTGCGTAAATATCGCAAATCAGCTTATTTTCACATCATACTGGGTCAAAAGACGTGCACCTCTTAAGCTGCAGGCCTTTCCATTCTGCATTTCAGGCCATTCTTGCAGATATATCTTCTCTTTATCTTCTTCCAAAAGAGGATTTATCTGCACTTTAGCCTCAAGCTCCCCGCGGCAATATCTCTTAAGACCGATCTCCCAAAGCTGTCCTGTATAAAAACTGTCAGTGGCAATCTCTTTACCGATGCAGAAATTTGCGCAATCTCCCACATAGTCCATGAGCATATAGACTTCATTAGCCTCAGGGTTAAGTTCCTTAACGGAAATGGCATATAAGCCAAAATCTTCCTCAGTCAGGTTGACCTGCCCGTCATTTGAGAAATGCCTGATACTCTCATATACTTCAAAGCCTTCAGAATCTGTATCAACCTTGGAAAAGCCCTCCGGCGCTTTGGGAAGTGCCGGGCATATTCTGAAGGTGAGACTCTGTGCCTTATCTGTTGCAAACATAAGACTTACACTGCCGTCAGCCTTGGTGACAGGCTCAGCATCTGAAATGATCAGGTGCTCCTTGCCGCCGATCATTACCTTAGCGGAGTGCAGTGCCTCATCCCTGGTTATAATGATAATCTTATTGCCATCAAGATCGCCATCTGCGTTGATGGTAGCTTCTGCCTGCGCAGCGCTTTTGTAGAACACATAGGTGCTGTGGCCATCGCCATTATCCAGAATGCATAGCGGAGTTGCATCCACCATTACCCTTGCGTTCCCTATAGGCATATTAAATGGGTAAAAGAAAAAGTCGCCGTTATTTATATCCCTGGCCGGGAACTTCGCCAGAACAGTCTTGCCATCCTCAGCGTAGGCCTTAAGCTCTACCGCCTTGTGCTGCGCCATCTGGTATCTTCTCTGGTAGTTGTTGACAAAAAGATACCCCCTGCTGGAAGAACCTTCTTTCTTGCATCTGACAGCGCTGCGAAGGCTCGTCAGATTATCGGGTTTAAGAGGATTACCGGGCTGCTCTGTGTAAGCCATATCGCAGAGGTCATTTCCAAAATCATGGATGAATGTGGAAAGAAGTCTCACCTCTCTATAGGTGTCCTCCATCTGCCCAAACTCTCTAAGGGGAGCGTTGAAATCATAGGAGTAGGCAGGAAGATCATTGGGATACCCGGTTGCTCTTGTCTCCTGCAAAGTTGTGAGTTTTCCCTTTGGATTGGTGCCGCCGTGGTACATGTAGTAACCAAGAAGGTTTGCTCCGCTGCCAAGCTTTACCATGGTCATTGCTGCTGTATCTGTGCCGGATGCTATGGGACGTCTGTGATGAGTTACCTGAAGTCCGCCTCCCAGCTCAGCTGTAAGGAATGGGAACTTATCCATATCAAAGGTAATGCCTGCTCCAAGGCCGTGGTCTGATCCGATATTGTGATCATTTCTCTCCCTTGTGAAAATGTAATTTCCACTGGGTTCGATCTCTGTAAGTCTCTGGTCCCAAGGGGCTTCGCAGTATCCTCCCATAACAGGAAGCATTCCGCCGGTGACAGCTCCGCCCCAGCCTGTGGCTGTATAGATAGGAGTAACAAAGCCAATCTCCTTTGCCATAGCAAGAAGAGTCTTCATATGCTGCTCGCCTTCATCTCCGTTTTTCCCACCGCAGTGTCCATACTCATTCTCTATCTGAATGCCGATAACAGGACCACCGTCCTTAATAAAGTATCCCTTCGCCTGTTCATAAGTCTTTTCATAAAATCTTCTCACATGCTCAAGATACCTTGGCGCATCTGTTCTTACCTCGTACCCATTCTCTTTTGCATCCTCAAGGAGCCAGTCCGGAAAACCTCCGTTTCTGGCTTCGCCATGGGCCCAGGGGCCGATCCTTAAGATACTGTACAGTCCACACTTTTTAATCGTTTCAAGGAAATCCCTAAGGCATCTGTTCCCGGAAAAATCAAACTCTCCGTGAATCTCCTCGTGGTGGATCCAGATAACGTACAGAGAAACAATGTCTATTCCCCCGGCCTTCATCTTGCAAAGCTCCTGCTCCCAGTTTTCCTTGGGATATCTGCTAAAGTGCATCTCTCCCATCATGGGGAACCATCTCTTGCCATCCACAAGAATGCTCACATTATCAAATCCCAGCTGCGAACTCTCCGTTATTTTCATAATATTCTCCGTTTTCTAAAAAACTTGAGACCGGATACTTTTCACAAAGACCATTCATTTGTGAAAAATACACGGTCTCTTTTTATTCATCTAACTATTCCATAATTCATTTAGTGCTGTCCTTAAGGACAACCTCGTAGTTCTTGAGCTTCTGACTCTCGGTATCCTTGCCTTCGACCATGGATAAAAGAGTCTTTGCCGCAACAGCTCCAAGATTTCTGTCATTGAAGTTGAGGCTCGTAACAGAAGGAACAGTTCCCTCCAGAAGTGAACTGTTGTAGAAGGATGCAACCCTCAGGTCAGACGGGATCTTTATGTGTTTTTCTCTGCACCTTGCAATCACTTCACCTGCCAGTGAATCGTCCATGCAGATGACTCCATCCACGTTCTTTTTCAGCAGCTCATCCAGTATACCGGATATCCTCTGGGTGCTCTCAACATCCAAATAAACCAGGGACTTGTTGATGGCAAGCCCGGCATCCTTAAAGGCAGCTGCGTAACCTTCATACCGCGTCTGAGTGATTATGTGGTTAGTTGAGCCACCTATAAGCGCCAGTCTCTTAAGCCCTTTGGCAATAAGAATCGATGTCAGTTCTCTGCAGGCACCGAAATTATCGTTGTCCACAGATATTATCTCCGGGTCATTGCTCTTGCCCACTACCACAAAAGGTAGTCCGCTATTCTTAAGATATGCAGCCGGTATATCCTCCACCAGTGTTCTGGTGAGAATAATTCCATCAACCTTGCGGTTTTCAACAAGTCTTTTTAACCCCGAAATATCATCCCCCGCAATAAGAGATATAAGAATATCCACTCCGACACCGGAGGTAACCTCCGTCATTCCGATCATGCAGCGCTGAAAAAAAGGAAGATCCACAGCGCTGTAATCATCGGGCCACACCACACCAATATTGTAGGTGCGCTGTGAAGCCAGAGCCTTTGCAGAGACATTAGGTCTGTAATTATGTTTTTCTATGAATTCCATGACCTTTTCTCTTGTTTCACTTCCGACCCTGCCCTTTCCGGAAATTGCCCGGGAGACAGTGGTCTTGGAAATGCCAAGAGCTTTGGCCACGTCTTCAATTGTAATCTTTTCGTCAGACATTGCCACGTCCTCAAATTGTAATATCAAGGAAGTTCTGCTCTCGTGCTTCGCGCTCGCCAGAACACTTTCACACCAGATTCGTGCGAAACCTCATCAAGTGCTACCACAAGGAACTTACGCTCTCGCTTCGCTCGCCGTAAGACGTTCGAACCTCGGCTCGATAATACCTCGCCGGGTTCTCTCAGCCCTTTACTGCTCCGCCGGTAACACCTTCGACATAGTACTTCTGCAGGAACATAAACAGCAAGGTTACCGGTATAGCAACCAGAACACCGCCGGCGCAGAACCTGGTGAAGTAACCCTGATAGTCACCGGTGTTCATCCACCTGTACATTGATACAGCTACGTTGTAGCTTGCATCATGACCAAATGCGATATATGAAGCAAAGATATAGTCATTCCAAGGAGCCATGAATGCAACAAGAGCTGCATAAATGATGATAGGCTTACTGATTGGAAGGATCATCTCGAAAAATACTCTTGCTCTTGAAGCGCCGTCAATTCTTGCAGCTTCGTCGAGAGCCTTGGGAATTGTATCGAAATATCCCTTACATACGTAGTAGCCCATACCGGAGCTGGCTACAGATACCAGGATAAGACCTTTGATAGCGCCTGCCTGGGTAAGTCCCATCTCCTTTAACAGGAAGTACAGACAGATCATTGTAAGGAAGCCCGGGAACATTCCAAGTACAAACCAGAATCTCATAAGTGCAGTTCTTCCTGCGAATCTCATACGGCTCAGTGCATAACTTACACAGAGGATAATGATCATCTGGAAAAGAGCTACGAAGAATGCAATTATTACTGTATTTCCATACCATCTAAGGTAATTGGTCTCTCCGCCCAGGACGAACCTGTAGTTATCCAGTGAAAAATGCTTGGGAATTACGTAATCTACGATTCCGCCGTACTCAACAGCTGCGTCATAGGAACGAAAACTTCCAAGGACCAGACCCACAAAGGGGAAGAGCCAGATTATGGTAATGATTATAAGAGCAACATAGCCAAAAAAGTTACTGACTGCTCGTTTTCTTTTCATTGAACTCTCTCTTGCCATTATTGGAATCCCTCCTCATCTTTGATTGAAGGCAGGAAGTTATATGCATTCATGAATATCAAAGCTGTAACTATGAATACCATGATACCGATAACCGCAGCCATCTTGTAATCCGTATCGTTGATGGTCATCTTATAGAGCCATGTAACCAGAAGGTCTGTACCACCGGCGCCTCCGGCATAGCTCATGGACTTTGGTCCACCACCTGTCAAAAGATAGATTACGTTGAAGTTGTTAAGGTTTCCTGTGTATGAACTAAGAAGATAAGGTCCTGTAACAAAAAGCATATATGGCATTGTGATGTGTCTGAACATCTGCCATGGTGTTGCGCCGTCAATGCTGGCGCTTTCGTAAAGATCTGCAGGAATATTCATGAGAAGACCTGTAGCCATCAGCATCAGGTATGGAATACCAATCCAGATATTTACTACTACTATTGTGATCTTAGCCAGAGTAGGATTTGTCCAGAAAGGAATCGCACTCTGGATAATTCCCAGCTTCATCAATGTACCGTTGATAATTCCGGCATTATCAAACATCTTTGAAACATACAAAAGACTTACGAACTGAGGAACAGCAATTGTCATAACAAGGCATGTTCTCCAGAACTTCTTAAATCTTATGCCCTTTTTATTGATAAGCATGGCAACAGCGATGCCAAGGAAATAATCGATGAAGGTTGCCAGCAGCGCCCAGACCAAAGTCCAGATAAGAACGCTGACAAAAGTACTACCAAAGCCACCTGACGCAAAAGAAAACAGATTTTTAAAGTTGGCAAAACCAACCCAGGTAAAGAGCTTTGAGGGTGCCTGGTGGGTAGCATCGTAATTGGTGAATGCGACGCATATCATAAAAACAATTGGCAAAACGGTGAAAATAAATACGCCTGTAACCGGAAGAGCCAAAAGTGTTTTATCGAAATTATTATCAAACAGTGAAAGAAAATCCGCCTTACTTCCGGGCAGCTTCTTGCCTGCCTTTATAAGTTCCTCTTCCTTGGCGTTATCCTTGATGTTCAAATACCAGCATATTACCAAAAACAGGATAAAGAACAATGTCAAAAGTCCAAACAGAAGGATAAGGAAGGAGTTGTCTCCATAAACTGTCTTTCTGTTTTTCTTATAAGTTTCAATGGTACCCAAAGTACCGAGCTTGGAGAGATACTTACCTCCAAAAGTTGATACAAACCATATAAATAAAGCCTCAATCGCCAAAAAAGCGCCGCCTCGTAAAAACTGGCCGCGGGCAATCTGACCAAATCCCATGATCAAATAGGATATCTTGGTTTTCCAATCCCCATTAACAAAAGTAGTTCCAATCACCTTGAATATATTTCCTACTGCAGAAAAGAAGGTGCTGACAGAATTACTTTTTTTCTCAGACGCGTTACTCATGTAGATTCCTCCACTTGTTTTTTAAAAAACCGGCAGAAGGCAAAGCTCCTGCCGGTATTAATTTTCCTTTATTTCCAAGGAAGTTCTGCTCTCGCACTTCGTGCTCGCCAGAACTAGGTAGTACACTAGGCTCGAAAAAACCTCGCCAAGTGATTACCTAAGTGCAGATACTGTATCCTGGAAGCTCTTAAGAGCTGCCTTTACATCATCCTCTGAAGCGCCCTGAAGCTTTGTCTGTGCATCGCCTGCAAGAGCCTCTGCGTTTGACCAGTAGTCACCAGGATACTGACCCTGAGGAATTGTGTAAGCAAACTGCTCTGAAAGAGCTGAAAGAGCTTCGTCAGCCTTTACAGCGCTGTCTGACTGAGCCTTAAGGTTTGAAGGACCCCACTGAACTGCATTGTATCTGTCAAGCTGAACCTTCTCGCTTGTAAGGTACTGTGCAAGAGCATCACATACTGCAAGCTTGTTCTCATCTTCCTGAGGCTTAACACCAAGGAGCTTACATCCGTTGAAGCCGCTCATCTGGTATGTCTTTCCATCAGAACCTGTGAATGTAGGAAGCTTAGCGCATGCATAGTTGTCGCCAAGGAAATCCTTAACTGTTCCAGCATCCCATGTTCCATCGATAATTGCTGCATAGTTTACAGCATCACCTGCTGAAGAACCAGGCTGGAATGACTTAGAACCAGCAAGTTCGATCATCTCGTTAAGAGCTACAAGACCCTTATCTGAATCGTAGTCCATTGTGCATCCTGTGAAGTTACCATCGTTGTCTGAATCAAATGTAAGTGTGCAGCCTGTTCCAAAGAAGAAAGCTACCTGGTACCAGCCTGTAAGATCCATGTAGAAGTTCTTGCCTGCTGCTTCGCACTGCTCAATAATTCCCTCAAGTGTAGAAGGATCTGTTACAACACTCTTATCATAGTAAAGGAAATATCCGTTATCTGCTGTCATAGGATAAGCATAAAGTGTATCACCAACTGTAGCAGCTACAACTGCGCCTGTTGCGTTATCGTTCTTGATTGCATCAACGTTCTCAGGAGCAACCTCCTCAAGAGCACCTGCTGCAACAAGTCTTGCTGTCTGGTCCTGTGCGAATCCGTAGATATCGGCACCAGCCGTAACGTCTGTGATCATGTTTCCTGCTGCATCACCTTCACCAACAGCCTCTACTGTTACTGTGTAGCCGGCAAACTGTGGGTTCTCAGCCATGAACTGGTCGATCTCACCCTTTGTGAAATCCACTACGTTATCAGCAACCCAGACCTTGATCTCGCCTGTGCCATAGTCTGTGATCTCCTCAGCTGCTTCCTGAGCTGTCTCTGCAACTTCTGTAGCAGTTTCCTGAACTGTCTCTGCAGCTTCCTGAACTGTTTCAGCTGCATCCTGTGCTGTCTCTGCTGCTTCCTGTGCTCCGCATCCTGCAAGAAGAGAAGCGCCCATAGCAGCTGATAATAAAACAGATACCAATTTCTTTTTCATTTTTATTCCTCCATAAAAAATGATTCATTGCGCTGCGCAACAATTTGCGCAAACGGTTGCTCTAATTAAAAGCATATGCTTTGTGCATTTTTTTGTCAATAAAGCATAATGTATGATATAACGTACGTGATTTTGTGCATCTTTCACATTGACTTTTTCGCCGGTAACGTTTTCGGTAGCGTTACCGGAAACGTTTTGCGCAATCGGGTGCACACGCTAAAACAGGCGATTACTGCGCTTGCGGCGATTTTAAATGTGCAAATTTTGCGCGGTAAAGCTTTTACAATTTGGAATCCGTAATTTGGTAATCGTTTTACCGTAAAACAGCCATTTTTCGACGTTTTTAACGATATTTCGATAGTCTTTCCGGTTTATGATGCTTTGAGGAAATATGCTCCGTTTTGCGAAACCAATCCTTTATAAACCATTTCTGTCAAAGTCATGAGAAGAGTCGGCACTGTCACATCCACATTCCTCTTTTCAAGCTCTTCCATTATATATGACGTTGAAAGTGGGATTACATCGAGGATCTCAAGGATGTGGTCTTCCAAAGTTCGCTCCACTCCTCCATTTGCGAGAATCTCTTCGGCAGCATTTTCAGTTGTTGCGCTTTCACTGGGAGAAAACTTTGTTGTTGCGCTGGCAGTAATCTTTTCTTCATTTTCACCCTCAATTACGTGAATGCGATCCAGCACATCCTGTACATCCAGTGCCACTCCTGCGCCCTGACTGATCATAAGATTACAGCCGTCGCTGAGTCTGTCAGTGGCTCTTCCGGGAACAGCCAGAACCTCCCTTCCCTGCTCAAGGGCAGTATCTACAGTTATCTGGGTTCCGGACTTCTCCCTGGCCTCAATAACAAGAATAATGTCCGCAAGACCACTGATAATCCTGTTACGCATGGGAAAAAAACTGGCCTTTGGCATAGTTCCCGGTGGAAATTCTGAGATCACACCGCCGTTGCAGCAAAGCTCCTCATAGATATCAATATTTTCCTCCGGATAGCATACATCCACTCCGTTTCCCACTATTCCAAAGGATTTTCCCCCGGCTGCCAGCGCTGCTTTCTGACTGACTCCGTCAATCCCTCTTGCCATTCCGCTTATGACCTGTACCCCTGCGAGGGCCAGTCCTCTTCCAAAATTCCGGGCCATATATCTCCCGTATTCAGAGCACATCCTGGCTCCGATAATGGCAACAGACGGCTTTGACGGATTTGGAAGCTCCCCCTTAAGATACAGAGCAAAGGGAGCGTTAAGGATATTTTTGAGTTTATCCGGAAAACGCTCATCTATCCTAGGCACAAAGATAATACCTTTATCCGCAAGCTTTTTTGCCTCCTTTTCGAAATTCCATATATGCTTCGTTTCATCAAAGGTCTTAATCTGCCTGGAGGTCAGGATTCCGGCAAATTCCTTTCCCTTATTCTCATATATTTCACTGCAGCTAAGACCGGTACTGAGCAGCTTATCTATAGTCGTATTCCCAAAGCCGCTTAAATTAAACAGCCAGTGGGCATACTGATTTTCTGTTATTTCATTCATAAAACTTCCTTTCATTTCTTAACGCTTGTGTTCCCATAGAGCCATTCATTCTTCATTTTGATGCCAGTATTTGCCATCTGTAAGCCGGTAACTAAGTGCTTCACACAGATGAATCTGCTGAATATTTTCCGATCCGTCAATATCCGCGATGGTCCTGGCCACCCTGAGTATTTTGTGATAGGCCCTGGCGCTAAGCTCCATTCTGCAAAAAGCATCCTCCAAATAGCTTTCCTCCCTTGGACCAAGTTTGCAGTATTTCCTGATATCCTTCGGTGACATCTCACTGTTGAACTTAAGCTCCGTTCCGGCAAATCTCTTTTCCTGGATCTCCCTGGCCCGCATGACCCTCTTCCTAATAGTGGCACTGGATTCATTTATACTCCTGGTCTTCTCTGTAAGATCGGAGATATCAACCCTCGGAGCCTCGATACAGATATCGATTCTGTCCAGAATTGGCCCCGATATTCTTCCAAGATATCTTCTGATCTCGTTTGGTGTACATTTACATTTGTTTCTGTCCGGAAAATAGCCACAGGGACAAGGGTTCAGGGCCCCTACTAATTGAAAGTCCGCAGGATAAGTGAAGTTGCCACGACTCCTGACAATGTTTATCTTTCGATCCTCGATGGGCTGACGAAGCATATCCAGCTTGGCCCTGGGAAATTCAGGCATTTCATCAAGGAAAAGAACTCCCCTGTGAGCCAGGGAAATAACTCCGGGTCTTGGGACCTGTCCACCTCCAACAAGAGCCGTTTCAGTTATCATGTGATGGGGAGCTACAAAGGGCCTTTTTGTTATCAGAGAATCGTTCTCCCCCAGCATTCCGGCTACAGAATAAATTGTTGAAACCTCAAGGCTTTCATTTACAGAAAGTGGTGGCAGAATTGTTGGGATTCTCTTGGCTACCATACTCTTTCCGGATCCGGGAGGTCCAACCACCAAAATGTGATGGAAGCCTGCCGCTGCTATCTCCACAGCTCTTTTAACTGCTGCCTGACCATTGATATCGGCAAAATCCTCCTTGGTCTGCTCCACTTCCACATCCCTGAAAAGAGCTCCTATATCAACCCTTGTAGGGGGTATCAGCAGGTCTTTCTCCTTGTCATCTTCCGCTCCAAGGTATGCGATAACTTCGCCAAGAGTCTCAACCCCTATAATCCTGATGCCGTCAATAACCGCTCCCTCTCTGGCATTGGCCCTTGGAAGGATAACGGTCTTAAACCCGCTCTCTTTGGCCTTCTGCACAATGGGCAGTGTTCCTTTAATGTGCTTCACATCCCCGTCAAGGCCCAGTTCTCCAAGGATTAGCGTGCCTTCAAGGCTCTTTTCCCTGATTTCACCCATGGCCACCAGGATACCAACCGCCACCGGCAGGTCCACAATGACTCCTTCCTTCTTGATATCCGCCGGAGACAGATTGATTGTAAATTTTGAAGGTGGCAGCTTGATGCCGTTATTCTTGATGGCCACCTTGACCCTGTGTATTGTCTCCTTGACCTCGCTGCTTAAAAAGCCAACCATATTAAATCCAGGCAGGCCGTCAGACATATCCACCTCAATCTGCATCAGATAGGATGAAATGCCATGAACAGCCCCTGATACTACTGAACTGATCATATTTTTCCTTTCAAATCCAAAAGCGCGCAAAAAGGCTGCGTGCCGTAAACTAACGTATTCCAAAAAAATTTGGGAATTTCTGCAGAGAAATCTGCATTCATAAAAATATTGATTTATAGACAAATTCGACTTGGCTATTCTACTACAATCATTTTGTCCTTGGCAAGCACGAATTTATGTCATGAACATTTCGAATTATTGGAGATAAAAAAATCCCGGTCTCCGCAAGATTTACGAAGACCGGGATCAATACTATTCATCCTATATGATATCCGGATTATTTGAAGTAGCTAATAAGTCCATAAACAGCAAGGAACACCAGTATTACAGGAAGAACGATCATAAAGTACCATTTAAAGGACTTGTTTATCTTAAGTCCTGTGCCGCTGTTGACCTCTGCCATGTACTTGTCAAAGCCCCATCCGTATCTGCAGGTGCAGAAAAGACAGCTTATAAGGGCGCCAATCGGAAGAAGAAGGTTACTTACGATAAAGTCCTCCAAATCCATGATCACGTTTCCTGCCTTAAGTGGCTCAAAGCTGCTCCATACGTTGAATCCAAGAGCACACGGAACTGAGCCAAGTGTTATCACAATTCCTGCAATGAGGGCAGCTTTCTTCCTGTCGCTTCCAAAAAGATCTATAGAAAAGCTGACATCGTTTTCAAACACACCGATCATAGTTGAAAGAGCTGCAAAATACATGAACAGGAAAAAGAGACTTCCCAGCATTCTTCCGCCCTTCATGGAAGTAAACACATTGGGCAGGGTCAGGAAAATAAGGCTTGGTCCTTTGTCAGGGGCAACTCCGTAGGCAAAGCATGCAGGGATTATGATAAGACCTGCAACGATGGCTACGAAAGTATCAAGCCCAGCAACTAAAAGTGCCTCGCCTAAAAGGCTCTTTTCCTTCTTGATATAACTTCCGAATATCTCCATGCTGCCGATACCAAGGCTCAGGGTAAAGAAACTCTGATTCAGGGCACCGTAAAGCACATTTCCAAGACCAACCTTTTTGATATTATCAACGTTTGGCATCAGGTAGAATTTTACTCCCTCTGCCGCATTTGGCAGGGTCAGGGATCTGATCCCCAAAAATACCATGATAACTATAAGAGCTATCATCATGATTTTGGTCACTCTCTCAACACCCTTCTGAAGTCCCATGGAAGTTACGGTAATTGTGATCACCATTGTAACTGCCATAAAGAAAATCAGCGTGACCGGGCTTTCCATCATCTCGCCGTACATGGCCGAAATTGCATCAGGAGTCTTATTGTCAAAAGCACCCATGACCTCCATGACAAAATATCTGAGGATCCAACCTGAAACAACGGAATAAAACATAAGCAGAAGATAGTTGCCGGCGATGGCAAAATATCCGAACATATGCCACTTCGAGCCCTTTGGTTCAAGCATTTTGTAAGCCGATAAAATACTTACACGACTTGCTCGTCCGATGGCGTATTCCATTGTCATGATAGGCACACCCAGTGCCAGGAGAAATACCACATAAGCGATAACAAAAAGTCCGCCGCCGTTTTCTCCCACCATATACGGAAATCTCCATACATTTCCAATTCCTATGGCACATCCTGCCGATAACAGGATAAATCCTAATCTACTGCCGATTGATTCTCTTTCTTTCATAAAATAACTCCGATTTAGGTAGATAATCCCGGCAAATACAGCCGGTAACATATCAATTTCTCATTACATAAAAAACCGGAGTGCTGATAAATTTCAATCAGCACTCCAGTGCATTTTACTACATCAACTAAATGATTTTACTTCAAGACTTTAAAGTTGACAACCACTAAATTTTTTACCGATTTTTCGCTATTTTGCCAAGGTCATCGAAGCATCTTCATCTGCATAGTATCCGGATCCTGAGCAAACTGAATCGCCATTTCTCTTGTGATCCTCTGCTCTTTGTAAAGTTCCAAAATTGCGTCATCCATGGAGATCATGCCAAGCTTTCTGTTGGTCTGCATTACTGTCAGCAGCTGGTGGGACTTTCCTTCACGAATAAGGTTTCTTACAGCACTGTTAACCTGAAGGACCTCAAAGGCGGCTATTCTGGATACTCCGTCAGTGGCAGGGATAAGCTGCTGTGATACTACCGCCTCAAGAACGCTGGCCAGCTGGATTCTGATCTGCTGCTGCTGATGAGACGGGAAAACATCGATAAGTCGGTCCACGGTGTTGCTGGCTCCGATGGTATGTACAGAAGAAAGAACCAGGTGTCCGGTCTCAGCCGCTGTAATAGCGGTACTGATGGTCTCCAGATCTCTCATCTCGCCCACTAGGATAACGTCCGGGTCCTCACGAAGAGCCGCTCTCAAGGCATTGGCATAGGAATTTGAATCCGTGCCGATCTCTCGCTGATTAACAATGGACATTCTATGCTGATATGTAAACTCAATAGGATCCTCAAGGGTAATTACATGAGCTTCCCTGTTGTTATTTATTGTATCAATGATGGATGCCAGTGTTGTAGACTTACCGCTTCCGGTAGGACCTGTAACCAGCACCAGTCCTCTTTTTTTCCTATAAAGAGCTGAAACAGCTTCAGGAATTCCCAAACTCTCAGCGGAAGGAATCTCCGATGCAACCACACGGAAAGCCATGGCGATAGATCCACGCTGCTTGAACACATTAAGTCTGTATCTTCCTACACCGGGGATGGAAAAAGACATATCGTGCTGTCCGTTTTCTTCCAGCTTTTCCCGTTGCTTGTCATTCATGATCTCATCGGCAATGGCCAAAGTATCGGGAGGCAGCATCTTGCCAAATTCTTCCATGGGAATCAGTTTGCCGTTAAGACGCATTTTGGGAGGAAGTCCGACTGTTACATGAACGTCTGATGCTCCCTGCTCTTTTGCCTTACTAAGAATATCCTGGATCACTGACATAGCAAAATCTCCTTAAGATGAATAAAAACGTCCCGTTCATTAATTATGGTGCTTAAGCGATAAAAAATCAACGCGAATACATATCTCAAAAAAGTCGGACACTCCGCAAAAGCTCTAGTTTTCGCAAAGTGTCCGATTCTTATTTTTTTATTAAATTTTCATAAGCAATCCGCAGATTGTATTTACTGCTCAGCCTTCTTTGTGCTGAAGAGATGTTTTCAGGAGTCTGAACCTCCTGAAGAACCTCTGCATTTGAGAAATATATAAATGCAAAGCCCTCAACTCTTGCTGATACAATTCTGATAGCTATTACATTCAAAGAGCTAAACACTTATCTTTCTCAGGTGAGTTCATCCAGTGTGCTGCCATAGGATGATAAAAACTCGTTGACGAAGTCCACAACCTCAGGAAGCTCAGGATACAGGCTCCTTATAGCCTTTCCTGTGCTCTCCTTGGCGGTTCTGAATTCACCGTTGCCGGCATTCATCTCCCCGATGCACTTAATAAGTGCTGAGAGCTTGTCCGCAGCCTTGACCAGCCTTCTCATATATCTCTCATCCTCGGTATCTTCCGGCTTAAAGATTGCCTCAAAGGATGGGCGAAGATCATCAGGAAGTTTTTCAAGAAGCTTATCGTCGGCAATTGCCTCCACCTGCTTGTAGGCCTGCTTGAGCTCATCGTTGTAATATTTTACCGGTGTGGGCATATCCCCGGTGATAATTTCTGAAGCATCGTGATAGAGCCCTATAAGTGCGGCCTTATTGGCATCAAGATTCTTGCCGTAGCGCACATTTCCTATGGTGCAAAGAGCGTGAGCAATCATGGCAACCTCCATGGAGTGCTCGCAGAGGTTCTCCTCCCTGGTGTTGCGCATAAGAGCCCACCTGTTGATATATTTCATTCTGGATATCAGTGCAAAAAAGTTGTAATTCATTCCCCAATTCCCTCAGTCCATCAAAGTCTCGATCTCATCAATGATTCCGCCGATGTAATCTATGGTGTCGAGAAGCGCTGCGTCAGTAGTTACATCAACACCAGCCATCTTTGCAAAGCCGATTGGATCTACTGTGCAGCCGGCAGCAAGAGTCTTTTTCCAATCCTCAACAGCACTCTGGCCTTCACCGAGTATCCTCTTCATGACCTGAGTTGCGATTGTAAGGCTTGCGCTGTAACTGTAGGAGTAAAGTCCCATGTAATAGTGGGGCTGGCGCATCCAGGTAAGCTCGCATCCGTCTGTGAGCTCCACATCATCTCCCCAGAACTTTTCAAGAACGCCTCTAAAGATCTCGTTAAGCTTCTCAGCAGGTACAGCCTCGCCCTTGTCCACGATCCTGTAGACTTCTCTCTGATAAGCTGCCTCAAGAAGATGAGTAACAAAGTTGTGATAATAGGTATTTGAAATCTGCGCAGAGAGAACCCATCTGCGGAATCTCTTGTCATCTCCGCTCTTTTTCTTGAGATATTCTGCCATCAAAAGCTCATTGATGGTTGAAGGAGCTTCCACCACGTACTGTGAAACATTGGTGTCAAAGATGCTCTGAGTCTTGTTGCAGGAATAGAAGTGTCCTGCATGTCCCAGCTCATGGGCCAGGGTAAAGACATCACTCATTCTGTCATTCCAGGACAAAAGAATGAATGATCCCTTCCTGTAAGGACTTGCACAGAAGCCACCTGTGGACTTTCCTATATTCTGGGCAAAATCGATCCATCTCTTCTCATAAGCCTCTTTTAACATAGCCTGATACTCAGGGCCCATTATTGAAAGACCGTCAAGAATGTACTTCTTGGACTCCTCAATTGTTACCTTTGGGTCATACTCAGAATCCAGGGCTATCTTAAGGTCCGCATAGGTCATCTTATCCAGGTTATTGGCCTTTTTAAGGAGTCTTGCGTACTTTCTCATATGAGGAGAGAGCTTTTCCATGATAAGGTCGATCTGTCGGTCATACATCTGCCTTGTAACCTTCTGGTTAAAGAGCAGATAATCGAAAACGCTGTCGAATTTTTCCAGCTTTGAACGGATCTTCTCAGTGCGCACATGTGCTCCGTACTCAGCAGCAGTTGTGTACATGTAATCCTTAAGCTTATCAGAAAAAGCTTTAAATGCAGCCCTGCGGATATCAGTGTCCTTCTCATATTCATAGTTATCCTCAAAAAGAGAATATCCGAGAGGGTGCTTTACTCCATTCACCTCAAAGTCAGGGAACTTCATATCTGCAAGCTTTGTCTGCTCATAGAGCCTGTAGGGCGCCTCGAAAGACTCTGAAAGAGAAATAAATGCAGCCTCAGTCTCAGCGCTGAGTCTGTGAGGCTTTCCTCTTAAAACATCCTCAAGATAGGTCTTACCTATAGCCGTGATCTCCAGTGCCTCTTTTATCACGTCCATAGGCGCATCTGCGATCTCGCTGTCAATAAAAGAAAGCCTGCTATACCCTTCCATGTACCTGCTGGTAGCCACAGAGTCCGTATTCTGGGCATCCGCATCTGTATAATCAACAGACACATTCAGGGATGTATAGTTTGAAACATGGTCAATGCCCTCAAGGAACTTTGCATATTCCTCAAGACACTCGTTTATTATTTTTTTGCTTGTAAGCTTTCCCTTATACTTCTTCTCAATGCTTTCGCTAAGCTCCATGCACTCATCGAGCTTTTTAAACATCTCTTCTTTAGATGCAAAAATAAGTGATGTATCCCATTTAAGATTCTCCGAAATCTCACTTCTCTTTTTTAATGTTTCTGCCATTTTTAATCCTCCAGTATAAAATCGGCCATTACCGTGTTGCTCACATCAAGGCCTTTTTCAGTTAGTTTCAAATAATTGCCGTCTTCCTCTAAAAGAGCCATCTTCTCATATTTATCAATGACCTGTCCGTAAACATCTCTTATTTCCAGGGAAAAGAGCTCCTTAAACCTCTTTATGCTCACGCCTTCCGTAAGGCGAAGCCCCAGGAACATGAACTCTTCCATCTGGGAATTCAGGGAAAGATCCTCGATATTTTCGCATATTCCTAAAGCGTCAGGTGCTAAAATGTCTCTACAAATCTTCCTATTTTTGCCTGAATCACCCTCACTTCCGGCTAAAGCACCTTCACTTCCGGCACTTAACTGAATATCATAGAGAGCACCCACATATCTTTCTATGTCTCTTAAGTTGCTCCAGCGCCGGTTCTCCACCATAGAAGCAGCTCCAAGCCCTACGCCAAGGTAGTTGCCCCTCTGCCAGTAAATCTTATTGTGGCGACACTCATACTCTTTTCCCAGAGCATAATTTGAAATCTCATATCTATGATATCCGCACTCGGAGAGTATTTGCAAGGTCTTGTGATACATCTCCCTGTCTGTCTCCTCGTCGGGAAGATCCAGGTCCATGTCAAAAAAGGGCGTTCCCTCCTCAACAATAAGGCTGTAGGCGGAAATATGCTCCGGCCTTAGCTCTGTCACCCTTTTTACGGTGCCAAGATATGAATCAAGGCTCTGCCCCGGCAGCGCACTCATTATATCAATGTTTATATTGTCAAAGCCCGCTTTCCTTGCATTCTCAAAGGTTTCAAAAAACATCCTGCTATCGTGCAGTCTTCCCAGCCTTTTCAGCTCCTCGTCGTTTAAGGACTGGGCTCCGATGCTGAGCCTGTTGATGCCGGCCTTTCGATATGCCAAAAGCTTCTCATACATGGCTGATGCAGGATTTGCTTCAATCGTGATCTCTGCATCTTCCATGACGATGAACTTGTCTTTTATAAGTTCCAGAATTCCCGCTATATACCCAGCGTCCACAAAGCTTGGTGTCCCTCCGCCAAAAAACACGGAGATCACCTCATATTCCTTATCTTTAAACTTATCTGCCCAGAGCGCGATCTCTTTTCCCAGGGCATTAAAATAGCTCTCTATCACGTCAATACCCGCATTAAAAGAAAGAAAGTCACAATATAGGCACTTTCTTGCACAAAAGGGTATGTGAACATAGATTGAGAGCTGCTTTTTCATAGACATTCATCCTGCTCGTATAATATGTCCCGGCACGATTACTTCATAATCCTGCCCTATCAGTCGGAACCATTATATCATAGGAAATGGTCCCTTGACTCCGTCCCCCAGGTCCACTTTGGTCCGAACACAACAAAAAACCTCGTATCGGTGAGAAGATGCGAGGTTTGATTTGCTATTTGAATATATTTACGTAAGTTAAGATTAAGCCATCTTGTTAACAGCAAGTGCAAGACGAGAAACTTTTCTTGAAGCTGTGTTCTTCTTGAATACACCCTTTGACTCAGCCTTGTCGATTGCTGATGTAGCAGCAAGAAGTGCCTTAGCAGCCTCGTCCTTGTTGCCAGCCTCGATAGCGGTTCTAACCTTCTTGATCTCTGTCTTAACAGCAGACTTGATCATCTGGTTTCTCTCAGCCTTTTTCTTATTAACTAATACTCTCTTCTTGGCGGATTTAATATTTGCCATAATTACCTCCGATAACACGTCATTATTATTATTGTTAAATGTTCGTGTGCGCATTAAGCCGGACACGGACAGTTAATGCCACATACGTAGAAATATTTTAGATGAAAAATCATAAACTGTCAATAGATTTTTGGTACGCCTCATGTTATTATTATATGGCTTAATGAAAAAATCAAACTAAACTATCACGTTTATTATTTATCTTTAATCATATACTTTAGTCATATAAATGTAAGAAAGGAATTATTTGTGGATCAGAGTAGAATCAGAAACTTTTGTATAGTTGCACATATAGATCACGGCAAATCCACACTGGCGGATCGCATGATCGAGAAGACCGGTGTTCTTACCTTAAGAGAGATGCAGAACCAGGTTCTTGACAACATGGATATCGAAAGGGAACGTGGCATCACCATCAAATCCCAGGCTGTTCGTATGATCTATAAGGCAAAAGATGGACAGGAATACACCTTCAACATGATCGACACACCCGGTCACGTGGACTTTGGATATGAGGTTTCAAGGTCACTTGCTGCCTGTGACGGAGCTATTCTCGTGGTAGATGCTTCCCAGGGTGTTGAGGCTCAGACCCTCGCCAATGTTTACATGGCTCTGGATCATGACCTGGATGTTTTCCCTGTTATCAACAAGATTGATCTTCCAAGTGCACAGCCTCAGGAGGTCAAGGATGAGATTGAGGACGTTATCGGAATCGAGGCTCAGGATGCTCCGCTTATTTCTGCCAAAAATGGTCTAGGCATTGAGGACGTCCTTGAGGCAGTTGTTCACAAGATACCGGCACCTGTAGGAGATGCTTCCGCTCCCCTGACAGCCCTTATTTTTGACAGCATTTATGACTCCTACAGAGGAGTTATCGTATTTGTCAGAGTTCGTGACGGCGTTATCAGAAAAGGCATGAAGGTTAAATTCATGGCTACTAATGCCGAAGCTGACGTGGTTGAGGTTGGATATTTCGGCCCCGGCAGATTCATTCCAAGTGATGAGCTTTCAGCCGGCGATGTTGGCTACTTTACCGCTTCTATCAAGAATATTCAGGACACCCGCGTAGGTGACACCGTTACAGATATGGCAAATTCTTGCAGTAAGGCACTGCCGGGTTACAAGAAGGTAATGCCAATGGTTTACTGCGGTCTTTACCCTGCAGATTCCGCTCATTACTCAGATCTTAGAGATGCTCTGGAGAAGCTTCAGCTCAACGATGCTTCTTTATTCTATGAGCCGGAGACCTCACAGGCCCTTGGCTTTGGATTCAGAGCCGGCTTCCTGGGGCTTCTTCATCTGGAAGTTATTCAGGAGAGACTTGAGAGAGAATACGACCTCAACCTTGTAACCACTGCTCCTTCCGTTGTTTACAAGGTTCACAAGACAGACGGTACCTCTTTTGACCTGACAAACCCTACAAACCTTCCGGACCCTTCAGAGATTGAATACATGGAAGAGCCTATTGTTAACGGTGAGATCATGGTTACAACAGACTATGTTGGCGCTATCATGCAGCTTTGCCAGGAGAGACGAGGCAAGTACCTCAGTACCGACTACATCGAGCAGACAAGAGCTATTCTTAAATATGAACTTCCTCTTAACGAGATCATCTATGATTTCTTCGATGCACTGAAGTCCCGTTCAAGAGGCTATGCTTCCTTTGACTATGAGCTTAAGGGCTACGAGAAATCAGATCTGGTCAAGCTGGATATTCTCATTAACAGAGAAGAGGTTGATGCCCTCTCCTTCATCGTTCACAAGGACGGAGCTTATGAAAGAGGCCGCAAGATGTGCGAGAAGCTCAAGGAAGAGATTCCAAGGCACCTTTTTGAGATCCCTATTCAGGCATCCGTTGGCGGAAAGGTTATCGCAAGAGAAACCGTTAAGGCCTATAGAAAAGACGTCTTAGCCAAGTGCTACGGCGGTGATATTACCCGTAAGAAGAAGCTTCTGGAGAAACAGAAAGAGGGTAAAAAGAAGATGCGTCAGATCGGCAATGTGGAGGTTCCACAGTCCGCATTCCTCAGCGTCTTAAAGCTGGATAATACTGACTAATAATTATTTTTTTCCTTTGCTTTGGGAAGCTCGTTCTTTCAGTTCTTCAAGACTTGCCTTATACTCCTCTGATTCCATGTTAGTATCTAGAAGTGTGCGGTTCTTGTACCACTCAAAGAAAGATTTAACGGGTTTTGGTGTAAACCGCTCAGTTATAATTCTATATTTAGTGTAAAGTTCAAAGATTTCGTCTCTAACCTCATTGACATAGGCTGATGGGTTAAGCGAAATCTTTTCTTTTGCTGCACTAAAGGTCTTATCCAAAGTTGAAGTAAGTACGTCAATTCTGTTGCCAATGCCCTCTTTGACCTCTTCACTCTTGGTCTGTATGAGTACCTCAAGTCGCTTTTGCATCTTTTCCATCTCAGTCTTTGCCTTATCCATATAGATAAGAACATCTCTAAGCTCAATAGCCGTTCTAAAGGCCACAGCAAAATCAAAGCTTATGTACGCCGTCAAAAGAATCGTGGCAACAGACAATATTCTGTAAGGTATCATCATCATCATTTTTTCTATAGGCAGCTGCAGGTAATGGGTAAATACCACAGTAGGAACTCCCCAGAAAAGGGAAGATTCAAGGCAGATATAGCCCTTAAAATTGAACTTCTTGTGAGAATAGGTCCAGTATCTGACCTTAAAAAGAACTTCCATCAAAACTCCGGTAAAGAGCTCAATTGCCGTCGCTCCAATGCATCCTGCAATATAAAGCAGGAGAATATTGTCGTAATAGGGCCTGGAAACAATGAGCATCATTATTCCGCAGGTCCCATACAACGGTAAAAAGGGGCCTCTCATAAAGCCCCTGTTTACAAATCTTTTTTCTAATATTGATACGTATAGAGTTTCCCAGCACCAGCCGGCAAAGCTGTATAAATAAAACAAAAACAGCCACTGAATCGGAATATAATTAAACATCTCGCCCCTTAAGTATATTTTTGTTATATTTCTTTAGCAGCTATCCTCTGCTGCGGGTATTACTGGTTTGGATTTGAGAAATCAATTACAGGATTCTCAGGTGCAGAAGTCTTCTCCACAGACTTTGCAATAAGTACAGGGCCCTCTCCCTGGTATTCAGCCACATACTGCTTCTCAACCTTGGCGGTCACAAGTACCCAGTCTTTTTCCTTGAGAGTATCTACCTTATCATACTCACAGGCAAAGCCAAGGAACTGCATATCCTCAGCGCAGCAGGTCATGGCCATCCTTCCGGGAACAAATCTGTTATCCGGGAACTCCCCAGGCTTAAGTACCATTCCTTTAAATCTGACGGTTTTACCCTCATATCTCTCCACGTGGTCAAGCGCATCCAGATAAAACATGCCATAGCCATAGTTGTTAAGATCGATAGGATCTGCATTTAAGTCAAATGGAAGGTCCTCATCAAGAGTAACGTCCACTTCTCCGTTCTTGTCCTCGAAAATAATGTCTGCCTTCTGGTTAATAGCCTTAACATTTCTCTTATAAGAAGCCAGATCCTCGATTCCATCGCATCTGTTAAAGAGTATCAGATCAGAATTACGGATCTGCTCTGCAAGAAGAGACTTCATGTTACTGAAATAAAGCTCAAAACTTGAGGCATCGATAACAGTTATCTGCTGCTCAAGATTCCACATTACAGGGAGCCTTAAGTTCTTGAAGTTCCACATTCCGTTGTATTCCACTAAAATACGCTCAGGATTGTGTTTTGCATCAAGAGCAACAAGCGCATCCGGATTAAAGTCTGCCTCATCCTCAATTCGCTCAACAACAGTATTTGTAGATTTAAGGAGCTTCTCCTCATAATCATTCTCGCCATCCTCACATACGATGAGAAGGGTCTTGCCCTTTGTCCTGAAGTAGGGCTGGGCTATTGTATAGCGGAAAAAATCTGTCTTTCCGCTGTCAAGAAATCCATTAATAATATATACCGGTTTCAAATTTTGCCTCCTGATCATTATGCCAACCTGCGGAAGAGCTTTTCGAGGTTCTCTTCCTTGAGCTCAGCACCGATTACGCAGAACTTACCTGTTACATCAGCTGCACCTGTTCTGACATCAGCCTCGCCCGGAACGTAGTCAAACTCGATCCACTCACCTGTAGTACTTGGAACAACGCCCTTTGTACGAAGAACAACACCGAATCTCTCCTCATCCTCAAGCTGGCCAAGCATTGACTCAAGCTCTTCCTTAGTATACTTAAGAGGAGTCTCCATGCCCCAGCTTGTAAATACGTCGTGAGCTGCGTGGTCATGGTCATGATCGTGGTGATGGTGATGCTCGTGCTCGTCGTGGTCGTGATCGTGGTCGTGGTCGTGGTGATGCTCGTGCTCGTCGTGGTCGTGGTCGTGGTCGTGGTGATGCTCGTGCTCGTCGTGGTCATGATCCTCGTCATGGTGATGATGATGGTGGCACTCACACTCCTCATCATCGCACTCGTCCTCATCGTGGTCGTGGTGTGCGCTGTATACAACAGAGCCATCCTCAGCCACTGTCTTGTGGCTTCCATGATGATGGTGGTGGTGATGGTGTTCTTCCTGCTGCTCCATAACCATCTTAAGAAGCTCAGCCTCAATATCGTTGTTACCCTCGAAAGTATCAAGGATCTCTTTTCCGGTAATATCAGCAAGTGGTGCTGTAATAATTGTTGCCTTAGGATTGTGCTGGCGGATAAGCTCTACAGCCTCCTCGATCTTCTTCTGATCAGCCTTATCAACTCTTGTCAGTACGATAGTACCAGCATTCTCAATCTGGTTGATGAAGAACTCACCGAAGTTCTTGATATAAACCTTAGCCTTTGAAACATCAACAACTGTAACTGCGCTGTTGAGTTCCATATCTGCGCTGCCCTCGGCGATATTCTGGATTGCTCTCATAACGTCTGAAAGCTTACCAACACCTGATGGCTCAATAAGAATACGCTCAGGTGCATACTGATCCATAACCTGCTTGAGAGATGTCTCGAAATCTCCAACCAGTGAGCAGCAGATACATCCTGAATTCATCTCTGTGATCTCTATGCCGGATTCCTTAAGGAAACCGCCGTCGATTCCGATCTCACCAAACTCATTTTCAATAAGAACAACCTTTGTTCCGGCAAGGGCCTCTTTCAAAAGCTTCTTTATAAGAGTAGTCTTTCCGGCACCAAGGAATCCGGATATAATATCAATCTTTGTCATATTAATCACTCCATTCTATGTCAAAATTTACTGTGCTATATATACTACAACAAACTACATTTTAATGCACTGTAAAAATTAATTCAAATTAATCCATAGTAATGGTTGCAGACAGCAGTTTTTCGTTGGATGCCACGTCATTTATATCCTCGGTTTCACGAATAAATTCTCCCTCTTCATGTCCACAGGATAAAAGATAATAGGTTTCTCCGGTACCGCATCTGACTGTATCCGAATGATCAGGATTAAATCTGTAATGGGCTCCGCATTTATCGCAGGTTCCTTCCATGTTGTACTGTGTGACTCCTGAGCTGTCCACCCATATCTTTTGGCTGAGATGTACATATTCGCCGCAGGACCAGCTTCTGGACTGATCAACAACTGTATAGCAGCCGTTTCCCGATCTTTCATTTCCCAGGTGATGATGACCTACCTGAAACTTGATGGAACCTGCCATGGTGGATACATCTGCAGTAACTGTAAAGGCCTCATAATAGCCCGCCTCAAAATGCTGAGACGTGTTAGATGAAGTAAGTACTATGCTGCCAAGATCTCTTACAGGGACCTCTCCTGTTACCTTCTGGCCGTTAACATAGGCCGATTTTCCCATTAAAATATCCCCTGCAGAAGCATCCGCATCACTTGTGGCAGTTCCTTCTACTGTAAGGTCATCAATCTGAACAGACTGTCCTGCCATTATCTTATCGGGTGTTGCACTGGCCTTGGCACTGGCAATAGCTCCGTCTCTGTTCACTTTCTGATCACCAAGTTCCTTGATTCCATCGCTTATCTGCTGGAATTTAGCATCCTCACTAACTGTTACGTTATAAGTGAGTAAGGTGGACGCCAAAAGTTTTTTGCCCTCACTCACACGCTGAAAAACCTGTTCAAGTTTCTCTGCAACTGCTGCCAGCTTTTCCTCAAGAGCCTTGGAATTCTCCTGATTTTTACTGGAACTCTCGGAAATCAGATTATTGATAGTAGTGGTCTGACTGTTCATGGACTCACTGATCTCTTTGAACTTATTTGTAACTTCGTTATTTACAGTATCGAATTTATTTTTTACCTCGGTGTTGTAGCTTTCAAAATCAGTGTCGAAGTTCTCAGCGATCTCTTTTCCCAGCTGATTCATAAGGCTCTTAAGCTGCCCTGTGGCATCTGCGTATTCCTTCTGAATGCTCTCAAGCTCAGTTCCGATCTCGGCAAAATCCTTCTTAAGCTGCTCAGTGTTCTGCTTATCAGAGGCATCAAGCTCGGACTTCACATTGTCGATTCTGGTAATGGTGGAATCGATGTTCCTGTGGACCTCAGTAAGCTTTCCGTCAAGCTTTGTTACTCTGTCGTTTATGTTATTTGTAACCTTCTCATTTTCTGTGCTGGTCTTATTATCAATAGAACTTAAGCTTTCCTGGTTACTTGTAACCGCCTTGTCCAGATTATCAAGATAATCCCTGATTTCCTGGAGTCGTTCCTTGGTGAGCTCATTGTTCTCCTTTTCGCTCTCTACAAACTCTTCCCTGGCCTCCGCCGCCACTACAGGAGTGCTGATGTAAATAAGGCCGCCGCAGAGCATCAGCGCAATGACCACCGCAACTGCAACTACCATTGTATCGTGACGCTTAAGCTTTCGAAGCAAAGTCATGACTCCATTGTTATTTTTACCTGTGTTTTGTTTTCTGTTTTTCTTCCTGATTAGTTTCATTTCTCTTCCTTTCTGCATTCTTGTGCACAGCAAAAAAGAAGACAAAAAGCCCCTGCAATCTACCATGCACGCTTTAAACTAAAAATTGGAAAACACCTAAGAGAACTCTTAGGATAATTGCCGACTGATTGCCGACGAATTTTTATTATACACATGGGAAAAGAAATTGCAAGAAGAATTTTCTTTTTGGTAAAATAGGTATAGAACTTATGGAGAGAAACCATGTATCTGAACATTAAAAACCACATTCTGTCAAAAACAATACTTATAACAGCAATAATAAAGATCATTGCAGCTCTTTGTGAGGGTGGACTTCGCCTTCTTCTTAAAAAAAACAGCAGTCTCAGCCCTGATATGCTTGATGCCCTGCTATGGTACCTGCAGATAACCATTTCCTGCATTCAGATTGCTGCCACTGCTCTTGTATTTTACTTATCCTGGAATAAACTCAAACACTATCTCACTCTCTTTGACAAAGAAGAAAGAAACAGGATTGGAGATCTTCAGAAGGAATATCTGGGCGATAATATAGCATCCCTGTCTGTTTCTTCCGTTAACAGACTCCTTCAGCTTTGGGCCGTTATCTTCGTGGGCGCTGAACTCATCTATGTTTTCACATCTTTGATGTACAGAAGATTCATTGGGATGCTTATGGATGCCCTTTCTCTGGGTCAGGGAATGACCGACGGAACCTTTGTCATGCTCTACAACATGACCCATGGTTTTAAGTATCTGGAGATTCTGTCAGCCATTCTCCTTGGTGTCGTTATGACAGGAATCTTTTTAAATGACAGATTCCTTAAGCTTGCCTCTCTTGCCATTCTGGCTGTTTTTCTTGTGTCCTTCGCCGCCCTGCAAATGCAGACTGTATATCTGATGGGCCGCGAAATTGGTATCGTGTGGACATCGATAATCTACCATGTGACAGAGACGGTTGGCTTGTTCTTCCTGGCGCTGTATCTTTCAAAGAAATACAAGGGTCTGTAAAGCCTTAATCATCATCCAGATATAGCCATAGTCTGTTATTACGCGTTTTCGAACTGGAGCGAGTCGATAACCAGTGAAAGAGCATCGGAAACTTCCATGTTCTGCATTTCATCATTACCATTGTGACCACTGACTTCAAAGATAAGTGCTCCTTCCTTATAGTTTCGCGCTAAAGCTGTCATGTAACTGCCTGAGCCTTCCATGTTGGGATCAAAGGATACCCAGTAGCCGGGTTCATCCTCTGTTCCCGGGAAAGGTCCCTGTGAAAAATACGGATTCTCGCCGCCATAGCTCTCAGCCATCTCATTAATTGCATCCTCAGCATTTTTTCCCTCTACATAGGTTGCAATGATCATGTTTGTTCCGGCGCTCTCACCCATATAAACAAAAGATGTCATTCCCTCAGCTTCGTTAACAATGAAGGTTTTAGGGTTGTATCTTACTGACCATCCATCAGCGCTTGTGTACTGTGACTCTGAAACAGCACCGACTGCAGGCTCGGCTTCAAGAGCAATCTGATCCTCAGGAATTGATGTTGCCTGTGCACTTTTGCTTCCGCATCCTGTCATGACCACCATAGCCATTGCTGCTGCCAGTGCCAATGAAATTGCGTTTCTTGCGTTTGTCTTTCTCATAATTGTTTTCCCTCCTACAATTAAATAAAATCCAAAAAGAAAAAAGTTATTAATGTTTGATTACATTAATAACTTTAATCCACTGATTATCACAGAACTGTCACACTGAGTTAATTATCAGATTGTATTTAGTTTTTCCCTGAAAGGAGATTGCTCATCTTCTCCCATTCAAGGTTCACAAGGAGCTTTCCAAGACTTTCCATGGTATTTCTGTCTCCTGCAGAAAGCCTGTAGCCTTTTATCTCCGAAAGAATAAATTCAATGGCGTCGTAGTCCATCATCTCGATGCTGTCATTCAATGACCTGTAGGCATCCTTAAGCTCAGCTTCAGATATGGGTTTGCCGGCATCTGAATCCGAAGCTGTTTTTCCGGCACTGTCCAGAACTGAGAGCTTGTCAATATAACTTGTGTAAAGCTCAAGAAATCTATCATTGTTTTCTCTGATAAAAGAGATATCACCTGCATTTCCGGCTTCTTCAAGCCTAAGAGCAAGTTCAGAAAGCTTAGATGCACCAATAAATCTTGAGGTACTCTTTAACGCATGTACCTTCGTGGTATAAGTTGAAAAATCCCCTCTTTCGTAGGCGTCTTTGATATCCTGAGCCTTCTTTTCAATGCTGTAGTAAAAAGTTTTTATAAACTTTATGAATGCAGCGGTGCTTCCGCAGTACTCAAGGCCATCTGCTACAGATATGCCCTCAACGCCGCTTAAAATATCAATTAAATTATCTTCCATGATTCTAAATCCGTTTCAAAAATATTACTTGATCCTTATATCAGTCAGGGCGCATCGATCACCGGTGATGGCAACGTACACCTTGTCAGGCATTTTTTTGATTATGGTAGTATTCTCCACGTATACTCCCTGATTCTCGGTGATAGTGGTTATGCGATTGCCCTTTCGTTCAAAGTTTATCTCGCACTCAAAGCCCTCTTTATTCTTTTCCTTCCAGCTTTCCCAGCCCAGGAAGGTATCCTTCCTCTTCATAATGAAGTTATTTTCTGCCACATCTTCTTTTCTGTCAATCTCTCCGTTAAGCTTGATTGTCACATATTCCGTATAATTTCTGCCCATCATTCTGCCGTTATCTGAGCTGAAAATGACAATATAAGGGCAGTTCCAGACGAAATCTGCAACAGGCAATGACATTGTATGAAAATTCAGAGTATGTTTGTTTCTGATTTCTATACCTTCGGTAGATGCGGATCTGGTCTGGTTTATCTGGACATTTGGCAGATCTGATTCCATATGATTGATGTAGCTTATCTCATCGGAAATCCTTGGAATATCTGCTGCGTTGATGGTCTCATCAGTCTGCTGGATTGAAATATCAGTCAGCTTGCAGTATTCGCCCGTAAGACCGATATATACCGAAGACGAGCCATCCATAACAGCCACAATGGCTTCCTTTTTGTAATCAGGAGAAGTCATGGTAAGTTTTAAGTGATCTTCAAATTTGACAGCTGTTATTTCATACCTTCCGGCAGTGGCAATGCCCTCGGCGTTTTTATCATTATCGTTTCTTGAAAGATCGCTGTCTATCATGGTTTCCACGATCTTCCTGGCAGCTGTGGTTATACTGTGGTTATCAAACCATATTTCACCATACTCCTTGTAATGATATGCCCTTATAGCTCTTGCATCATCATGGATTCTCCTGTCGAAGGAATCAAACAAAATAATGGAAGGAGCTGAAAATCCGGTGGGCGTTTCCTTTGAGGGTTCAAAGTTAAAGCTTATATTTGTGATATTCTGGATAACAGGAATACCAAGTGCCACATTCTTTTTATATTCATCGCAGGTGAGCTCTTTTTCCACAAGAGCGATATCATCAAAGATCTTATCCTTGCTCTCTTCGTCAATTATCTTGACCATAAGATCCGCATAGACAGGATCAAATTCCTCACCGGCTCCCTTTACCAGAGCTTCCCTGGCCACGAAATCCGGCTTTGCATCACGATATCTCTTGGGTGTGGTCATGGTCACATAGGCATCCACAACAGCTACGAGCCTTGCGATTTCCGGAATTTCCTCTCCCTTAAGTCCTTCGGGATAACCTGTTCCGTTGTATCTCTCATGGCTGTAAGCCGCACCGATGCTAAGGTACGGATACTCTGTGATATTTGACAAAATCTCTTTTCCGATGACAGGCTTTTGTCTGAAGGCTTCTATTTCAAGGGCGCCGGGATCCATCTCGTTCTTGATTATCGCATCATCGATTCCGATCATTCCAACATCGTGAAGAAGGGCTGCATAATATGCCTTATTGCAGTCATCGTCGCTCTTCCCCCTCAGTCTGGCAAGCTTTCTTGCATACTCAGCCTTTTTGACCGCATTTCCCTTTGTGAATTCATCTTTTTTCTCAACAGCAGACACGAAGGCCTTGGCAAGCTGGTCAAAAAGCCTTAACATACGGCGCTGCTGGCCCTGCATGTGCTGGATCTCAATCTCATGGGCATTCTCCACCGTGTTATTGATATCCATATAGGTAAAAATGTACAGGGAGATAGAAACCAGAACCATTGCCATATTTACTATGGAAATTCCGTAGGCAAATATCTGGATTATTCCGCAGACAAGTGGGCAGAAGATGTACAGCAGCATTGAGGTATAAATAAGCTTGCTGAAAGACTTTTTATACTGCCTTATCACCGTGTACTGAACAAGTGGACAGATAACAGGGATAATGTAGGCAATAAGGAAGCCCTTACCCCTGTGATAGGTATTTGACAGGTCAAAATAGTAATATAGACCGGTAAATGCAGATACTATGGCCAGGAACATTCCGATAGCGGAAATATAAGAAACGGCCTTGATCCTTCTGGGGAGCATCTTTACGCCGCCTTCATCTGTCAGATAATCGCAGATGAACATATTGAAACCAAACACCACGGTAGGAGTTAAAAAGAATACAATGAAGTTGCTAAGGCGCACCATCAAAAACGCAGTCGGACCCACGTGCCCGGCATAGGTATAGGCCAGCCTGTCAAACCAGAGCAAAAACATAGCCACAAGTTCCATAATGATAAGAGCCCACTTCCTGCGCTTTGTCAAAAACCGTGTGATAAAAAGAAGCAGCGCTAAAGTCCCACTGGCACCACATAAAAGGAGCATGATATTCAGTTGGTGTTCCCTGATAAAATCAAACATATACATCCTCTTCTAAGGGCTGCAGCAATAGGCATCTTACTTGTGCAATATAAAGAATTCTCCAAGCTTCTCCAGAAGCTCTTCCTTCTGAATGGTCTTTAAAAAATATCCTTCCGGCTTAAGTGAAACCACCGCCATTACGCTTTCCTTGTCACTTTTTCCCGTAAGGAACATGACCGGAATTACCTTGGTCTCATCATCACTTCGAAGCATCTCAAGGACTTGTGGGCCACTGGTTACCGGCATTTCGTGATCCAAAAGGATCAGATCAACCTTATTTTTTCCAAGCCATTTAATGGCTTGAAGTCCGGAGTTGACCATAAACACCTTGTAATCATCCTTGAGCCACTCTCTTACAAGACCCAGGTAATTGGGATCATCGTCCACCACAAGAATGCTCTTTTTAAATTCTCCGGAGTTCATTTTTTTGATGTAGTCCTGGACTGTACTGATATATTTTTCATTGTCCACAGGACGGGAAAAAACAGTATATATCATATCCTCCGGAATATGACTACCAAGATGCTGTATATCCCTCTGTTCCCCGATGATGATCATCTGCATTCCTTTTTCATCCATCTTGTCTTTCAAGAAATGTATGATCTCTTCAGTGGGCAAATAATCATCGTCCATGTACAGTGTAATGAGAACTGTGTCGTCAAGCTTTTTGGCTATCTCATTCACATTAAATGGCACAAATTCGCATTCTATCTTGGCTGCCTGAGCCTTGCTGACAAGCACCCGGACTATAAATGACTCCTTTTCTCCAATTACTAACATTCGATTATCGGGCATACTTTTTCTCTCCTTATAACCTACTGGCTGATTAGATTTTCCATGCCTTCCCAGTCAAATACTTTGAGCATTTTGCCAAGCTCTGAGACTTTGGCTTCATCTTCCTTAGGAAGCTTATATTTCTTAAGATCTCCAAGGATCATTTCCACGGAATCATAATCCATCTGAGGAATA
>JAILMY010000187.1 GCA_024692165.1 Butyrivibrio sp. | reverse complement strand
TGCCAAATGATGAGATGAAGGGTAGAATCATTGGTAGAGAAGGAAGAAACATTAGAACCCTTGAAACAATGACCGGTGTAGATCTTATCATTGATGATACACCGGAGGCTGTAGTTATTTCAGGCTTTGATCCAATCCGTAGAGAAGTTGCCAGAATCGCTCTGGAGAAACTTATTGTAGATGGACGTATCCATCCTGCAAGAATCGAGGAGATGGTTGAGAAGGCACAGAAGGAAGTAGCTGCCAAGATCAAAGAGGAAGGTGAGAATGCCGCTATTGAGGCTGGTGTTCATGGTCTCCATCCTGAAGTTATTAAGATTCTTGGTCGTATGAAATTCAGAACAAGCTATGGCCAGAACTGCTTGAAGCACTCTGTAGAAGTTGCACAGTTGTGCGGACTTCTTGCATCTGAGCTTGGACTCGATGTAAGAATTGCTAAGAGAGCAGGTCTTTTACATGATATCGGTAAGGCTGTTGACCATGAACTTGAAGGTTCACATATTCAGCTTGGTGTAGATATCTGTAAGAAGTACAAGGAATCACAGGTAGTAATAAATGCGGTAGAGGCTCATCACGGCGACGTAGAGCCACAGTCACTTATAGCAGTTCTTGTGCAGGCTGCTGATACAATTTCATCAGCAAGACCTGGTGCTAGAAGAGAGACTCTTGAAACTTACACATCCAGATTAAAAGAACTCGAAGAAATCACTAATAGCTTTAAGGGTGTTGATCACTCATTTGCTATTCAGGCCGGTCGAGAAGTCAGAGTAATGGTAGTTCCTGAACAGGTATCTGATGCAGATATGGTTCTCATGGCTCGCGATATTGCCAAGAAGATCGAGGACGAGATGGAATATCCCGGACAGATCAAGGTCAATATCATCAGAGAGAGCAGAGCAACTGATTACGCTAAGTAATAATCTGCAAACTAAAGACGAAAATGTAGTGGAGAGGTCATCCTTTTGGATGACCTCTTTTTAGTCTGTGAAAAATGTAGTTTTTCATACACTAAAAAGATTAAACTGATGCGCACTCGCGATAAATGTTTATAATTAAATAATAATTCTGAAACATACAACATGATACAATACATTTAGTAACGCAATAAAGAATATGTGCGTTATATTCGGATGGGTTTAGGAAAGGTGGTGTATTAATGAGCAGAGTTTCAGAAGTAACGAATTTGCAACAGCAAAGAATTAGAGAAATGCAGGAGAGAATGAAAAAAGAGGATGTTTCAGATGCTCTCAAGATGCAACTTATGGTTCAGAATATGACTCAGACATTAAATGACATATCTGCAACACTGGCAATCATTGCAGATGATAGAAAAAAGGATTTATAATTTAAAAAAATTAATGAGGGAACAAACAACTGATGATCAGCTATTTGTTCCCTCCTTTATTGACCTGAATATTACAGTTTGAGCTTTTTGTAGATAAGCTTTGTTATGAACTTCAGACAGAAGGTCAGGGCAGTGGTCAGGATTATCTCTGTAATAAATAGCAGGAGAATATCCATATTGGTAAACTCCGTATTTATTCCCTTCATGTGCATGTAGGTGATCACTATGTGGTGAAGAAGGAAATACTCATAGGAGTATTCACATAGCTTTGATACCACAAGGTTGAATTTCTCTTTATTTGCAAGAAATGTTTCAATGCCGTAGAATGCCAGGAAAACCGCTACGCTCTGGATAACGATCTGATAACTGTCTATGCCCGGAAGCTCTTTTGGATAGACCACAAAAAAGATGATAACTATAAGTCCTAAAAGGCTTGACCACTTTGGCAGCTTACTTAGAATCTTGGCTATGAACATTCCAAGAATGAAGTCGTACACCTTGATAGGAAAGTTGGTGAACATAGGAACTGTTGAAATAACCTTAAAATCATAGTATTTAATGATCATAAGAGCGTAGTACAAGGTTGCCAGGGCAAATGTAGTATAGGGGCGTTTACTCATGCAGATTCGAAGAATCGGAAACAGCAAATACATAAGTACAAGGCAGCCTAAAAACCATTCACCGATACCAAGGGAACAGGTAGGAATCTTAAAGCTGTCCATATATCCGTCCATACCAAATACGGTAAATAAAAAGCTATAGGGCTTGAGATGCCTTTCTTCAAAGGGGTGAGGCAAAGTAAGATGCCCTGCCACAATATGAAATATCAGACTGAAAAAATAAACCACATAGAAGGGGATCAGAATCTTAACAAAGCGCTTTTTAAAGAACTCTTTTATGCTGAAGCGGTCATTGTCCGAGGATAGCATAAGTCCGCAGCCGGATAAGATAAAAAAGAGGCTGACACCTATCTTGGCTATGTGAATGTTAGCGTTGCTGAACATGAACTTAATGCTGTCATGCTGCCTGATACCGTATAGATAAAGGGTAAATACCATGTGATAGAACACGATGGAAAACATGGATAATGCCCTTAAGAGGTTCATGAAGCTATATCTTTTTTTCATACGATTTCCTCCAAATACCTAACCACCATCTTATCATAAATCCACTGCTATTCACAGTTTTTGCGTTATAATAAGTATTAGACAGCTCATGGTAATTGTATTAAACAATATGAACTAAAGGTGAAAAATATGGCAACAAAAGATTCGGTAAAAGAACGAACCAGCAGTAAAATCAAGGAACCCAGGCAGTTTAATGTGGTCATGCACAACGACGACTTCACTACCATGGAGTTCGTTGTAGAAATACTTATAGATATTTTTCATAAGGACGAAGTTACAGCCCAGGCTATAATGCTGGGAGTCCACAAAAAGGGACAGGCCGTTGTGGGCAAATACCCTTATGATATCGCGGCAACCAAGGTGGGGCTTGCTCTGTCCAGGGCAAAGAGTCAGGGATTTCCTTTTCGTATGACTTTGGAGGAAGCATAAATGAATCTGTCACAGGAAGCTTCTATCATTTTTCAGCAGGCAGTAAAATATGCCTCAGATAATAAATATGAGTATGTCACACCGGAGATGGTCCTTTTGAAGATATTGGAGGACTCTGTCTTTTGTGAGGCCTTTAAGGAATGCGGCGGCGACATAACCGTACTTAAGAAAAGCCTTATTTCTTATATCAAAAAATATGTGGAAAAGGGCAAGGGGAACGAGACACAGCTTTCCATAGGCGTTACCGGAATGCTGAACTTTGCAGGGCAAAGTGCCTACAGCAGCGGAAGTAACGAAATCCATGTGAGGCATCTTGTTCACGCAATCTTTAATCTGGATAACAGCTATGCAGTTTACTTCATGGAACAGCAGAGTGTTTCTGAGGCTGATCTTTTGCAGGAGATGGCCATCATTGAAGATGAGATTGCAGAGTCCTTAGAGGAGGGCCTCGAACCCAGCGAAGGAGACATGGCAAGTAACTGGAAGCTCTATGCGCCCTGCCTTAACGAGACCCTCACGGATGTGAATCCTCTCATCGGCAGACAGACGGAGCTTGAGAGGACAATACAGATCCTCTGCAGAAAAGATAAGAATAATCCTCTGCACATCGGTGAGCCGGGAGTTGGTAAGACTGCCATAACCTATGGTCTGGTGGAACTTCTTAAGAAGGATCAGGTACCGGACGCCATAAAGGGGGCTAAGGTTTTTGCCCTTGATCTTGGTGGAATGCTGGCAGGAACCCAGTACAGAGGCGATTTTGAAAAGAGATTTAAAAGGGTTCTTTCTGAGATTGGCAAGGAGGAACGACCCATAATCTATATCGATGAGATCCACAATCTCTCAGGAGCCGGTGCGGTGGGCGAAGGTTCTTTTGACGCATCAAATATGCTAAAGCCCTATTTATCCGACGGCCATATCAGATTCATAGGTGCCACAACCTTTGAGGAGTATAAGAAATACTTTGAGAAGAACAAGAGCCTTATAAGGCGTTTCCAGAACGTGGAGATCAAGGAACCCTCTGAGGAAGAGTCCATAGAGATCCTTAAGGGGCTTAAGAGCAAATACGAGAAATATCACGGCGTTAAGTATGGCAAGGATGTGCTGGAGTACGCTGTGAAGATGAGTGCGAAATACATTAACGAAAGATTCCTGCCGGATAAGGCCATAGATATTATCGATGAGGCCGGCTCATTCAGAAAGCTTCATCCTACAGAGGCTAAGACTCAAACCGTTGATAAGGCTGTTATCAACGAGATTCTGACCAAGATCTGCAGAGTACCTATCGAGACGGTTCAGACTGATGATAATGCAGGCCTGGCAACTTTGGAAAAGCGTTTGAAGAGTCAGATTTTCGGGCAGGACGAGGCCATCAGCCAGGTTGTCAACGCGGTTAAATTTTCAAAGGCGGGACTTATTGAGGAAAACAAGCCTCTGGCAAGTCTTCTGTTTGTAGGCCCCACCGGTGTTGGAAAGACTGAGATAGCAAGGACCCTTGCAAAAGAGCTGGGGGTTAAGCTTATAAGATTTGACATGAGTGAGTACGGAGAGAAGCATGCTGTTGCCAAGCTCATTGGCTCCCCTGCAGGTTATGTGGGCTATGAGGAAGGTGGAATTCTGACGGAGGCTATCAGAAAGAGCCCATCGGCTGTGCTTCTTTTGGATGAGATTGAAAAGGCCCATCCTGATATATTCAACGTCCTTTTGCAGGTTATGGATTATGCCACCCTGACAGACAACCAGGGAAGGAAGGCGGATTTCAGGAACGTCATTGTTATCATGACTTCTAATGCCGGAGCAAACAAGCTTGGAAAGAGCGGAATAGGCTTTATCAGCACCAGTAAGGATAACTCGGTGCTTATGGAGGAGGTCAAGCACACCTTCCAGCCTGAATTCAGAAACCGTCTGAACAAAGTGGTTGTATTTAACAGCATGGATGAGGATATGGCCACCAGAGTTGTGGAGAAGAAGCTATTAGAGCTTTCTGACCAGCTGGCGGGAAGGAAGATCAGGATCACAGCTGATAAGAAGGCAAAAGAACTGGTGAAAAAGCGCGGTATAAGTCAGGAATTCGGAGCAAGAGAAGTGGACAGAGTTATCAGAAACGATGTGAAGCCTCTTTTTGTGGATGAAATCCTGTTTGGAAAGCTTAAGAATGGCGGAAAGATCAGTATTTCCGTTAAGAACGGAGAATTTGTAACTACAACCGCCAGGAAGTGAAGGAGAGCGTAAGTGCCTGTTTTTCAACTTGATGAAAAAGAAATATCTTTTCCCCTTCCTACACTGGCTGAGGATGACGGGCTTTTGGCCATCGGGGGAGACCTGTCCCCGGAGAGACTGGTCCTTGCTTACAGCAACGGTATTTTTCCCTGGTACAATGAGGGACAGCCTATTATGTGGTGGTGTCCCAAGGAGAGATTTATCATACGGCCGGGGAAGGTGCATATTTCTCATTCAATGCGTAAGTACATGAAAAAGCATGCAGTTGACTTTAGGCTTGATCGTGACTTTGCAGACACCATGCACAGATGCAGGATAAAAAGAGAGTTTAAGGAGGGCACCTGGATTACGGATGCCATGGAAAAGGCCTACTTTTCTCTCTTTGAAAAGGGCCTGGCCTCGTGCTTTGAAGCCTATGTTGACGGAGAACTTGCCGGAGGACTTTACGGTGTGAGACTTGGAAAGTGCTTTTTTGGAGAGAGCATGTATTCAGAGAAGGAGAACGGCTCTAAGATCGCACTGATTCTTTTTTCAATGCTCCTTGAAGATAACGGCTTTCTTATGATCGACTGCCAGTTCCATACGGATCATCTGGAGAGTATGGGCGGTGAGCGCATCACCTTTGAAGAATACAGGAAGATTCTGGATGAGGGGCTTTTGCAAAACTAAAAGGATTGTCAAATGGGGTTTCATGGTAGAAAAAAAAAGCACCACCACCGGGAGCATGCCGCAGTGACGATACTTTATTGGGCTGGAAGATTTTTCATTTTAAACCTTCCTCCTTTCTAATCTTTATATCGGTGCGTTTTTAATCTGCTTTAGTGTAAATAACCGCTAAAATAGAAAATTAAAATAAAATAATTCACGTAAATAATCCTGTATCTTGGTTATGCAGGAAACTATAATAATATTATCAGATGAAAAACATTGGATTATTTCATATTTTGATGGAGGAAATGTTATGAACACAAAGAGACTTTATAAGAGCAATGATAGAAGAATAGCAGGTGTTTGCGGAGGACTTGGTGAATACCTCAATGTGGATCCTACTCTTATCAGACTTATCTGGATCTTAGTAGTATTTGCGGGTGGAAGCGGAGTTCTGCTTTATATTATAGCTTCAATCGTTATGGAGGATGCTCCTGATTATGAACAGAATTCTTCAAATCGTGACAGCTATTCAACCGGATATACAAACAATTACACAGCAAATTCAAGCAATGACAACGAGACTCAGGATGAGAACAGAGAGGTTGTTGGCTTCAAATACGAAGATAAATAATTATGGTTGCAAAAAATGGTTGCATACAATACAATTACTTATGAAGGTATTTTGTATGTAAAGGAGAGCAGCTATGCACGAATCAGGTGAAGACTATATCGAGACCATATATCTTTTAAAAAAGAGAAAGGGAATGGTTCGTTCAATCGATGTGGCCAATGAACTGAATTTTTCAAGACCAAGCGTATCCAGAGCCGTAGGACTTCTTAAAGAGGATGGCCTTATTACTGTAGAGGCTGACGGAGAGCTTGTTTTAACTGAACTTGGACTTAAGAAGGCGAAGAGTGTTTACGAGAAACACACTAATCTTACCAAGTTTCTGATGCTTACGGCAGGAGTCAATGAAGAGATTGCAGAGACAGACGCCTGCAGAATTGAGCATATCATCAGCCCTGAAACTTTCAGAGGCATAAAGAAATATTTAAAAGAGCATAAGGGAAATGCCTGATATTATTTTATATGGTATTATTAGAAAAGGGGCTTTCGTAAAGATGATCATTCATCTATACGAGGCCCTTAAATTTGCTTAGTTACTAAGCTTTAATGAGGTAATATATGCTTCCGGAATTATTTGTTGAAAGAATGAAAAATCTTTTGCCAGAGGATGAGTTCAAGGCCTTTATGGATAGCTTTGGAGATACTGACACAAGATATCATGCTCTTAGAATAAATACGCTTAAAATTGCAGACAGGCATCCGGATATCGATGGCCTTGGAGAACAGGTGCCCTGGGAGGAAACAGGCTATTACTATGATGATAGTGTATCTCCCGGCAAACACCCTTATCACGAGGCTGGGCTTTACTATATTCAGGAGCCCAGTGCCATGGCACCGGTACGATTCCTGGACCCAAAGCCCGGGGAGAGAGTCCTTGATCTTTGCGCAGCACCGGGAGGAAAGAGCACCCAGATTGCCGTAAAAATGCAGGGTAAGGGTATTCTCATAAGCAATGAGATAAGCAGAGAAAGGGCAAAGATTCTGTCCCTTAACGTGGAACGCCTTGGAATCACAAACTGTATGGTGCTTAACGAGACGCCCGAACATATAGCAGAGCGATTTGAGGGCTATTTTGACAAAATTCTGGTGGATGCTCCCTGTTCCGGAGAGGGAATGTTCAGGAAAAATGAGATTGCTACTTCCGAGTGGAGTCCTGAAAACGTATCAAACTGTGCCCAAAGGCAAAAAGAGATTTTGGATTTTGCATCCAAATGCCTTGCTCCCGGTGGCACACTGGTGTATTCTACTTGTACATTTGCTCCGGCGGAAAACGAGGAGAGCATATATAGATTTATTGCATCCCATAGGGACTTCCATGTGCAGAAGACGTCTCTTATTGGCGGCATGGATAATGCCCGGGTAGAATTCATCTCCAGGGAATGCGTAGAGCAGGTCAAAGAGGAGTTTGAAAACAGCTTTGGCGATTTATCAGGTACAGACTTTGAACAGTTTGATGCAGGACTTAAGGAAGAGGTTAGAAATGCCGTAAGGCTCTGGCCCCATAAACTTCGCGGAGAAGGCCACTTCATGTGCGTTTTAAGGCGTGATGGAGACCCGGCTGGCGCAGGAGTGAATGAGGGGGCAGACTGTGGACCTTCTGCTGCATCAGGAAAAAGAGATGGTTACGTGCCTGGAGGTCGTAATCTTCCTGCCAAAAAGGATGTAATGAAAGTATTTATGGATTTTGCTAAGGAAACCCTTGCATTTGAAGATGATTCGGCGCATATTACAAAAAGCGGGATTGATCTTGGGCAGACTTCTTTTTTGTTTGGAGACCAGCTTTATCTGGCACCTGAGGATATGCCGTCAACCGGTGGCCTTAAGGTCATGCGTCCGGGACTGCACCTTGGGACCATCAAGAAGGACCGCTTTGAGCCATCCCATGCTCTGGCTCTTTCTATGAAGCCTTTGGATGCCAAAAGCACTGTGGATTTTTCAGCAGATTCAGCAGAAATCAGGCAGTACCTGAACGGACAGACGCTCCGGGTAGCCGCAGCTGAAACAGATAAAAAGTCAAAGGGCTGGACACTCATCACAGTAGACGGCTTTTCCATAGGCTGGGCCAAGCTTGCCGGAGGCATGCTTAAAAATCATTATCCTAAGGGCCTTAGGATCAATTATTGAATTCATGGACAGCAATTGATTTTTTTGTCAAATAATGGCGTCCATAAAACCAAAACCATAAAAAAGGAAATCACAATAAATGCGAAAATTACTGGTTTACTTGAAAGAATATAAGAAAGAAGCGCTCCTGGGACCTCTGTTCAAGCTTCTGGAGGCCTCCTTTGAGCTCATGGTGCCACTTGTAATAGCAGCCATGATTGATAAGGGAATCGCAAATCACGATTCTTCCCAGATCATAAGGAATTGTCTGCTTCTTTTTGCGCTTACGGCTGTAGGCTATATAAGTGCCGTTGTTGCCCAGTATTTCGCTGCCAGGGCAGCTGCAGGCTTTGCAAAGAAGGTAAAGAGAGCACTCTTTGAAAATATTCAGAAGCTGTCATTCTCAGATATGGACAGGGTTGGAACCTCAGCCATGATCACAAGGATGACCAGCGATATGAACCAGGTTCAGCAGGGAGTCAACATGACCATCAGACTTCTTCTGCGTTCGCCCTTTGTGGTATTTGGAGCTATGGTCATGGCATTTACCATTGACGTAAGGCAGGCTCTGATTTTCCTGGTTACCATCATTCTTCTTTTTGCTGTAGTCGGAGCCATCATGGTATGGAGCATTCCTCGCTACGGTCAGATTCAGGGGGGTCTTGATACGCTTCTTAGGCTTACCAGAGAGAATCACACCGGTGTGAGGGTTATCAGGGCCTTTGGCCTTGAGGAGCAGGAGAAAAAGAACTTCAATAAGCACAATGACGAGCTTATGAAGCTCCAGAGATTTGTGGGCGGAGTATCAGCTTTAATGAACCCTGTGACCTTCGCAATACTGAATCTTTCAGTTGCATACCTGATCTACAGAGGCGCCATTTACGTCAATGCAGGAGAGCTTACTCAGGGTCAGGTAGTAGCTCTTTATAACTATATGTCCCAGATTCTTGTAGAACTTATTAAGTTCGCAAACCTTATCCTGACTATGACCAAGGCCATTGCCTCAGGAAACAGAGTACAGGAGCTTCTTGAGTTTAAGTCCTCCATGAAGGATGGCAATATTACTGAGTTTAAAGAAGCGGATGATCACGTTGTCTTTTCCGGTGTATCCATGATATATGAGGGAGACAGCGAGGAATCCCTTGAAGGAATCGACTTTACAGCAAAGCGAGGCGAAAGAATAGGTGTTATCGGAGGAACCGGCAGTGGTAAATCATCACTGATAAGCCTTATTCCTCGTTTTTACGACGTAAGTGCCGGCAGCGTTGTTATTGATGGACACGATGTAAAGGACTACAATCTCGAAGCCCTCAGGGAGAGGATTGGAATCGTTCCTCAGAAGGCAGTTCTTTTCCATGGCACCATCAGAGATAACCTTAAATGGGGCAAAAATGATGCCACCGATGAGGAGATTTATGAGGCCCTTGAGATAGCCCAGGCAAAAGAGGTTGTGGAGGGCAAAGAAAACGGCCTGGACTACATGGTAGCCCAAGGCGGAAAGAACTTCTCGGGAGGCCAGAGGCAGAGACTTACTATAGCCAGAGCCCTGGTAAGAAAGCCAGAGATCCTTATACTGGATGACAGCGCATCAGCTCTTGATTATCTGACGGATAAAAAACTTCGTGAGGCAATTGCCGAAATGAAGAATCCGCCAACAACCTTTATCGTATCCCAGAGAAGCTCTGCAGTTCTTACATGTGATAAGATAATCGTCCTTGATAACGGCCACATTGCAGGCATCGGAACCCATGAACAGCTCCTTACATCCTGTGAGCTTTACAAGGAAATTTACGATTCTCAGTTTAAGAAGGAGGGAGCGGTATGAAAAAGGGGACCCTGAAAAAAGTACTAAGATATGCCGGTAAATACCGCATTCTCATTTTTATATCAATGTTTTTGGCAGTGGTTACAGCAATTCTGTCGCTGTATGTACCTATTCTTGCAGGAAGAGCTGTAGATCTGCTTGTGGGTAAGGGCGCTGTTGATTTCAGTGGCGTTGCAAAAATTCTTTTAAACATGGTTGTATCCGTGCTCATAGTTGCATGTTGCCAGTGGATAATGAACAAGGCCAATAACAAGATAACCTTTCAGGTTGTGAGAGATATCAGAACGGAAGCCTTTGACAAGCTTCAAAAGCTCCCTTTTGAGTATCTTGATACAAAGCAGACCGGTGATATTGTCAGCAAGATAATCTCTGATGTGGATCTTTTTTCCGATGGACTGCTCATGGGCTTTACACAGCTCTTTACAGGAATAGTCACTATTCTTGGCACTTTGATCTTCATGTTTTACTTAAATGCCAAGATTGCACTGGTGGTTGTGGTGCTCACACCCCTGTCTTTGTTTGTGGCCAGATTCGTAGCCAGCAGGTCTTTTTCCCTGTTCAAAAAGCAAAGTGAAGCAAGAGCAGATCAGACGGCCTTTGTGGACGAGATGATCGGTAATTTGTCTGTAGTAAAGGCCTTCGCCCACGAAACAGAAAACATGGAGTACTTTGATGATATAAATGAAAGACTGGAGGAGACCAGCGTAAAGGCTACATTTATTTCATCCCTCACAAACCCCAGCACCCGCTTTATTAACAACCTGGTATATGCGGCGGTTGCATTGTTTGGCGCCTTCTCATGTATTTCGGGAAGGATGACCGTAGGCGGCCTTACTATTTTCCTTAGTTACGCAAACCAATATACCAAGCCTTTCAACGAGATTTCAGGAGTTGTAACAGAACTTCAGAATGCCCTGGCCTGCGCTGAGAGGGTATTTGCCCTCATTGAGGAAAAACCGGAGATTGAAGATAGCCCCAAATCACCTTCTGAGCTTACAGCTGAGGGAAATGTGGATATCATGGACGCTGGCTTTTCCTATGACAAGAGCAAGAAGCTTATTGAGAACCTTAATCTGGACATCAAAAAGGGCCAGAGGGTTGCTATTGTAGGACCTACAGGAAGTGGAAAGACTACTCTTATCAACCTGCTCATGAGATTCTATGACGTGGATAAGGGCAGCATCAGCATTGACGGATACGATATCAGAGACTTAAAGAGGAGCGTCCTTCGCAGCAATTTCGGAATGGTGCTGCAGGAGACATGGCTTAAAAACGGCACTATCAGAGATAACATTACCCTCGGCAGAGAGGGCTTTAGTGATGAGGAGATAATTGCAGCTGCAAAGGCTTCCCATGCCCACAGCTTTATCAAGAGACTGCCGAAGGGCTATGATACCGTGATCAGCGAGAACGGCGGAAACCTCTCACAGGGACAGAAGCAGCTTCTTTGCATCACCAGAGTTATGCTCAGTATCCCTCCTATGCTGATTTTGGATGAGGCTACATCCTCCATTGATACCAGTACCGAGATTAGGATACAGAAGGCCTTTAATAAAATGATGACCGGAAGAACAAGCTTTATTGTGGCGCACAGACTTTCAACTATCAGAGAAGCAGATGTGATCCTTGTTATGAAGGACGGACATATCATAGAACAGGGCAATCATAAACAGCTCCTGGATCAGAAGGGCTTCTATTTCGAGCTGTATAACAGTCAGTTTGCATAAACAACCCTGTTTTTGCGGTAAATATTTTGAAAAGTGTAGAAAAGATAGACTGTTATGCGTTAATATGATATAAGTAAAAGCTTGTTTATATTAGATGGCTTTCATGACCGCGTGAAGTCAGGAGAATATTTGATGGACGAACAGAAAAGACCAGTAATAGTAATGGGTCATAAGAACCCGGATACAGATTCAATCTGCGCAGCTATTACATATGCTAATTTGAAAAGACAGGTAACCGGAGATGAGTATATTGCCTGCAGAGCAGGACATCTCAATGAAGAGACACAGTTTGTAATGTCTTACTTTGGAGTAGACACTCCGGCCTATGTTAAGGATGTAAGGACCCAGGTCAGGGACATGGAGATCAGAAAGCTGGAGGGAACCAGCAGAAACCTTTCCCTTAAAAATGCCTGGTCCAAGATGAGGGATGCAGGAGTTGTGACCCTTTGTGTTACTGAAGGGGATGAACTTACCGGAATCGTAACAACCAATGATATTGTTGAAACCTACATGGATGTTATCGACCCTAAGATCCTTTCAGAAGCGAATACCTGCTATAGGAATATCGTTGAAACTCTGGACGGCGAGCTTATTGTTGGAGAAATAGACGACATCCTTAGGAAGGGAAAAGTGGTTATTGCTGCAGCCAACCCTGATATGATGGAAAATGTCATAGAGGAAGGGGATGTGGTAATCCTTGGTAACAGATATGATATGCAGCTGTGCGCCATTGAGATGAACGCCGGATGTATCATAGTCTGCGAGGGTGCTGATGTGGCCAAGACCATTCAGATCCAGGCAAGAGAGCACGGCACCAAGATCATCACTACACCTCATGATACATTCATAGTGGCAAGGCTTATAAACCAGAGTATGCCTATAGAGCATGTCATGAAAAAGGACAAGCTGGTGTGCTTCCATATGGATGATTTCATCGAAGATATTCAGGAAGTAATGGCTTCCATGAGACACAGATACTTCCCGGTTCTTGATAAAAACGATAATTACATCGGTATGATCAGCCGAAGAAATTTCCTGGGTGCCAAGAAGAAACAGCTTATTCTGGTGGACCACAATGAAAAGAACCAGGCTGTTAACGGCGCTGATACTGCAGATATCCTGGAGATCATTGATCACCACAGACTTCGCACCATCGAGACCGCCGGTCCTGTATTTTTCAGGAATCAGCCTCTTGGTTCAACCTGTACAATTATTTATCGAATGTACAAGGAATATGGTATCGAGATCGACAAGACTACAGCAGGACTTCTTTTGGCAGCTATTTTGTCAGATACGCTGATGTTCAGATCACCTACATGTACACTGGTTGATAAGCAGGCAGGAGAGGATCTGGCAGCCATCGCCGGAGTAGATTACGAGAGCTTTGCCAAGGAAATGTTCCACGCAGGATCTAATCTCAGCGGCAAGAGTGTTACAGAGATCCTTCACCAGGATTTCAAGAAGTTTACAGTAGATGATATGACCATCGGAATCGGTCAGATCAATTCAATGAGTGCGGAAGAGCTTGTTGAAATAAAGGATCAGATCATGCCTGAGCTAAAGAAGGTGGCTTCGGCTGACGGTTTGGATATGCTTTTCTTCATGCTGACCAATATTATTGATGAATCTTCAGAGGTGGTTTTCGCGGGTGCGAAGGCACAGCATACTCTCAATGCCGCATTTGGGGTTAATGTGGAAGGAGACAGTGCGATTCTGCCGGGAGTTGTTTCACGTAAGAAGCAGCTTCTGCCATCTATCGTTGAGACAATACAGCAGTAATTTTCTTATTACGCATTTGATGTAGGGGTTAAAGGGGTATAGGAATTATAAATGGACGAATTAAGGACACAGATCTTGCATGAGATCATGAGAATCTATGGTCCTAATCAGGGCCAGAGTATTGGAGCGGTTATTGTACCTGCTTTTATATGTGATTTTAAAAAGGTACTGGATGATTCTGAATCCATGGATGAGATATCCGAGGAATATATGACAGAGGATAAGAGAATCCATCTTGTACTTACCGGAAGAAAGTTCCTTGGCCGCAAGGGCATGAAGTATGCCATCACAGACTGTGAGTTCAACGGAACTAATATTAAATGCGAGCACGCAGAATATTGATCCGGGATTTGGAAATACTATAAATATATTTAGGAATGATTCATGACAGCAAAGGATAGTAGATTAAAGTATTTTCTTTTTATCATATCTGCAGCTCTTTTTCTGATGCTCGCAACCAGGTCATCCTTCCTGTATGTTTTCAATAACTGGGATGACGTAAACAGTTATTTTTCAGTGGGTAAATCCTTATTTAACGGCAAGGTTCCATATCGTGATGTATTCGACCAGAAGGGAATGTATCTGTATTTCATCTATGGTCTTGCTTATCTTGTTTCCCACACTTCTTTTATCGGAGTTTATATTGTTGAAGTAATTGTCGGAAGCCTTGATATCATTGGCTTTTACAAGATATTAAAGCTCTATGTGTCCGACAGGATTGCGGCTGTTTTGGCGCCCCTTTCCTTCGTGGTAATGATCGTATCCCAGAGCTTTTGGTGGGGCGGAGCTGCGGAGGAACTGTGCCTTCCTCTGTACATCTTTGGACTTTACCTGATCATCAGATATTTTTTGAAGGACTATGAGTCAGGGAGCATGGGTTTTAAGCAGGTGTTTCTTGGCGGCATTTTTGCAGGAGTCGTAGCCAATATTAAATTCACTGGCCTTGGCTTTTTCTTTGCCTGGATGATGGTGGTGTTCTTTGCTTTTCTGGTTCACAGGGAATTTGTCCGGGGCATAAAGGCGTGCTTTGTGTTCCTCTTTGGCATGTTTGTGCCCTTTATCCCATGGATAATATATTTTGCCGTAAACAGAAGCCTCTACGACTGGTACTGGGGTTATGTATACATAAATGTATTTCTTTACCCGAATACTGCCGACGGCGGTCTGTACGATTTTATCTACAGTGAAGCCAAGATACTGTACTGGCTGATCCTGGACAACCTGATATTTTTCGTGCCTGTGATCGCCGGACTTTTTTACTCGATTTTTGCAAGAGGTCAAAAGCTCTTTTCCCGTTTTGTGGTGGTGATCCTCTTTGGATTTACCTTCCTTGGCATCTTTGCCGGTGGCAGGACAATACCATATTATTCACTGCCTCTTGGAGTTTTCGCGGTGTTTGGCTTTGCACTTCTTGGGAAGATACTGGATAAGCTGTTTAAGGATGTCATTGATAAAAAAAGCTTCTTTATCCCGGCTTATCTTGTTTGCAGCATTCTTGGGATTTTGATGACAGCTCTTTTGTCCATGAATGTGTCGTTTATGTCGCAGAAGAAGGAGGACTTTTTTCTGTTCAGATTCAGGGATGAGGTTCTGGAAAAAGAAAATCCGACCCTTCTTAACATTGGCTGTCTTGATGCAGGTCTTTACACCCTGACGGATATTGTTCCAAGCTGCAGGTGGTTTCAAACCCAGACCCTGGACGTCCCTAAGAAGGAGGATAACCCTTACTATGAGCAGGAAAGGTACATAAAGGAGGCCCTTACTGACTTTGTTATTGCAAGGGATTCTTATCCGGCCGGTATCAAGAAGAACTACGAGCTGATCGATCAGGCAGATTATTCCTACAGCGGATATGATTTTACCTATTATCTTTTCAGAAAAAAATAAAGGAAGACAGTAAATGAGCAGTACAAGCGATAATAAAAATGACAATCTCTCCTGGGAGGCCGTGAAGGTCGAGCATGTGATCCAGGATCAGTGGATAGATTTCAGAAAAGTGGACTATAAGCTTCCTAACGGAGAGATTATCGGTCCTGTTTACAACTACTCCAAACACAGCTTTTCTCTGGTAGTTGCCACGGATAAAGAGGGAAGATTTGTCTGTGTAAGACAGTACAGACACGGTATCGACGAGATCACCACCGAGTTTCCCGCCGGTGCCATTGAGTACAGGGAAAAGAGCGATGTGCCTTACATTACAAGTGAAAATATAATCGCCACGGAGGATGAGGCATTTGAAGCGGCAAAGAGAGAACTGGTGGAGGAGACAGGCTATACATCCTGCGACTGGACGCATCTTATGACAATCCCTGCCAGCGCAACCCTTTCAAACAGCCGTGTTCACATCTACTGCGCCAAAAACTGCGTAAGAGTCGGAGAGCAGGAGCTTGATGATACGGAGTTTTTGTATGTTAAGCTGCTGACTGAAGAAGAACTTTTAAAGAGGATAAACGGTGGCGATTTTAAGCAGTCACTGCATGTACTGGCGTACTATTTATATAAGGCTCAGGGAAAATGATAACTGTATAACGTTGTGAGATCAGAGTGTTTTTATGAGGAACGACTATGAGATCAGAGGAAGATATCAGAAAAAAGCTGCAGGATGAGATAGATACATATCTTACCTGTCCAAAGTTTTCGGTGGAGGAGCATGCCCATAATATTACTATGCTGGCATGGGTTCTTGACGTCTCGGATTTGGATCTTAGCAATATGATAAAAGATGCTGAGATGGCCTTTACGGACTAATCCTTTTATGGTCTCATAAGTATAATAGGGGCTTGAATATACATTTTTACTGTGTTATATTAAATAAGCTGTGTTAATGACAGCGCAGTGTTTTATTTGCCGGCGTGTCGGAATGGCAGACGATGCAGACTCAAAATCTGTTGTCCGTAAGGGCGTGTGGGTTCAAGTCCCACCGCCGGCACTATAATATTGAATCGTGGCATTACCATTTTTAGTGGCGATGCTATTTTTTTATGTTTTTATTTTTGATATACTATAAGTGTAATATCGAACACGCAATTTGGTCGAAAAGAGGGCAGGAAATGAAGCTGGTTTCTGTTGATAAGCTTGAACCCGGGCTTGTAGTATCAGAAAACATATATACCATAGACGACAGGCTTGTTCTTCCTAAGGGCACCGTCCTTGATGAAAAGGATATTGCCAGGATCAAGGCTCATTCTCTCTACAATATCTTCGTTGAAGATAAGAAGATGGCGGTGGAGAAAAAGGCAACGGTGGCACAGGAAGATCTTTCCTATGCCCAGAGGCTGCGTAACTCTGAGGAATTTATCAAGTTCAAGCAGCATATCGAAGAACATGCGGAGGCTTTGGAAGAGTCCTTCAAGATGATCGCCAATGATTCCATGCAGCTTGATGTGGAAAAACTCACTGAGCCGGTTTATCACCTCTTTGTTGAAGCGGGCGGAACAGCCGGCGTATTTGATATGCTTCATAACCTCAGGGATAACAGTGATGCTGTATATATGCACAGCCTTAATGTTTCTCTTATCAGTAATACTCTTGCCACCTGGCTCATGCTCTCAGAAGAAGAGATTCAGGTGGCTACAGCCGGCGGGCTTCTTCATGATATCGGAAAGATGCTGATTCCCTCTGATCTTATCAATAAGACTACACCTCTTACAGAGTATGAGGAAAGAGTCATGAGAGAACATGTGGTAAAGGGCTATGAACTTGTGAAGGACAAGGACATAGACAACCGTATCAAGAGTTGTATCCTGATGCACCACGAGCTTAGGGATGGTTCAGGCTATCCCCTTCATCTTAAGAACGACCAGATCGATCTGATCTCATCTATTGTTACTGTATCAAATGTTTATGATGATCTGACTTCAAGAAGGCCATTTAGAAACTCAATCTGCCCATTTACCGTAATTGAGGAGTTTGAGCAAAATGGTCTTGAAAAGTATGAGCCAAATGTCATTATGACATTCCTGTCCAATATAGTTAACACATTCATTGCAAACAGAGTTTTGCTCAATACCGGACAGACCGGTGAAATTATCTTTATAAATCCAACATATCTTTCCAAACCGGTGGTGAAGTGCGGAAACGAGTATGTGGATCTTTCCAAAAACAGAACCCTCTCAATAGTGTCCGTTATCTGATAACAGACTTTTGTAATATTGCACAAATTAGGGAAACGAATTTTGTAAAAAGCGTTTCTTGTTATTTTTGTGCCCGGAGGTTATTATGAATGTGGAAACTGAAAAATTGTTTCACGTTTCCTACAACTATTGTTTAGTGGCCAGAGTGAAGATTCTGGCAGAATGGGAAAAGCTATGACAGACAAGGCGAAAGTGATTTTTGGGAACAAGGTAAGTGATAAGGATTACAACAGTGCTCTTAAATCCAAGAAAAACTACATTAAGAAATATGGCGATGATTCTGCCAAGGACTACAAAGTTAGAATTACTGACAATAATGTGATCGGTCCTTTACTGGGTGTGAAGAATGTTGAGATTTCTTCGAATACAAGCGCTGCGATTTCCGAGGGGGGAATGGACACTGATAAGGGGATAATTGTTGGTAATATTCGAATGGGCTTTGGCCATTACAGAATTTCAATGGCTATGGCATCTTATGCCAGACATTTAGGATATACACCATATTGGATGGATCTTAATTCCTATCCTGAGACCACATGTACAAAGGTTATCGGTCATCAGAATGACCTTTATTCATTGGGATCCAGGCTTTCCAAAAACCCGATTTTCAATAAGCTTGTTTGGGAGCCTACGAACTATGAGGGATTCAGGGCTCTTTCATATAACGCCAAGGATCAGAAAAATGCTGAGCTTATGGCGCCGGTTTACAAGAATGTCCCTAAGGACATTCCGGTTATTGCAACTCATGTATGGCCTGCTCAGGCTGCGATTCATGCGGGAATGAAGTATGTTGTGAATGCTATTCCTGATAACTGGCCTATGGCGCTGCATCTTTCAGAGGGCAGTGTTCATACTATCCAGTGCAGAAACGCTTACATGGGCTATCGCATTCTGAATGGAATGAACAAGAAGAATGTATGTAAGCCAATGTCACAGCAGGATCTTGTTTATACAGGCCATTACATCGACTATGAGCTTGTAAGCAATATCGAGGCTGACTGTCAGGCAAGACTTGACCGCAAGAAGAACGGCAAGCCTATGAGATTTCTTTTGACAATCGGTGGAGCCGGAGCTCAGAAGGAAATCTTCGCTGAGATAATTAAACACCTTATCCCTTATATCAGGGAGGGCAAGGCAATGCTTTACGTAAACGTAGGTGACTACAAAAATGTATGGGATCAGCTACTTTCCGAGATTCCTGAAATGGCAGCTCTTAAGACTGAGCACATGGACAACTGGGAAGACACTCTTTCTTTTGCCACTAAGGCGCTAAGTCCTGATGAGGAGATCACAGGAATCCATGGATTCTATCACAAGGATATTTTCGAGGCGGTTTACACCACAAACCTCCTTATGAGAAGCGCTGACGTCCTGGTAACCAAGCCAAGTGAACTGGCATTTTATCCGGTTCCGAAGCTCTTTATCAAGAGAGTCGGCAAGCACGAGATGTGGGGAGCAATCCACTCCGCCGAGATCGGAGATGGAACACTGGAGTGCAGAGATATACCACACACAGTTCAGATGCTGGATCAGTTCCTTGAAACGCCGCTTTTGGATGAGATGTGTGAGAGCATAGTTCTTAACAAGAACATGGGGATTTACGACGGAGCGAAGAAGGTTGTAGAGATCGCTATGGGTCTCAAGAAGGGAAGAGTATAACTATGGAAAAGAAAATGAGATTATCAGGAGCAGCGAAGGCATCCTATGGACTTGGTGCTGTAGGTAAGGACATGGTCTACATGCTTTCTGCATCATATGTACTGTATTATTTCCAGGATATCCTTGGAGTAAGCGCTGCAGCTATGGGTGTGATCCTTATGGTTGCCCGTGTATTCGATGCTTTCAATGACCCGATCATGGGTGCTATTGTTGCCAAGACCAAGACAAGATGGGGCAAGTTCCGTCCCTGGCTTCTTATTGGAACCATTACAAATGCAATCGTTCTTTATTTGATGTTTTCAGCACCGCCAGCTCTAAGCGGCGGCGGACTGGTTGCTTATGCAGCTGTAACCTACATCATCTGGGGTGTTACATATACCATGATGGACATCCCTTACTGGTCAATGATCCCTGCATTTACTGAGGGAGGAAAAGAGAGAGAGAATCTTACAACTCTCGCCCGTTCCTGCGCCGGTGTTGGTTCAGCCATCATCACTATCATTACAGTTATGAGCGTATCAGCTCTGGGCCATTTATTTGGCGGAGCAGGCATCTCTGACCGTGAGGTTGAGAGAGTAGGTTTCTCATACTTTTCTATTGCCATTGCGGTTTTGTTCGTGCTTTTCACAGTTATCTGCTGCATCAATGTAAAAGAGAAGTCCACAGTAGATATGAAGACTGCATCTATTGGTGAGATGTTCAAGGCTCTTATCCAGAACGATCAGGCTATGGCCGTGGTTGTGGCTATTGTTATTGTTAACTGCTCAATCTACATCACATCAAACCTGGTTATTTATTTCTTCAAATATGACTTTGGCGGAGCAGGCTGGAGAGGAGACTACACACTGTTTTCTACCTTTGGTGGCGGTATCCAGATTCTTGCCATGATGCTTTTGTATCCATTCCTTAGAAAATTCTTTACATCAATAAAGATCTATTTCATCAGTATGGGAATGGCAATTGTAGGATATATTTCACTGCTTGTCCTGGCATCAACAACTATGAACAATGTTTATCTTCTGTTTATTCCGGGATTCTTTATCTTCGCAGCTAACGGAATGCTGGCGGTTATCACAACAGTATTCCTTGCAAATACAGTTGATTACGGTGAGATCAAGAACTATCGCCGTGACGAGTCAGTGATTTTCTCAATGCAGACCTTCGTCGTAAAGCTTGCATCAGGAATTTCAGCATTTATCGCTGCACTGGCTCTGCAGGTCCTTTCTCTCTCCAATGACACTGCCGAGGCAGCTGCTGAGATTGATTATTCCCTGGGAGTTGAGGCAGCGCAGAAGATGGGACTTAGAATGACTATGACTATCATTCCTATCTGTGGTCTTGTATTTGCTATTTTCTGGTTCAAGAAGAAATACATTCTAACAGACGAGAAGCTCCAGGAAATTTCTATCGAGCTTGTGGAGAGAAAGACCAAGGAGAATTCAAACTAAAGCATTTTTCTTTATGGAACAGAACTTAATTTGAAATTATCTGAATGTATTAGAATATAGGGGTTGAAAAGAGATATCAGTTCACCGGTGTCTCTTTTCTTTTTGGGCAATTTTTGGTATTCTATATGTTGTAGAATTCTAAGCAAAAACCACTTTTTTCCATACAAGATGTTGGAGAAAGATATGACTTGTAAAGATGCAGACAGAATGATCCCGTTGTTTTTGGATGATGAACTGGACAATCAGGGACTTTCAGATTTTTTAAACCACATAGATAGCTGTCCGGACTGCAAGGAAGAGCTGACAATTCAGTTCCTTGTTAAGGTTGGTATGCAAAGGCTTGAAGATGGCAACAACTTTAACCTAAAGAACGAGCTGGATGGAATTTTGGCAAAGGCCAGAAAGAGGCTTAAGATAAGGCGGTATGTTGCTTTTACAAGCTTTATGATGGAACTGATGGTTCTGGCGCTTTTAGTAGTTACGGTGGTTCTTACTTTTTCACTGGGAATTTGATTTTGGCGGACTTGGATTGAGAAGACATTAAGACATTATACTGGAGAATTATGGCAGACAATAAACTGGTTTTGAATATAGATATAAATACTCTTGTCAGGGATGCGTTTTATGCGATACCTGATTTTACGGATGAGAGCGGAAGACATTTAGGCGGAGTCTACGGCGCTCTGTTCAAGATAGTTAATGAGCTAAAGAGCGGCGGATTTGAAACTTTGGAGTTTGGAGCATTCGATGCAGATCAGGCTTTTGTGGCAGATCAGGTCCTGCATTTTAAGGAAATCTGGCAGGAGACTGCAGGAAGCCTTGGAATATCTGAGAACATGACAAATGGCCCTGTACCTGTTTCCGAAGCTCTTGTAGAGATCCTTCAGAACAGACTGTCCGTTCTTGCCGGCGGCGCAGCAGGCAAAGCTGCTCCTGTATTTAATTGCCGAATCAGATCTACCTCTGATCTTAACGAAGTTGAGGAGCTGTTTGGTAAAGCTCTTGAATATGGCGAGAAGAAAGCGGATAACTACGTTGCCTTTTATGTCCTTTTCGACACTCCGGTGGGGAATGCAAAGGGCAAGGACAGGAAGGTTATAGGTGTAGCTCTTTGCTTTGATGAGGGCGAAGCGGTCTTTATCAAGGCAGAGAACTTTATAACAGCAGATTATCTTGGAGGGAAGCTCTCGGCCCTTAGCCAGAAGGTTTCTCTTGTGACCTTTGATGCCAAGCAGAGCTACAGGATATTTGAACCCTATGAGATAAAGACAAGGACCACAGGCTATGAGTTTGGTGATCCTGACAGGGATGATATTATTTCAGCTAAGGATACATCCTATGAGAGAGAACCAAGACTTTTCGATGTGCTTATAGGAGCATACATTTTAAACCCTATCAAGAACGACTATGAGCCTTGGGATGTGGCCAGGGAATATCTGAAGCTTAACCTTGAAAAGAGAGCAGATCTCTTTGGAAAGGGCTCTTTATTCGAGGCAGATGAGAAGAAGGTTTCAGAGTATGCCGGAAAGGTTGCCTATGTATGTCTTTTGGCGGCTCCGGTCATTTATAAGAAGCTTGCCAGGACTTCGATGCTGAACCTTTTCTACAACATGGAGATGCCTCTTTCGTACATTCTTTTTGCCATGGAAAAAGAGGGCATTATTGCCAGAGATGATGAACTTAAGGCCTATGGTGACAAGCTGGCGGAAAGAATAGCAGAGCTTGAAAAGAGTATCTATGAGCTGGCAGATTGTGAGTTTAACATAAATTCGCCCAAGCAGCTTGGAGAGATTCTTTTTGAAAGACTGGGACTTCCTGCGGAAAAGAAGACTAAGTCAGGCTATTCAACCGCTGCAGATGTGCTGGAGAAGCTTGCTCCCGAGCACAAGATTGTAGCAGACATCTTAGAGTACAGGGGACTTGCAAAACTAAAGTCAACCTATGCTGATGGTCTTGCTGAGTTCATTGAGGCAGATGGAAGGATACATACAAGCTTTAATCAGACTATAACAGCTACAGGTCGAATCAGCTCCACAGAGCCCAATCTTCAGAACATTCCCATGAGAACAGAGCTTGGAAGACTTATCAGAAAGGTCTTTGTTCCAAAGGATGGCTATGTATTTGCAGATGCAGATTACTCCCAGATTGAGCTTAGAATCCTGGCTCACATGTCCAGGGATCAGGGACTTATCAGTGCCTATCATGAAGGAGAGGACATCCACAGGATCACAGCTTCCAAGGTGTTCCATGTGCCATTCGAAAATGTCACACCTCTTCAGAGAAGAAATGCCAAGGCTGTAAACTTTGGTATTGTGTACGGAATCAGTTCCTTTGGCCTTTCACAGGACCTTTCCATATCCGTGGGAGAAGCCAAGGATTATATGGAAAAATACTTTGAGACATACCCGGGAGTTAAGGCTTATCAGAGCAAGGTGATCTCTGATGCCAAGGAAAAGGGCTACAGTGTTACCATGTACGGCAGAAGACGCCCTATACCTGAACTTAAAGCCGGCAACTTCAATCTTCGCCAGTTCGGTGAAAGAGTAGCCATGAATGCGCCAATTCAGGGCTCTGCAGCTGATATTATGAAGATTGCCATGATAAATGTCTTTTTTGCCCTAAAGAGAGAGAACCTGAAGTCCAGGCTCATTCTGCAGATTCACGATGAGCTGGTTATAGAGACTGCACCCGATGAGGTGGAGAAGGTCACAGCTCTTTTAACAGGAGAAATGGAGAAAGCTGCCAGCCTTAAGGTGCCCCTTGAGGCGGAATGTCACACAGGAAGCGACTGGTACGAGGCTAAATAACAGATGCTGAAAAAGAATGAGACAAACATTATAGGTATTACAGGGGGAATCGGCGCCGGAAAGAGCACTGTTCTTGGTTATATAAAGGATAACTACAACTGCCTTGTGATCTTTTCTGATGATGTGGCCAATGACATCAAGAAGAAGGGATATCCTGCCTATGATGAGCTGGTGGAACTTCTGGGAAAAGAAGTTTTGGCAGAGGATGGCGAAATTGATAAAGCCAAGATGGCATCTGCTATATTTAATAATAAAAATCTTCTAAAAAAAGTTAATAACATTTTGCATCCTGCAGTAAATACATTTATTATTAATAGTATAGAGAAGGAGCGAGTTTCACATACTTATGATTTCGTTTTTGTGGAAGCAGCTCTTTTGATAGAAAACGGATATGACAAAATAGTTGACGAACTCTGGTATGTTTACGCGTCAGAACAGGCACGAAGAGAAAGACTCAAATCTTCAAGGGGATACTCCGATGAGAAGATAACGGATATCCTGGGCAAGCAGCTTGATGATGCTTCTTTCAGAAAGCATTGCAGCTTTGTTATTGATAACAGCGGCGAGCTTTCTGAGGCGGCGAAGGCGATAGACGATAAAATCGGGGAGTGGAAGAAAAATGGCTAGTTTGGAACAGGCGCAACAAAAAGTCGTTTTTGGTCTGGACATTGGAACCAGAAGTGTTGTTGGAACTGTGGGTTACATGAGAGATGGACAGTTCAATGTAATTGCCCAGTGCATTGAAACCCACCAAACGAGAGCGATGTTGGATGGACAGATCCACGACATTGGCAAAGTGGCAGCTACTATCCGACTCGTTAAGGAAAACCTTGAGCAGCAGACAGATATACATCTGACTGATGTTTGTATTGCTGCGGCCGGTCGTGTGCTGAAAACAGTTCGGGTAACCTACGATTATGAGTATCCTGACAATCACACCATTACCGACGAGGATATTTATAATCTTGATTCTTCCGCTGTTGAAATGGCCTATGCCCAGTTTATTGAGCAAAACAGCTCAGGACTTAAGTTTTATCTGGTTGGTTATTCCGTAATGCATTATTATCTGGATGGCTATCAGATTGCCAATCTTGAGGGCCATAATGCCGGAAAGGTAAGCGTAGAGCTTATTGCCACATTCCTTCCTGATGACTGCGTAGACGGTCTTTACAAGGCATGTGAGAGAGCGGACCTTAAGGTTGCCAATCTAACATTGGAGCCTATTGCGGCCATGATGGTTGCAATCCCCGAAAGATTCAGAATGCTGAATCTTGCACTGGTAGATGTAGGTGCAGGAACTTCCGATATTTGCGTAACGGATGACGGCTCCATCACAGCCTATGGCATGCTTCCCATAGCGGGAGATGATATTACAGAGATCATTGCAAGGAGCTGTCTGGTGGACTTTAATACCGCCGATGAGATAAAGATCAAGGCCAGTCACAATGACAAGGTTGACTATGTGGACATTATGGGCCTTAATAAGACTATTACGGCAAAAGAAATTGCGGAAATCATTAAGCCTAAGGTTGAGGAGATGGCTCAGAAGGCCACTGATGAGATCAAGAGGCTCAACGGTGATAATCCTGTAAGTGCTGTATTTGTAGTAGGTGGCGGCGGATGTGTTCCGGGGTACACCCAGGCTATAGCCAAGGATATGAATATCTCAGAGGAGCGTGTAGCTCTTAGGGGAGAAGAGGTCATGAAGACCATAACCTTCCTTAATGACTCAGGAATTGAGAGGGATTCTCTTTTGGTTACCCCTCTTGGTATCTGCTTTAGCTATTATGAAGAGGCCAATAACTTTATCTTTGTTTCCTTTAACGGAACCCAGACAAAGCTTTATGATAATGGTAAACTACAGATTGTGGATGCTGCTATGCAGGTGGCATTTCCGAATGAAGATCTTTTCCCTAAGAGAGGCGAAGAGCTGAAGTTTACAGTAAACGGCAAGGAGAGATCATCTCGTGGCGAGCCCGGAGAAGCAGCGGTTATACAGCTTAACGGAAAGCCTGCGGACATTCACTCCAAGATTCACGCCAACGATATTATCAGTGTCACTCCTTCTACTGCAGGTGAGCCCGGTAAAGCCACAATTGACAGCATTCCTGAGTTTAAGACCAAGTTTAATGTCAATGTTAACGGCAAGAATGTTGAGGCTTCAAGGTATGCTACAGTTAACGGAGAGGCCCAGACCGGATTTTACAGCATTCAGCCAGGGGATGATGTCAAAGTACTTGATTACAACACAGCAGCTCAGATTGCGGAGCTTATGGATATCACCATCACTGAAGATACAGTGATCATCGTAAACAACGAGCGCGCGGATGTAAGCACTCCTGTATACGAGAACTTCAAAGTTGAGTTCAAGGACCAGGAAGAAGCCATAATGGATTATTATTCGGACTTTCCAAGTGCCGATGAGGTGGCAATTTCCCAGGCCAATGAAGAGTCCTATGAGAGCAAGGACAGCGATGTCAGGATTGTTGAGGGCAAGGATGGGCAGCTGACCTTTGATGATCTGCCTGAGGACGATGGAGCCTATGAGGAGGAACCGGAGCCAATAAAGAATATTCTGGCTCATGATCTTCACCTTATAGTCAACAATGATCCAATAACCCTTCACGGCAAGGCCAATTATATCTTTGTAGATATTTTCGACGCCATAAATTTTGACTTATCCAAGCCAAACGGAAGGGCCATCGTAACAACACTTAACGGTTCAACACCGGATTATATGCAGCCTATTAAAGAGGGCGACAAGATAGAAGTATATTGGAAGTAATTTTTCAGCCTTGCGGCTGCAATATTATGGCCGCAAGGCATCATTATGTGCAGATAAAAAAAGTTGGGAGAGTTTTAGTTTTATGCGTTTTACCAGTATTGCCAGCGGTAGCAGTGGAAACTGCACCTATGTAGGATCAGACAATACTCATATTCTGATCGATGCGGGAGTGAGCAAAAAGAAAATTGAAGAGGGACTTAACGGGCTTGACCTTAGCCTTTCTGATATAGATGCTATCTTTGTGACCCACGAGCATGTGGATCATATCGCAGCACTTCATACTATTCTTAAGAAGTATAAGATTCCAATCTATGCAACAAACGGAACAATCAGGGGCATCAGGAAAAGTGATAAAAAAGAGGAGATGCTTCTTTCCGAGTTTATCCCTGTGAAGGTGGATCAGATGATAGCTCTTGGGGATTTGCAGATCAATCCCATGACTATTTCCCACGATGCCAACGAACCCTGTGGATACAGGATTTATCACGGGAACAAGAAGATAGGAGTTGCCACTGACCTGGGGTGCTATACGGATTATACCGTTGAGTGCCTTACAGGCTGCGATGCGCTTTTATTGGAGGCCAATCATGATGTGAGAATGCTTCAGACCGGGCCCTATCCCTATCAGCTTAAGAGAAGAATACTGGGAGATATGGGACATCTTTCCAATGAGAAGAGTGGAGAGCTTCTATGTAAGCTGCTTCATGACAACATGAAGGGAATCTTTTTAGGACACCTTTCCAAGGAAAACAATCTGCCGGAGCTGGCCTATGAAACTGTTCGTGTGGAGGTTGAAATGGGAGACAACCCATATCATGGAAATGATTTCCGCATTATGGTGGCTGAGAGAAGTCAACTTTCACCGGTTCTGGAGTTTTGATTATTTTCATTGACAATTGCTATAGATGCTGATATTTTTTAAAACAAGTTTAGTTTGTCAGAATTCTAATCTCGAGGAGGATTATTATGAACAAAACTATCATCACTGTTGTGGGTAAGGACACAGTAGGCATTATCGCCAGGGTTTGTACCTATCTTGCGGATTCTAAGATCAATATTCTTGATATTTCACAGACAATTGTCAGCGGTTATTTTAATATGATGATGATCGTGGATATGGCCGGAACATCCAAGGAGTTCAACACTGTTGCAGATGATCTTGAAGCTCTTGGCAAGGAGATCGGAGTTGTGATCAAATGCCAGAAGGAAGAGATCTTTGATAGTATGCACAGACTGTAAGCTGTAAGCTGTAAGAACCTGACGAGGTATTATCGAGTCTGGTTCGCGCGTGTTGCGCGTTAGTGCAACTTCCTTGAAAAAACGAGGTAAAGGACAAATAAAATGATCAATATTTATGAAGTAGTCGAAACCAATGAAATGATCGAGAAGGAGAATCTGGACGTTCGTACCATTACGCTGGGCATCAGTCTTTTAGACTGCATTTCTTCCGATCTTGATACACTTAATAAGAATATCCATGACAAGATCTATGACGCAGCCAAGGATCTTGTTAAGACAGGAGAGCAGATCTCAAGAGAATTTGGTGTTCCAATCGTAAATAAGAGAATATCAGTTACGCCTATTGCTCTTGTGGGCGGCGCTGCCTGCAAGACAAAAGAGGACTTTGCATCCATTGCCAAGACTCTTGATACTGTAGCCAAGGAGGTTGGAGTCAATTTCATTGGCGGATATTCAGCCCTTGTGAGTAAGGGAATGACAGCTGCTGACAGACTCCTTATTGAGTCAATTCCTCTGGCGCTTTCTACAACAGATCTTGTTTGTTCATCAATAAATGTGGGTTCCACCAAGACAGGTATCAATATGGATGCCGTTCGTCTCATGGGAACCATTGTAAAAGAAACAGCAAAGGCCACCAAGGAAAATGATTCCCTGGGCTGTGCTAAGCTTGTAATTTTCTGTAACGCTCCTGATGATAACCCGTTCATGGCCGGAGCTTTCCACGGAGTGACCGAGGCGGATAAGATCATCAACGTAGGTGTCAGCGGACCCGGTGTTGTAAAGACAGCCCTTGAAAAGGTAAGAGGAGAGAGCTTTGAAGTTCTTTGTGAAACCATCAAGAAGACAGCCTTCAAGGTTACAAGAGTAGGTCAGCTGGTGGCAAGAGAAGCTTCAGAAAGGCTTGGTGTTCCCTTTGGAATCATCGATCTTTCTCTGGCACCAACACCTGCAATCGGCGATTCTGTTGCAGATATTCTCCACGAGATCGGTGTTGAGCATGCCGGAGCACCGGGAACAACAGCGGCTCTTGCACTTTTAAATGATCAGGTTAAAAAGGGTGGCGTAATGGCTTCATCTTATGTAGGCGGACTTTCCGGAGCCTTCATTCCTGTCAGTGAGGATCAGGGAATGATCAACGCAGTTGAAGCCGGAGCCCTTACTCTTGAGAAGCTGGAAGCCATGACCTGTGTTTGCTCTGTTGGACTTGATATGATAGCAATCCCCGGAGATACTAAGGATACTACCATTGCCGGAATCATCGCCGATGAGATGGCAATCGGAATGATAAATCAGAAGACCACTGCTGTGCGTCTCATTCCTGTAATCGGAAAGGGCGTTGGCGAAACAGTGGAGTTTGGCGGTCTTCTTGGCTACGCACCGATAATGCCGGTGAACCAGTTCTCCTGCGACAACTTCGTAAATCGCGCAGGCCGCATTCCGGCGCCGGTTCATAGCTTTAAAAATTAGCCCGACAGATATTGGCTACGGACGCGATTTGGTATGATACATAAAACCGCTCACTTCTCCGTGCCAGGATTAACAGCAAATCAAAAACAGATAAATGTCTCATTTCATGTTATTCAGTGAAATCGACATTTATCTGTTTTTTCTTTTTGTTAATCCATGGCGTGTGCGAATGATTCGCGCTTTTATATATTCATTACCATATCGCTGTCTGAGTGAATTATTCTGCTTGCAATTCTGAAAGAATGCATATATTCTGAGATTTTTTATTGAAGTTAAAAAAAATAGTTGATTTTAGCGGAGGATGAGAGTAGTATCTAACTGTACTAACATTCATAGTACACTTAGAGGTGGAGCATGAATTTAATTGATTATCATGACAGCAGGCCCATATATGAGCAGATTGTCGAAAATTTCAAACTACAAATACTGAAAGGAATCCTACGGGCGGATGAGCAGATGCCATCGGTGCGAAGCCTTGCTATTGAACTGTCCACAAATCCAAACACGGTTCAAAAGGCTTATGCAGAACTTGAACGGCAGGGCTACATTTATACCATAAAGGGACGGGGGAATTTCGTTAAGGGAAACACATCAATGATAGACAACAAGAAGAGAGAAATCATTGATGCCATCGTTGAACTCTTCAGGGAGGCTGAGGACATCGGCTTCTCGTTAGAGGAAATCCTTGATGAGATTAAAAATGAATTTAAAAAGCTTGATAAGAGTATTGGCGCCGGGGTAAGCCTTGGCGTGGACGAAAATAGGGGAGGAAAGGCATGATTGAGTTACTGGAACTTAACAAAAACTTCGATGACATCAAGGCTGTCAATCATGTTTCATTATCTATTCTTGATAGTGAAGTTTTTGGTCTTGTTGGAACCAACGGAGCTGGAAAGAGTACGCTATTAAGGATTATATCGGGTGTGGTCAAGCCTGATAACGGAGTAGTATGCGTAGACAACAGACCTGTTTATGACAACCCGGATGTTAAGAAGGATATTTTCTTTATTTCCGATGATCAGTATTTCCTTCCAAACTCTACACCGGAGGAAATGGCAGATTACTTTGAAGGTGTTTATGAAGGCTTTGATAAACTTAAGTTCTTCAAACTCTGTAGCGGATTTGGCCTTGATACAAAGCGCAGGATCAGCTCTTTTTCCAAGGGTATGAAGAAACAGGTGGCAATCCTTCTTGGCATATGCTCAGGCACCAAGTACCTTCTTTGTGATGAGACTTTTGATGGTCTTGATCCGGTGGTCAGACAGGCGGTCAAGAGTATAATGGCGGGAGAGATGGCTGACAGAGGCCTGACACCGGTTATTGCATCCCATAACCTCAGAGAGCTTGAGGATATATGTGATCACATCGGTCTTCTTCATCAGGGCGGAGTTATCCTTTCTGAGGACCTGGGAGATATGAAGCTTAAGATGCAGAAGGTTCAATGCGTCTTTGCAAACGATGAGGATGCGGATAAGGTTTTAAATGGCATGGAAGTGCTTATACACGAGACCAGGGGAAGACTCCATACCATAACCATGAGAGGAGAGAGGGAAGATGTCGAGAGAGCCTTTAAGATGGGAAATCCTGTTTTCTTTGAAGTGCTTCCTCTTTCTCTCGAGGAGATATTTATCAGTGAAACGGAGGTAGTGGGGTATGACATCAAGAAGTTTATCCTTCAGTGAGAAAATGGGTAATCATAAAAAATACATCACAAGAAACCTTTGGACTTCCATAATAGGTCTGCTATTGATGGCGGCTTATTACATTCTGGGTGTTATCATGCTGATATCCAGAAGTATAAACTATGCCGCAATTTACAATCAGTCGGCGGAGCTTCTTTATCACTATAAGTGTAACGCGGTTGGAAGGATCCTGGGCTTTGAGCAGTTTGGATTCCTTATTACGATCTTTATTGCCATAGCCTTTGCATTTCAGGGATTTTCCTATGTGTTTGATCAAAAGCAGCTGGACTTCTACATGAGTCAGCCAACCACAAGAGCCCAGAGACTTTGGAGTGGTTACTTTAAGGCTTTTGCCACATACCTTGCAATGTATGTGATCATTGAGGCTATTGCCCTTATAATCGCAGCTGCCATGGGCGGCGTTAACAACGTAGTGCTTGTAACTGCGCTGGCAGAAATGGTCAGGAACTTTATTCTGTTCTTTGCAGTATATAACATTACATTGCTGGCAATCCTCCTTAGCGGAACTTTTCCTATAGCGGTTTTGGTGCTCCTGTTCTTTATGTTTGTTTCGCTGATAGTCGGCTTTGAGCTGTACTGCTTTAAGAGCATTTTTTACGCGACCTTTGCATACGATGAGAGTGTAGGAATCATAGCATCTCCTTTGTTCGACAGATTCAGTTTGTATTTTAATCTTAAGTACATGACTAACGATTTCGGGTATTACTGGGACTTCAAAGGATTTTATGAGTCACTTAAGGCTGTTATTCCTGGGACTGTTGATACTCTTATAACAGGTATTGCTGCGCTTATTCTTGTGGTAGTTTTCAGCAGATACAGAAGAGCAGAGCATGCAGGTCAGACTATTGTTTACAGACCTTTCAGATGGCTGGTCAAGATAATTGCTTGTGTCATCGTAGGTCTGGCTGCCGGATATATGGTTTTCCTTATCTATGACTATGTTTGGAATGACAGGCTTTTGGGTCTTATGTTTATTATCATGCTATTTGCAACAGTCATTTGCGGTTGTGTGATCGAGGCAATACTTGACAGCAATGTTAAGAAGATCTTTGCCGGAAAGGCCCAGACTATAATGGCTCTGGCTGTAGTGGTGCTTATTTTTGTGATCTTTAAGGGAGATCTTCTTGGATATGACAGCTATATTCCAAATGCTTCCAGGATAGAGAGCTGTAACGTCACAGGCGGCGATCCATACTATATGTATAATTACAATTATGATGTTCCCAAAGGGCAGATGGAGATCACCGATATAGAGAACTTCACTAAACTTGCAGAGATCGGTATGAAGGCTCAGAAGGAATATAAGAAGCTAAGCAGAAACAATGAGTTTTGTGATATTGGCTGGTCTGATGTTAGCATAGAGTACAGACTTAAAAATGGCAGGGAAGTCTACAGAAATATCACTATCCCTTATGATATAGATGAGAAACTCATGTCCTCAATAATAGATTCTGAAGAGTATAAAAAGGGCTATTTTGCTGTATTCTATGATGATGAGATAAGAGATGCTGATAAGGGTGCTTATAGCAGAGTTGCGTCATATTCCACATCTATCACCTATCATGAAACAAAGGAAATGCCATACAGCGAGCTCAGTGATGCCTACAGAAAAGACATATTAGAGCATTACAGCTTTGATATGGCAAGAAATAATCTTCCGGTCGGTCAGGTTGAATACTCTGTAGAAAAAGAGGATGAGCAGGGATTCATCTCAAGATATGCAGAATACAGGATGGATATTTACGAGTCCTATACCAATACCATTGATGTTTTGAAAAAATATGGTATTTATTCTGAGAATACTTTGGATGTAGAATATATTGAGAATGTCTGCGTAACAAATTATTATCCGGGCATCGATATTTCCGGTATGGATCAGGAACAGCTTAGTGAGCTGGATGTTAAATCGAAAGAATTCACATATACTGATCCTGAGCAGATAAAAGAGATTCTTACAAATGCATGCGCCAATGGCTACTACGGACGATGGTTTGATTATCATAACCATTTTGATAATCAGTATGGTATTGAGGTCAACCTTTCAAGGCCGGTAGATCAGTATGGCACCACCAGTGCATATTACGAATTTTTGTTGGGGAAGGTACCTGAATTTGTCGTCGAGGATACCAATTAATACTTTATCAAAACGAGGAAAACTAAATAGTCTGCAAAAGAGAAAGCTTGTTTCCTGGCTTTTTCTTTTGCCTTCTTTTCTTGGGGTAATGCTGTTTTTTGTAGCACCCTTTGGGGTGGTCATCTACTATTCCCTTATTAACAATCCAATTCAGAAGGAATTTGTGGGACTGGCGAACTACGTGAATGTGTGGAAGAATGCGGCTTTTCAGCAGGCTGCCCACAATACACTGGTTTTCTCTTTCCTGGCTGTGCCTCTGGCGGTGATTCTATCACTGTTTCTTGCGGCGGTTATGGAATCGAGGATTCCCTTTAAGAGTTATTTCAGGACATTTTTCCTTAGCCCTTTGATGGTGCCTACAGCTTCTGTGGTACTTATCTGGCAGGTTTGCTTCCACTACAACGGAATAGTCAATAACTTCATGATCTTCTTTGGGAAGGACAAGATAGACTGGCTCAAATCCGACAAGGCTGCGGTGGTTATCATAGCACTGTTTCTGTGGAAGAACCTTGGATATAACATGATCCTGTTTATGGCGGCTCTTGCCAGTGTTCCCAAGGATCTTCTGGAAGTGGCAGCTCTTGAAAACGCCAATAAATGGCAGGTTTTCTGGATAGTAAAGGTGAGATACCTTTCATCCACTATTTTGTTTGTGGCTATTATGTCGCTGATAAGTTCATTCAAGGTATTCAGGGAAGTATACCTTATGAGCGGCGATTATCCATATAGCACCTTATACATACTTCAGCATTTCATGAACAACACCTTTGCATCGCTGGATTATCAGAAGCTTTCATCTGCAGCGATCATAATGTTTATTGTTGTTACGATTCTTGTCTATGCCATGTATGCAGTAGAGAACTTCTTTGGAAAGGACGTCGAGGGCTAGATAAGATGAGCACACAGGTTGGATTTAAACGAAACGTAAAAAAGAAAAGAAGGACAGCAGATAATCTTAAGACAACAGTGGTAACCATCGCGGCAATATGCTTCGCAGCGATATTTCTTTTGCCAACGATTCTTACCATAACCAATTCCTTCATGTCTGCGGCGGAGATAAGCTCCAATTACGGCAGCATTTTCGCTACAACGGAAAAAGGTGGAAAGGTCTTTATTTCCAAGACCGTTAACCTTAAGTTCATTCCGGATATTGTGACCTTTAGCCAGTATTACACAGTACTTTTCAAGAGTCCGGAATATCTGTTTAAGTTTTGGAACTCGGTTATATATGTGGGGCCTATAGTTGTGGTTCAGCTCCTTATTGCCACGCTGGCCTCCTATGGATTTGCAAGATACAGCGGAAGGCTCAAGAATGCCATCTTTTTTGCCTACATCATTATGATGCTGATGCCTTATCAGGTTACGCTGGTACCTAATTTCCTGGTATCGAAGGCTATAGGTATTTACGGCACCAGATGGTCCATATGGCTTCCGGGAATGTTTTCACCCTTTGCGGTGTATCTTCTTACGAAGTTCATGAGAAGGATTCCTACTGAGGTTATGGAGGCGGCTTCCATTGACGGAGCGGACGAGTGGTACATTTTCAGCAGAGTGTGTATGCCCCTTTGCAAGGGCGGAATAGCTTCCATAGCGATCCTTGTTTTCTTTGATTATTGGAACATGGTGGAGCAGCCACTGATCCTTTTGCCGGATTCGGATATGCATCCGCTGTCGGTGTTCCTGTCAAAGATAAATACAGGAGAGATAAGCCTGGCCTTCGCGGTGGCTGTAATCTATCTTGTACCGCCACTTTTGATTTTCCTCTACGGAGAGGATTATCTCGTAGAGGGAATTTCCTATCAGGGCGGTATCAAAGGGTAACTTAAGGCACTATCAGTTTTGGGGACTGATCAGTATAAAAGGAAAAAGTTTTAAAGTCGGGAGTAGATTTAGACATGTCAGATTTTTTAGGAACAGAAACAAATTCAGGGGTAGAGGTTATTGATAGCAATGGAAACGGCCTTTTAAATGACGGCAAGAAGCCGGTAGACAAGAAGGACATGATAAAAAATGTTGCCATAGCATTTCTGTCTGTGATGCTTATTCTCACATTTTTTTCCAATACTATCATGAACTATTCGCTGCCACAGGTGGCAACGCAGCAGATCAGCAGTGGCTCCATAAGCCCTCAGATAAGAGGATCGGGAACAGTAGCCGCTGAGGATCCATACAGCGTTACGGTCAAGGAAACAAGAAAGATTTCCGGAGTTGCGGTAAAGGAAGGCTCCCATGTTGAGATAGGAGATGTTATCTATTATCTCGAGGATAACGAGTCAGAAGAGCTGAAGACTGCAAAAGAGAAGCTGGATGAGATGGAGATTTCCTATGAGCAGGCTCTTTTTTCCGGGGATGTTCCCGATGATGTCATTTCAAGGGTAAGAAGCGGACATACAGCAACTTTTGATTCATACCAGATGAAGCTCAAGGAGGTCAATGACAAATACGACGCAGCCAAGGCGGTTTCTGATGCTGCCACAAAGGCTGTTGAGTATCTTCAGAAGCTCCAGTCCTATGATACAAATGAAATCAGCTATGACAAGGATTCCTATAGTTATGAGGATGCTCTGGCCGATTATAAGATTGCAACGATTGATGCCAATCCGGATCTCAGCGAAGAGGATAAGGTGGATGCCAAGAGATACTGGCAGAGTCTGAAAGAAGACAACAAGAGAGAGACCACAGAGCTTACAACCTACTCAAGTCAGATCAAGACCAGCTATGATCAGAAGCTTCTGGAGGCAAAAGAGAACGAGACCGCAGCCAAGAAGGCCTTTGAAGAGGCTGAAAAGGACAAGACAGAGCTGGTTACTTCCATAAAGGCAGAGATCTCTCTTTGCGATACAAGGGATAAGATCTCAGAGCAGAAGAAAAAGATTGCGGATCTGGAGAAGGAGTCAGTTGGTGCTTCCATCAAAGCTCCTGTGGCAGGAACAATTTCAAGCCTTGCAAAGGCTGCCGGCGAATCCTGTTCAGCTGACGAAGCAGTGGCAGTTATCCAGATTGACGGAAAAGATATGACCACAAGCTTTTCTGTAACCAATGCTCAGGCTCAGAAGCTTAAGGTGGGAGATGTGGCAAGACCACAGAATGCCTGGATGTTCAGCAATGATTTCAAGGCAACCCTTACCTCCATAAAGAATGACAAGACTGATCCGTCGGGCAAAAAGGTTCTTACTTTCAAGATAGACAGCACGGAGGTTACTCCGGGACAGAATATTTCTCTGGCTATCGGCGAGAGATCCGTGAACTATGACATGGTGGTTCCTAACAGCGCCATCAAGACTAATCAGACCGGCAAATTTGTACTTGTGGTAAAGAGTAAATCAAGCCCGCTGGGCAACAGATATATCGCTACAAATGTGGAAGTATCCGTGATCGCATCAGATGACAACTATTCCGCTATATCTGCAGCTTTGGACGGTGATGAATTTGTTATCACCACATCCACAAAACAGGTTAATCCGGGAGAACAGGTGAGGCTTGCAAACGAGTAATGAATTTTAAGAAGTTCTTTTCGAATAAAAAAAGAAATATAATATTTATCATTTTGGCAGCTCTTTTGCTACTGGATCTGATCCTGGGTCTTATCTGCAGGCACATCATTAATGGGCTTGATGACCAGCAGGCAGCAAGGCGCTGGGAGACCGATGGCAGGGCAGCTCAGGTGAGCCTCTTCTACACAGAGGATCAGATGATAACTTATGAGAGCATCCGCAAGCTTGAGTACAATATGGAAAAGAAGATGCAGGATGCGGGTATCATAGAGGAAGAGGACGATGATAACAGCAGTTCTGTTAAGATTGTAGACACGAGGCCTGTGGGCAGGAAGGAAGCTTCAGGTTCTGATTCGAATAACGGTGAGGAGCCTAAACAGGAAGAACCAAAGATATATAACAGCAGCTACAGTGCCCAGGGAATCTGCAGCCTTGAGTTTGAAAGCAGGAATGCGGAGAACGTTGATGCCATGGGAGTTGGCGGGGATTTTTTTCTCTTTCACCCCATGGAACTGGTAAGTGGCGGTTACTTTTGGGGCGACGATCTTATGAAGGACAAGATTGTTATCGATGAGTATCTTGCATGGCAGGTTTTTGGTTCCAGCGATATCATCGGACAGTGCGTTACCATAGGGGGAGTAAATCACTACATCGCCGGTGTGGTAAAGAGTCCTACAGGCAGGTTTAATAAAGCCGCAGGTCTTTCAAGATGTATCGTATATATGTCCTATGATTCTCTGGCAAGATACGGAACAATCCTAAGCGGAAGGACTAGCGAACAGGAAATCTCCGAGGACGGAGCCAAGATGCAGAGCGGTGGCATAAACTGTTATGAGGTTGTAATGCCGGACCCTGTTGAGGGAATAGCAGCAAGGATCGTCAAAGAAAGCTCAGGTCTGGAAGATAAATATATATCCGTTGTGGACAATACCAACAGATTTAACGGCTTTGCGCTATTTAATGTTATCAGAGGCTTTGGAATAAGGAGTATGTGGACACAGCCGATTTTTTACCCTTATTGGGAAAACGTGGCAAGAGGCTTCGAGGATGTCCTGGGACTTATGTTTCTTTTCAGAATAATCTGTAAGGTGGCGTTCTGGCTCATTGTGGCAGTGCTTGTGATCATTGCCTACAGGAATAAGACCTGGACTGTAAAAGGAATCATGATGGATCTTGCGGACAGGAAGTACGAATTCGAAGCAAGACGAAGGCTTAAGAAGGAAACGTTGCCTGAGATCACGGACAAAGATCAGGAATAACATATTTATATGTTCAGATAAAAAAATGAGGAGATTATGAAAATGAGGAGAGGAATTTTAAAGAAGTGCCTTGCGGTGACCATGACTATGGCTCTTGCTGTAACGTCACTGGCAGGCTGCGGAAAAAAGAAAACTGATGAGGAAAGCCTGGTGGGACAGGCAACTAGTGGATCCAAAGACTATGTCTTTTCAGCAGAGCTTTTGGATATTGCTGAGAAGGAGTCTGATTTCTCCAGAATCGTCTATGCAGGAGACAGAGTATATGCCAGCACATATGGCAGTGAAGGAAAGCTTGATATCTATTCCTTTAATTCAGACGGATCAGATATAAGACATTCATCTATCCCGAATAACGACAATGAGAATTACTCCTACCTGACTTTTGATAAAGACGGTAATGTTTATGCCGTATACTACATCTATCATTGGACAGATTATGAGGATGAGGACGGCGAGATGCACACCTTCGAAGCTGAAGAGAGTGAGGGTGAAACCACTGATGCAGAAAATCAGGAAGTTTCCGAAGATGGTGACGCCGATGCTTCTGGTGCCGACGAGGCTTCTTTGGAGGAATCTATTGAGGAGACCAACGGGGAAGATACCACGGAGGATGAGACCGACGCTGGCAATGAAGGCATGATGACAGCGAACGAAAGCGATGAGGTTTACCTTGTAAAATACGACTTCGACGGAAACCAGCTCTATAAGGTTGACCTAGTGCCTGAATTTGGCGATGAGGACAACTACGTTTCAACAAATGCATTGGTGGTAACAGATGAGGGAGAACCTATTTTGAGCCTTGATACCGGAATCTTCAAATACGATGAGGGCTCTTCATCCTTTAAGACTCTGATAGACATGGCAGCTTCAAATGAATCCAGATACTATTCACTGTACAAGGGATTTGGCGGCAAGATATTCACCTCATACTATGGCGATAACGGCGTCTGCCTTTGCACCTTTGATACTGAAAAAGGAACTGTAGGAGATCCTACATCACTGGTGGGAGGATATATGGATTGCGCCTTCTTTGGCGGAAGCGGATATGACCTTTATATGAGCAAGAGTGATGGAATCTACGGCCTGGATTTTGCAAAAGAGACATCTACCAAGATTCTTGATTTCATCGATTCAGATCTTGAAGTAACTTCTTCCATCAACCTGGTGGCAGCTATCAGTGATACTGAGTTTGTAGCTCTTTTACCTGATGCTGATTACAACTACTATATAGCAAGACTTACCAAGGTACCTGCAGATCAGGTCAAGGATAAAAAGATCATTACCCTCGGCGGCTACTATATTGACTACGATATAAGAAAGCTTGCCTTTGAGTTCAATAAGAACAGCGACGAATACAAGATCAAGTTCGTGGATTATTCTTCCTATGACGATGATGCAGAATCTTACGGCCAGGGAATAGAGAAGATGAACATGGATATTGTTTCGGGAAATGTGCCGGACATCATGGTTTTATCTGATTCAATGCCTGTTTCAAGTTATATAAACAAAGGACTTTTCGCGGATATTGGCAGTTATTTAAACAATGACCCGGAGCTTAGCAATGTTGAGTTTCTTAGCAATATTATGGATGCCCTTAGAACCGGCGATAAGCTCTATCAGCTTGTGCCCGGCTTCTATATTGGAACAGTGGCTATGAAGACCAGGTTTACTGATGGTAAGGATGTGCTTTCTATCAAAGACTGCAAGGACCTTATGAACAACATGGGTGTAAATGCAGCTTCAGCCTTTGGAATCATGCCAAGAGAAAGCTTCCTTACGCAGGGACTGTACTATTCTGGTGACAACTATATCGACTGGGCTGACAAGCAGTGCCACTTTGACAGTGAGTCATTTATTGAGTTCCTTGAGTTTGCCAAGGAGTTCCCGGAGAGCTATCCGGATTCTGTATGGGAAGATTACAAGGATACCCTGTATCTGGACAATGAAGCCCTCTTTAACATTGTTAACATCAGCAGTTTCCGTTCCTTTTCATATATAAGGGATGTTCAGTTTGGAGAGGAGATTTCCTTTGTGGGTTATCCAAACGATCTTGGCATCAATAACTCAGTTATCATGCCATATGAAAGACTCGCCATCAGCTCACAGTCACAGTACAAGGACGCAGCATGGCAGTTCCTTAGGACATTCCTTTCAGAGGAGTATCAGGATAAGGTGGAGTACTGCTTCCCAATCAGAAAGTCCAGCTTTGAGAAGCTTGGTGAGGAGTCAACTCACAAGCAGTACTACATGGACGGTGATAAGAAGGTTGAGTATGATGATACCTATTACATCGGTGGACAGGAGGTTACAGCTAATCCGCTTTCAAAAGAGGATGTGGTTGCCATCAGTAACTTTGTAAAGTCCCTGAGCCTTCTAAGCGACAACAACACCAGTGTTAACAACATTATCTTCGAGGAGGCCTCCGCATTCTTCAGTGGACAGAAGAGCGCCAAGGAGGTTGCGGATATAATACAGAGCAGACTGTCAATCTATGTCAATGAGAACAGCTAAGGGATAAGATAATTGAAAAGATAAGGGAAAGAAAAGCTTATAGTGAAATATTCAGTAGGTGAGGAATATTGTATGAAGAAAAAGCTGTTTTCTTCGGGATTCAGGATTATATGGTTCGTGCTTATGGTTTTGGCACTGGCCTATGCAGTTATGGTTTATATGGTGGGCAGTGGTACTTTTTCCTTTGTCATTTGGCTTGCAGGCGCAGCATTCTTTTGCGCCTGCTTCTTTTTAGCTGGAAACGGGCGATGGGGGAAGGTTCCCAAGATTGCAAGATACGTGATCTATACATGTATTAGCTTTGTTTTAGCGGTTTTTGTCGTTTGTCAGGTTGGTATTCTTACTCATTTTAGTGATAAGGGAGAGCCTGACCTTGACTATATTATCTTGCTGGGTGCCCAGATGAGAAGCAGTGGCCCCAGTGTGATTTACAGATACAGACTTGATAAGGCAATGGAGTATCTGGAGGAAAACCCTGATACCATCATTGTAACTACCGGCGGACAAGGTACTAATGAAAACGTAAGTGAAGGCAGAGGCGGAGAGATTTATCTGTTATCTCATGGCGTAAATGAGGCACAGCTCATGTCAGAAACCATGTCGAAGGATACTGTTGAAAATATAGAGTTTGCACTTGAAATGATAGAGGAGAGTGAAGTGAATAAAAGGTTATATCAAAGTGCAGATAATAGTAATGCGGATATTGATGGGGATTTTAAAGAAGACAGAGACAATCTCAGAATTGGAATTGTTACGAATGGATTTCATGTTTTCAGGGGAATACATATTGCAAAAGGGCTGACAGACGCTGATGTTTGCGGAATTGCAGCATATATGCAGCCGCAGTACATTCCAAATAATCTGGTCCGGGAGACTTTGGGGATAATAAGGGATTTTGTGGCTGGAAGAATGAAGTTTTAGGTGGGGGATTGCTTTGCAATCCGAAGCCGTGCGTACGCGCGATATAAAAAATAGAGTTCACAGCCTACCGTTCAAGTAAACTTGACAGATAGCAAATGATGCCCACTACTCTGCGCTAAATCCTGCTTGAAAACGAGCAATGCATCTTAGGATTGCTACGCAATCCTAAGCCGTGCTTGTCGCACTATAAAAAAAGGAATAAGCACCCATTGTTCCAAGTAAACTTGGCAATGGGTGCTTATTCCTTTTTTGCATTGCTCGTTTTCAAGCAGGATACGGGAATCGAACCCGCCTCTTCAGCTTGGGAAGCTAACATACTACCGATGTACTAATCCTGCGGAAGCTTTATTCAAACGACTATTTCATTCTATACAATATGTGGTATAATTTCAAGAGAAATGATATACATTTTGTTACAAACAACAGACTTTTTGGGGACACAAACGTAGATTTGTGAGAAAGCAGGGGAATGACAGATAAAGTGAAGAAAGTAGCAAGTAAGGGAAAAGGATTCGCCGGAGAATTCCGTGAATTCATCATGCGTGGAAACGTAATGGATATGGCAGTCGGTGTCATCATCGGCGGAGCTTTCCAGAAAATCATATCATCACTGGTAGATGACATCATCATGCCGGTTATCAGCATTGTTACAGGGGGAATTGATTTCAACAACAAATTCGTAGTTCTTGATGGTGGCTCTTATGCTACTCTTGAGGCAGCCAAGGAAGCAGGCGCTGCAACACTTGCTTATGGTACATTCATTACAGTAGTCATCAACTTCATACTGATGGCCCTCGTAATCTTCTGCCTTATCAAATTCATGAACAGCGTAAGTAATAAGTTTGCCAAGGAAGAGGCTGAGGCACCAGCAACAACAAAGATCTGCCCTAAGTGTAAGAGCGAGATCAATATTGAGGCAACAAAGTGCCCATGCTGTACTTCTGACCTTTGATCCATCAGAATGCTATTTATGAGCCCAGATTTCCTGGGCTCTTTTTTTATGTAACAGGAAATTGCGTTTTAAACTTTACCTGATATGGTGTATCATTAAATTATATATGTGGGAAGGGAGTTCATTATGGGGCTTTTTAACAAAATTTTCCAAAATAAGAAAATTGAAATTGCATCACCTGTAAATGGCGAGATTGTGCCTGTCACAACTGTTCCGGATCCTGTGTTTTCTCAGGAAATGGTAGGAAGAGGTGTTGCAATTATTCCAAGTGACGGTAAATTCTATGCACCCTGTGATGGGAAGCTGGCAGTTCTTTTCCCAACAGGTCACGCCTATTGCATTAAGAGCAGTGACGGGGCTGAGGTTCTGATTCACATTGGAATCGATACGGTTAAGCTTCAGGGCAATCATTTTACCATTCATGGGGAACAGGGAAATGATGTCAAGAAAGGCGATCTGATAGTTGAAGCTGATCTGGAGGCTATTAAACTTGCGGGGTTTGATGTTATCACTCCGATTATCGTATCTAATCACAGCGACTTTTCTGAATTCGAGAAGAAGGAGGGAACGGTATCAGCTGGGGAGGCTGTAATCCTTTTGACTAAATGAGCCGGGCAAAAAAGTAATTGTGAAGACACATTTTTACAACATAGAGGAGGACTAGTGGTATGATGAAGTATTTGCAAAAGATCGGTAAGTCTTTGATGCTTCCGGTGGCAGTATTGCCTGCTGCGGGTATTTTGTACGGCATCGGGTACTGGATTGATCCGTCGGGATGGGGAGCAAACAGTATTATTGCGGCATTCTTTATTAAGGCTGCATCGGCAATTATTGATCACATTCCGGTTCTTTTCGCGATTGGTATTTCCATCGGAATGGCAAAGGATCACGATGGAACCAGTGCTTTGGCCGGCATTGTCTCATTCCTTATGATCACAACGCTTTTAAGCTCCGATGCAGTTGCTATGTACAGAGGAGTTGATGTTTCTGAGGTTTCTGCATCCTTTGGAAAGATCAACAACTGTTTCATCGGTATTATGGCAGGTATCATCGGATCAAGCTGTTACAACAGATTCAGGGATACCAAGCTTCCGGACTGGCTGGCATTCTTTAGCGGGAAAAGATCTGTTGCTATAGTGACGGCAGTATTTTCAGTGGCAGCCTCAGTTTTACTGTTTTTTATCTGGCCGGTTATCTTTGCCGGACTGGTTGCATTCGGTACTTCAATCGTTGGCCTTGGCCCCATTGGTGCAGGTATCTACGCAATGCTCAACAGAGCACTTATTCCTCTGGGACTTCACCATGCGCTGAATGCTGTTTTCTGGTTTGATACAGCAGGAATCAATGATCTGGGCCTTTTCTGGTCAGGAGCAGAGGGAGCTGTAAAGGGCGTTACAGGTCAGTACATGACAGGATTCTTCCCTGTAATGATGTGCGGACTTCCGGCAGGAGCTCTTGCGATGTACCATACTGCAAAAAGCTGTAAGAAAAAATCTGTTGCATCTTTGATGATAGCAGGCGCTTTGGCATCATTCTTTACAGGTATCACAGAACCTTTGGAATTTGCATTTATGTTCCTGGCTCCCGGACTTTACCTGGTACATGCGCTTTTGACCGGTATTTCAGCTGCAATCTGCGCACTGCTTCCATTCAGGCTTGGATTCAATTTCTCCGCCGGCTTTGTTGATTGGTTCCTTAGCTTCAAGGCACCTATGGCAGTTAATCCATGGCTCATAATTCCTGTTGGCGCTGTTTATGCGGCTATTTACTATTTTGTTTTCCGCTTTGTTATCCTTAAGTTTGATCTCAAGACTCCCGGACGTGAAGTGGACGAGGAAGAAGAGCAGGAAAAGACTATCACGCTGGCCAATAATGATTTTACAGCTATTGCTGAAAATATCGTAGAAGGTCTTGGGGGAAAAGAGAACATCAAGGAAATCGACTACTGTGCAACGAGAATTCGAGCTGAGGTTGTTGATTATACATTGGTTGATGAGAGAATCATCAAGAAGGGCGGAGTTGCCGGAATAGTAAGACCTTCGAAGACCACAGTGCAGGTGATCATAGGACCAAAGGTTCAGTTTGTTTATGACGAAATAAAGAAAATGATATAAAGGGATAAAAAATGAGTCTGTTAAACAGGTTTTTTCATAAAAAGACATTGGAAATTGGCGCACCGGTAAAGGGAAAGATAGTGCCTATCGCTGAAGTTAATGACCCAATGTTTGCACAGGAGATGATCGGCAGGGGCGTTGCAATCATTCCCGAGGAGGGGAAATACTATGCACCCTGTGATGGGCATTTGTCAGTTCTTTTCCCATCAGGGCACGCCTATGCATTGAAAAATCGTGATGGCGTAGACGTCATAATTCATATCGGAATAGACACAGTAAAGCTAAACGGCAAAAATTTTACCATTTATGCCAAGCAGGGGCAGGATGTAAATAAAGGAGATCTCATAATTGAGGTGGATTTGGAGGCTGTAAAAGCAGCCGGATTCGATATGATCACACCCATGGTAATATCAAATCCCGGAATATTCGGTAATCTGGAAAAGAGGGATGGAGAAGTGGCTGTCGGCGATGCGGCGATCCTTCTTACTAAATGACAATATGATCACAGGGATAAATCTTTGAAATGACAATAAAAGAGCTTAGGGAGCCTCTTAAATAAAATCACAGGGGCGCCTAAGCTCTTTATATTTTCTGTTATTCAGCTATCTTGGGAACATTTTCTTGGCTTCCTCATACTGGGCGTTGATTGCCTGCAAAGAAGCGGTGTCCCCGTCCATATTATCGGGATGATAGAGCTTTGCTAAAGACCGGTACTTCTTTTCCACGCTTTCTCTGCTGTTGCAGCCTGCGAAGAAGTTGAAGGATGTTATCTGTATCACGGAAGGAGTCTTTTCTGCATCATCTTCATAGACTTCATCATCCTCGTAGATCTCATCATCTTCATAAACTTCATCATCTTCATAAACTTCATCATCCTCGTAGTCTTCATAATCCTCGTCTTCTATATCATTTTCATAGAAGCCATCATCATATTCGGGATCATCATAATCATCGTCATAGTCAGTTTCGTCATAGCCCTCGTCCTCAGGCGCTTCGTAGAAATCCTCGTATTTATCCCTCTTTGGCGTGTCTTCGTGGGTGTCATTTTCGAATTCTTCATGATGTCTGCGAAGCCATCTTTCGTAGCTTTTTTCGTAGTGTTTTTTACCTATATCCGGAAAAAGAAAATAGTATCTGGCCAGAAACTGCGCAATAAAGCTTTTTTGCCCAAGGGCTCGCAAAACATATATGACAAGATCCAGAGCCAGCAGACAGAAAATGAGGTTTCCAAAGGAGGAAAGAGCGCTGATACATAGAAAAACGCTCACAACGGGTATGAACATTATTATTGTCAGAAACAAAAGCGGAATATAGGCTCCGCTGCCATGGTGGGAGTAAATGTTCTCGGACCACCATGTTTTAAGCGCATCTGCGATGGACAGTGCGGTGTTTTGGGAAGGAGAAACAATTTCGAACCCTCTAATCCTGGGAACAATTGACAGAATATCGCTGGTGCCTGCAATGATGACTGCAATATTTGTGATGATAAGCAAAAAAAAGATGATGGTTGTAAAGGGAAGAGCACAAAACAAGATCTTAAGCAAAGATGCGAAAAGCCTAAGAAACCACAAAAGCATGGAAAACACTGCTTTTAATATATACACAACAAAATTGATCACCGAATTTGCAGCAATTGTTAACAGTGAAATCATTGATAGAAATTCATCTCCCCGGCAAAACTTTTAGAAAATATCTCATTTGATTTTACTATGAAACGGGCACCTTTGAAAGAATTATTGGAAGAAACTGCGAATATGTGGTATAGTTTAATTTGATATTTTATGTGATTTTCCGATGACGGATTTGCTTTTCCGACATCAGCAAGACGTGGAGGGCATATTATGGACGAAGGTTCGCCTTCAGTCAGTATTATCATTTTATTAGCAGTTCTATTGATCGACATTCTTGTTCATGGCTTTGGAGTAGCTATTACTCATATCAAGGAAGAAGATGTTGAGAAGAAATCACAGGATAACAAGGACAAGATAAGCTCAGGGCTTCTTAAGATCATAAAGGATGACTCGTCGCTTATTAAGAGCATGCAGTTTCTTAACGTAGTGCTCAATATGTTTCTTGGAGGAATAGTTACTTCCGGAATCAGCCTTTTTTTCATCAGAGCCTGGAACCTTGGTGACAGTAGCCTTTTGCAGAGCCTAACGTTTATTGTCAGCGGACTTTGCATATCTCTGATCATTATGTGCTTTGGAATCATAATGCCAAGAAGGCTCGCCTACAGGCAGCCGGAGAAATGGGCGTACGTCTGCTATTACCCTGTGAACTTTATAGGAAAGGTCACTTCGCCTTTTGTATTTGTGTCAAGCAGCGTGGCTAAGGCTATTTTGTATCTGTTTGGAATAAGAGGAGATGACAACCCTACAGATGTCACCGAGGAAGAGATCAAGTCCATGGTAACTGAGGGTCAGGAGCAGGGCGTTCTTCAGGAAACTGAAGCGGACATGATCACCAATATCTTTGAGTTTTCCGATAAGGAGGCCAGAGATATCATGACCAACAGAAAGGCCATGGTCGCAATTGACGCCAATATGAGCCTTAAAGATGCTGTTAATTTCATGATGGATACCAATAACTCAAGATTCCCGGTTTATCTTGATGATATTGATCACATAATAGGTATCATGCATATCAGAGATGCTATGAAGAAGCTTTCTGAGGAGACGGATGAAAATCTCCCCATCAGGAAGATCAAGGGTCTGCTTCGCCAGCCCAAGTTTGTTCCTGAGACCAGGAACATCGATTCTCTTTTCCATAGCATGCAGTCTTCCAAGACCCAGATGGTTATCATCATTGATGAGTATGGCCAGACAGCAGGTCTTGTATCCATGGAAGATATTCTTGAGGAGATCGTAGGTAACATCTTAGATGAATACGATGAGGATGAGAACTTTATCAAGCCTACAAGAAATGCGGGCGAGTTCATGATAGAGGGCAAGACTCCACTTGAGATCCTTGAGAAGAGATTTAAGATCTCCTTTGAGGAGAGCGAGTTTGAGACGCTAAACGGTTACCTTATTTCCAAGCTGGACAGGATTCCGGAGCAGGATGAGGATTTTAGCGCCGTAGTTGATGGCTATAGTTTCAAGATTCTTTCTGTGAACAATCACATGATTCAGAGTGTTTTGGTCAATAAACTCCCTGAACAGGAAGTATCAGAGGAAGAAAAAGAATTAGAAATAGCAAAATAAGTTTTAAAAAATGAAAGGAAGTTTTTATGTCAGGACATTCAAAATTTGCGAACATCAAACACAAAAAAGAGAAGAATGATGCAGCAAAGGGAAAGATTTTTACAATCATTGGTAAGGAAATTGCTGTAGCAGTAAAAGAGGGTGGCCCAAACCCTGCCAATAACTTTAAGCTTGCTACTGTAATCGCAAAGGCTAAGGCTAACAACATGCCTAACGACACTATAGATCGTGGTATCAAGAAGGCATCAGGTGCTGACGGTGCCGTAGATTACAAGAGCATCACTTACGAAGGATATGGTCCTGGCGGAACAGCCATCATCGTTGAGACTCTTACAGATAACCAGAACAGAACAGCAGCAAACGTAAAGAGCGCATTCACAAAGGGCAACGGTAACGTTGGAACACCTGGCTGCGTATCATATATGTTTGACAACAAGGGTCAGATTCTTATCGACAAGGAAGAGTGCAGCATGTCTTCCGATGATCTTATGATGCTGGTTCTTGATGCAGGTGCTGACGATTTCAATGAGGAAGATGACAGCTATGAGATCCTTACAACTCCGGACAACTTCCAGGGTGTAGTAGAGGCTCTTAACGAGGCTAATATTGAGACAGCTTCAGCAGAAGTTACAATGATTCCTCAGAACTATGTATCTGTAACAGATCCTGAGACTGTTAAGTATCTTACCAGAATCCTTGATCTTCTTGACGAGGATGACGATGTTCAGGCAGTTTACCACAACTGGGATGAGCCTGAAGAGTAATAGAAACCAGTTTTTGAATGAAGTTTTGCTAGGATTTTTGGTTAATTAAATAAATTACATGACGACGGGGGGAGTCCTGAAATGAAACTAAAACGTATGTGGCCATCGGTATGCATCTGGGTAGTGTTTATTATTTTTGATGTGATTATGGTAGCGAGTTCCGGTTTCTTTTCAGGGCTTTTTCCATCGAATAATTTAGTCCCATATACCTGTGCTATAACAATCGTTGGCGTTTTGGTTATGGGATTATTTACGTTTCTGCTGGGGAGGATGGCAGACGTTATTTATGCAGATGAGATGGGAAGGACCGTTACCGGCAAATCTCTGCACGCGGTAGCCATGACCGCAACTATTATTGCCGGAGCCTTTTACAGGTTTGACATTATGGGAAGCCTGACTGCAGTCCCGGGGGGAAAGCTTTCTCTTTATGAGGATGCTATGGTTGGAGCAGCTGCCTCTACCGAATATGATCTTTTATCAATTCTCTATTCCAGGCTGCTTAATCTGCTTCTTCGTTTTACCGGGAACAAAATGCTTTTTGCATACTATTTCCAGGTTGTTCTTTTCATGCTCTTTGTGGCTGTAGCAGCTGAGGCAGTCAGAATGCTGCTGGGGAAGGTGGCGTCCCTTTGCTTTGCACTTTTTGTATCTTTCATGCCGGTTTTTCTTGATAGCTTATTACGTGCAATAATCAGTACCGATGAATTGTTTTATTTAATGTACGGACTTGAGATTTTGATCATTGCCAATTATCTGCATCTGGATTCAAAGCATAAGTATGAATCCAAAGCATGGATCATCTGGTTTGTTATTGTGGGCTGCGCTGTGGGTTTTATGACCTATGTGGATGCCGGTTCATTTGTAGTGATCCTTCCGCTTTTGTTATCAGGCCTTTTTATCATTGATAATGATGTGGTTTTAGAAATCATCAGGCTGGTGATAATTCTGATCAGCGGATTTGCAGTTTTTGTGGGAATGATTTTCCAGGAAGGTGGCATGGCTGGCTTTGATACCGTACTACTTAAGTGGAGCAATTATTTCTTTAAGAATATTAATACCTTCAATACATTCTGGACTTACACAAACTACAAGATTGAGTATCTTGTAACCTTCATAGTTATGTCCGGAGTACTTGTGGGATTTTGGAAAAATAGAATCTTTGAGCGTGTAACACCATGGCTTTTTGGAACTATGCTGGTATTTTTTGCGGCGCCTTTCTTTGGGGCGACCAAGATGAACAGTCAGGTTATGCTCACAATATATTTTGGATTTGTCCTGGCCTGCGTGACTTCTCTTATTGTTACAAACAAGCTTGAGGGCAAGCCTAAGGCTGAAAATGTAGCCGTTTCAGAAGACGAAGAGACTAATGAGGATACTCCGGATGAAACCGATGAGCCTAAGGATTCCGGGGAAAAGAGTGAGAAAACCGCCGGTGAATCTCCCGAGACCTCCGGTGAAAAAGGCGGCATGCAGGTTGTAACTCCTGAGAAAGTTGTAGAGCATGAGAATGTCGTGGAACCGGAGAAGGTTGTGGCTCCTGAGCAGATTGAAAACACGAATGCAGCCTTTGAGGGCTATGCAAAGCGCTACGTTCCTGAGGGAATGGTACTTCCTGAGGGTGCTGAGGACGAGATGGATACCGCAAAGTCCAAGATGAAGATGCCTGAGTACAAGGGAACAATTGCTCTTGATAAGAAGAAACCGGAGATCCAGAAAGAAAAGCCTGTCGAGAAGCCGAAGAAGGCAGTTTCTTCCAGAAAGGATGACTTCGACCTTCCGTTAAGACCAGGAGACGACTTCGATATTTAAATTTTGAATTACAAATAAATTGAAAGTGAGAGACTTCATGAGATTAGAAGACTTAACGACCTATGAGATAGTAGAGAAAAGGAGAATTGAGGATCTAAATTCAGAAAGCATAATACTTAAACACAAGAAGACAGGGGCTAAGGTTTCACTTCTTTCAAATGATGATAATAATAAGGTTTTTATTATCGGTTTTAGAACTCCGCCCAAGGATTCAACGGGTGTTGCTCATATCATAGAGCACACTGTTCTTTGCGGATCCAGGGAGTTTCCAATAAAGGATCCTTTTGTTGAACTGGTAAAAGGATCCCTTAATACATTCCTCAATGCCATGACTTATCCTGATAAGACTGTTTATCCTATTGCCAGCTGCAACGATGCAGACTTTCAGAATCTGATGCATGTGTATCTTGATGCAGTTTTTTACCCAAATATCTACAAGACTGACAAGATATTTGCTCAGGAGGGATGGCACTATGAGATGGAGGATGAGGATTCTGAGCTTACTATCAACGGTGTTGTTTACAACGAGATGAAGGGGGCCTTCTCCTCAGCAGATGATGTGCTAAGCAGAGAAATCCAGAATTCTCTTTACCCTGATATCACTTATGGTATCGAGTCCGGCGGAGATCCTGATGTTATTCCGGAGCTCACCTATGAGGATTATCTGGACTTCCACAGAAAATACTATCATCCATCCAACAGCTATATTTATCTGTACGGCGATATGGATATGGCTGAAAAGCTGGATTATATCGACAAGAATTATCTGTCAAAATTTGATCATCTTGATGTTGATTCAGAGATTGGAAGACAGCTATCTTTTGATGCCCCTAAGGAAATTCACAAGCAGTATTCAATCCTGCCTACGGATTCCATGGAGCAGAACACCTATCTTTCCTATAACTGCTCTGTTGGATCAACTCTGGATAAAAAGCTTTATATCGCCTTTGATATTCTGGACTATGCCCTTTGCTCAGCTCCCGGAGCGCCCATAAAGAAGGCTCTTATTGACAAGGAAATCGGACAGGATGTTTTCAGTGAATACGACAACGGCCTGCAGCAGCCTGTTTTCTCAATAGTTGCCAAAAATGCCGACGCTTCCCAGAAGGATGAGTTTGTTAAAACTATCCGCGAAATCCTTAAGGAGCAGGTAAAGAACGGAATTGATAAGAAAGCTCTTTTGGCAGGGCTCTCCTATGACGAGTTTAAATACAGAGAGGCGGACTTTGGACGTTTCCCCAAGGGCCTTTTATACGGACTTCAGGTATTTGACAGCTGGCTCTATGACGAGAGATATCCATGGATAAACATTGAAGCCAACGCTACCTTTGAGGAGCTTCGAAGAGAGGCTGATGGCAGATACTTCGAGGAATTGATTCAGAAGTATCTTCTGGATAACACCCACAGAACCGTGGTTCTCCTTGAGCCTGAGAAAGGCCTTAACGAGAAGAAGGAAGAGGAGCTTAGAAAGAAGCTTAAAGAGTATAGAGACTCGCTTTCAGATGATGAGATTAAGACCATCGTAAGAAAGACCAGGGAGCTTAAGGAGTATCAGGAGGGCGAGGATGACCCTGAGGATCTTAAGAAGATTCCGCTTTTAAAGCTTGAGGATCTTAAGAAGGAGTCGGAGAAGTTCATCTATGAGCTCAGAGAATACGAGGGCTGTAAGGTTCTTTTCCATGACATCTTTACCAACGGCATAGATTACATAAACTTTGTTTTCGATATGAAGAACATTGATGCAAAGTATCTTCCATATGCGGCAGTACTTAAGAAAGCCCTGGGAATGCTGGATACAGAAAACCACACTTATGGCGATCTGTACAATGACATCAACATATACACAGGTGGTATCAGCGGATCAATCAGCACCTATACCGATGCCGGAAATGTAACACAGTTCGAAACAGTCTTTGAGGTCAGCGTAAAGGTCCTTCATAATAATCTGTCCAAGGCCTTTGAACTGGTAAAAGAGATCCTTATGACCACAAAGCTCGACGATGTGAAGAGACTTAAGGAAATCTTCGCTGAGCAGTATGCAAGGCTTCAGTCAGATCTTTCCTCAGCCGGGCATCAGACAGCCGCTCTTCGCGCAATGAGCTACATTTCACCTGCGGCGATGGTTTCAGACAGCGTCAGTGGAATCGAGTACTTCAGACATCTTGAGAAGATGAATGAGGAGATAAATACTAAGGAAGGTGCAGAGAATATCGTCAATACTCTTAAGGATATTTGCAAGGCAATCTTCAGACCTGAGAACCTTCTTGTGGATGTTACGGGAACAGAAAAAGAGTTTGAGGGAATTCCCGAAGAAGCTAAGGCCTTTTCGAAGGATCTTTATACTGAAGAGATTTCCCTTGGCAGGCTTAACCTGATCCCTTCCAGGAAGAACGAGGCCTTTAAGACTGCCGGTCAGGTACAGTATGTGTGCAGAGCCGGGAACTTTGCAAAAAAGGGTCTTAAGTATCATGGGGCTTTGAGAGTTCTTAAGGTAATGATGGGTTATGACTACCTTTGGAAGAATATAAGAGTTCTGGGCGGCGCCTACGGCTGCATGAGCAGCTATGCCAAGAATGGTGATGCGGCTTTTGTGACCTACAGAGATCCTAATCTCAAGAACAGTATTGATGTTTTTGAGAAAGCTGCTGAATATCTTCGCAACTTCAGTGCGGATGACAGAACTATTCTGCAGTATGTAATCGGAGCTGTTTCCGATCTTGATACGCCCAAGACTCCGTCAGGAAAGGGAGCCTATGGACTTACGGCTTACCTTTGCCACGCAAAGATGGAGAACATCCAGAGAAACAGGGATGAGCTTCTTGGAACAAACATTGATACCATCAGGAAAATGGCAGACTACGTTGATGCCTTTATGGAAGATGATTGCCTCTGCGTAATCGGAACTTCCGAAAAGATAGATGAGAGCAAGGATCTGTTTGACAAGGTGGAGCAGCTGGTGAACAGATAATAAAAGGTTTGATCCGGAAGATGGGCTTAAGTCTTGAGGAGGGGGTTATGAAAAATAAGAGACTGGTTTTACTTCTATCAACATTTGTTTTGACAGCTTCCATGACCATTGGCTGTGGAAGCAGCGGCAACAAATACGCAGCAACCACTGAGGAATATGCCGCTGAATCTGCTTATGACGGCGCTGTTGAATCAAAATCCGTTTATCAGAATGACAGCGCCGAGCTAAATGCCGAAGGCCCTATGGCAGAGGGGGCAACAGAGGTGGTGGACACTTCAAGAAAGCTTATCACCACCATGAACATATCCTCTGAAACCGAGGATCTGGACAGCGTGCTTTCCGAAGTTCAAAACAAGGTAAAAGAGCTTGGGGGCTACATAGAATCCAGCGACATCTATAATGGAAGCAGCTATTATTCAGGGTCAAAACCCAGCAGAAATGCATACCTTACCCTGAGAATTCCTGCAAATAACCTGGATAAGTTTGTTGATGTCGTCGAAGGTTCAACCAATATCACAAATAAATCCACCAGCGTAGAGGATGTAACTCTTAACTATGTTGATATTGAGAGCAAGAAGAATGCTCTTACATCTGAGGAAAAGAGGCTTCTTGAGATCCTTGAATCCGCTGAAACAGTTGAGGATATCATAACCGTTGAGTCAAGGCTTTCAGAGGTCAGATATGAAATTGAGAGCATAGAGTCACAGCTTCGGACTTATGACAACAAGATAAATTACAGCACTGTTTATCTGAGCATCGATGAGGTCAGCAAGTTTACCGAGACCCAGGAAAAGGGCCCTGTCCAGAGAATGAGAGAGGGCTTCGTAAACAGTATCGCCGAAGTTATCGCAGCTGTTGTAGAAGGCTTTGTATGGTTTGTGATTCATCTGCCACAGATAATTCTGATCCTTGTGGCAATTGTAATAGTGATCCTCATTATCAGAGCAATTGACAAGGCTGGCAAAAAGAAAAACTATAAGAATATGCTGAAAATGCAGCAGGTGCAGCAGATGCCGCCTATGCCACCACAAAATATACAGAAGGATAATAATGGAAAATAGTTTTAAGACAGGTTTTATCACTTTAATAGGACGCCCCAATGTAGGCAAATCAACTCTCATGAATCATATGATAGGGCAAAAGATTGCCATTACGTCTAATAAGCCGCAGACCACCAGAAATAAGATCATGACAGTCTATACTGACGATGAGTGTCAGATGATCTTTCTGGATACGCCGGGAATCCACGACACCAAGAATAAGCTTGGGGAGTACATGACCAAAGTGGCCAAGAGCACGTTGGAAGAGGTTGATGTGGTCTTATGGCTTGTGGAGCCCAGTACCTTCATTGGCGCAGGGGAGAAGTCCATTGTAGAGGAACTAAAAAATTGCAAAAAGCCTGTTATCCTTGTCATCAACAAGATAGATACCGTATCTGCGGACAAGCTTGAAACCTTCGAGGCGGCCTACAGAAAAGAAATGGATTTTTCTGAGGTCGTTCATGTGGCTGCCCTGAAGGGGAAAAATATCGCGGGAGTTATGGATGCCATAAAGAAATTCCTTCCCTACGGACCTCCTTTTTATGATGAGGAGACCCTTACTGATCAGCCTGAAAGGCAGATTGCAGCGGAAATCATCAGAGAGAAGGCTCTGCGTCTTTTGCAGGACGAAGTTCCCCATGGTATTGCTGTAACCATAGAGACCATGCGCATGCGCGAAAAGGTAGTGGAAACACCTGCACCCAAAAAGAAGAGACATCAGCATCCGCCCAAGAAGAGTAAGCTTCAGGCCATGGAAAATGCTGAAGCGGCAGACTCTGAGGATTCTTCTGAGGAGGACGGTCCTGTGATCTTTAATCTTGATATGGGAGGTGAGCCTGCCGTAGCCTATGATCCTGAGGGCATCATGGATATTGAGGCCACCATCATATGCGAGAGAGATTCTCACAAGGGAATTGTGATCGGCAAGGGTGGAACCATGCTTAAAAAGATAGGCTCAGCTGCCAGAAAAGATATTGAGGAGCTGGTGGGCTGCAAGGTTAATCTGCAGCTGTGGGTAAAGGTCAGAAGAGATTGGAGAGATGACAAAACCCAGCTTAAGAGCTTTGGCTACGACATCAGAAATCTTAAGGATTAAGCAGGGGATAATCATATGGAAGATTTTATTACCCTTCGCGGAATAATTCTAAAGCATGCACCTGCCGGGGATTATGACTGGGTTGTGACTATTTTCACTGCGGAAAGAGGCAAGATTACAGCCTTTGCAAGAAGTGCCAGAAAGCCCGGAAGTAAGCTGTCGGGATGCGTGGAACCCTTCTGCTTTGGAACCTTCAAACTATTTGTGGGCAAGAATTCCTATACTATAGTAGAAGCAGATATAGAAAACTACTTTGAAGGCTTTAGAGGGGACTTGGAAGGTGCCTGTTACGGCACCTTTTTTCTTGAAGTGGCTTCCTTTTATACAAGAGAAAACATTGAAGACGTGGAGCTTTTAAATCTCCTTTACGTGTCTTTGAAAGCTCTTTTGAAGGAAAACATAAACAACAAGCTGGCAAGGTGTATATTTGAACTAAGGGCCCTGAAGATAGAGGGAGAATATCCGGGGATTCCGGAAAATGAGTGGCTGTTGGAAAGCACCAGATATGCGATGCAGTTTATAACGGAAAGTCCTCTTGGAAAGCTCTTTTCCTTCAGCTTAAGTCCTGAGGTCCTGGATGAACTGGACTTAATTACCCGCAGATATAGGGCTATGTTTATCGACAGACCTCTTAAAAGTCTTGAGATGTTAAGTGCTATTGAAAAAGAATAATGATTTGGCTATAATATCTTTGTTTTACTTTTACGTCATGAGGTATGAGGGGCAGTGGGTTCACAAGTAATCAACTCAAACAGAATTAAAGAAATGACGATGGCTGCTATATTGGTGAGCCTTTTTGCTGTGTCCGTATACGGATGCGGTGCAAAGAAGGTCCCTGAGACCAAACTGTCAATCAATAAGGATGGAGCCATAGGCAGTGTGATCTTAGAGGACTTCGGAGAGGATTATTATCAGCTTTCCGAGCTTGAGGACATGGCTGCTGATGAAATTTCTTACTATAATTCAGAGTATAGTTCTCCCAGGATTGTACTGGAAGAAGCTTCGCTGTCTGAGGATGGCAAGGCGTCTTTAACCATGAATTACAGTAACTATATTGATTTTGCCCACTTCAACCAGGTGACATTTTTCTATGGTACTGTTGCAGAGGCCACCGATAAGGGCTTTTCCGTATCGGGAAATCTGGTGAATTCCCAGGGAGAGACTATTTCCCTTGATGAGATTGATGACCTGAATGACAGACATATTATCATTACAGGAGATAAAACAGGTATAATCGCACCCTTTAAGATTTCTTATATGACAGAGGGCGTCGTTTTAAAAGATAAAAAGGAAGCAGATTTATCCGGAGTAACTACGGATATTGTACAGCTGCTTCTTTCAAAATAATTTTTTTACTGCTGTGCAGGAATGGAGGATTATGGAAGCTAACGCAAAAACAATGGACAAAATTGTAGCTCTGGCAAAGGCAAGGGGTTTTGTTTATCCCGGATCAGAGATTTATGGTGGTCTTGCCAATACCTGGGATTACGGAAACCTGGGTGTAGAGTTCAAGAATAATGTTAAAAAGGCTTGGTGGCAGAAGTTTGTACAGGAGAACCCATATAACGTAGGTGTTGACTGTGCTATTCTTATGAACCCTCAGACATGGGTTGCATCAGGTCACCTTGGCGGCTTTTCAGATCCTCTTATGGACTGTAAAGAGTGCCACGAGAGATTCAGAGCAGACAAGATCATTGAGGACTTCGCTGCAGAGAACGGAATTACTCTTGAGACTTCAGTAGATGGATGGTCCCACGAGGAGATGGAGAACTTCATCAAGGAGCATAACGTTCCATGTCCATCATGTGGTAAGCACAACTTTACAGGTATCAGAGAGTTCAACCTCATGTTCAAGACCTTCCAGGGCGTAACAGAGGATGCTAAGGATACAGTATATCTTCGTCCTGAGACTGCACAGGGTATTTTTGTAAACTTTAAGAACGTACAGCGTACATCACGTAAGAAGGTTCCATTTGGTATCTGCCAGATTGGTAAGAGCTTCCGTAACGAGATCACTCCCGGTAACTTCACTTTCCGTACAAGAGAGTTTGAGCAGATGGAGCTTGAGTTCTTCTGTAAGCCTGGAACACAGACAGAGTGGTTCGAGTACTGGAGAAAGACCTGCTATGAGTGGCTTCTTTCTCTTGGAATCAAGAAAGAGAACCTTAGACTTCGTGATCATGATCCTGAGGAGCTTTCATTCTACTCAGATCATACAACAGATATCGAGTATGCATTCCCATTCACAGACTGGGGCGAGCTTTGGGGAATCGCATCAAGAACAAACTACGACCTTACAAGACACCAGGAGACATCCGGTGAGCCTATGGATTACTTCGATGATGAGACAAATGAGAAGTATATTCCATATGTTGTTGAGCCATCACTTGGTGCAGACCGTGTAACTCTTGCATTCCTTTGCGAGGCATATGATGAAGAAAACATCGGAACTGAGGAAAAGCCTGATATGCGTACAGTTCTTCATTTTCATCCTGCTCTTGCTCCTGTAAAGATTGGTATTTTACCTCTTTCCAAGAAGCTTAACGAGGGTGCAGAGAAGATTTATGCTCAGCTCTCCAAGAAGTACAACTGCGAGTTTGATGACCGTGGAAATATCGGTAAGAGATATCGTCGTCAGGATGAGATCGGAACTCCATTCTGCGTAACATATGACTTTGAGTCTGAGAATGACAACATGGTTACAGTAAGATTCAGAGACAGCATGGAGCAGGAGAGAATTGCCATTGATCAGCTCGATGCTTTCTTCTCAGACAAGTTTGATTTTTAATGATATAGGGATTTAAAGTCACAAAGTGAAGCAATCCGTATATCATATACATACTGGAGGAATAATAATGAAACAATTTACAGCTAATGAACTGCGCAAAGCTTGGAAGCAGTTTTATATCGATAGAGGACATGTGGACTGCGGCGCTGTTTCACTAGTTTCTGACGGTTCTACCGGTGTTATGTTCAACGTTGCCGGCATGCAGCCGCTTATGCCTTATCTTCTTGGCAAGAAGCATCCTTTGGGAACACGTCTTTGCAATGTTCAGGGATGCGTTCGTACCAATGATATTGATTCAGTAGGTGATAAGAGCCACGGAACATTTTTTGAGATGATGGGAAGCTGGTCTCTTGGTGACTACTTTAAAAAAGAGCGTTGTCAGTGGAGCTTTGAGCTTCTTACACAGCTCTTTGGTTTTGATGCAGATCACCTTGCAGCTACTGTTTTTGCTGGTGACGAGAATGCACCAAGAGATGAAGAGGGCGCAAAATACCGTATCGAATCAGGATTTAAGCCTGAGAACATTTATTATCTTCCTGCAGAGGATAACTGGTGGGGACTTGAGTACGGTCCCTGCGGCCCTGACAGTGAGATGTTCTATGTAAAAGATGTTCCTGACTGCGGACCAAACTGCGGACCGGGATGTCATTGCGGCAAATACACAGAGATCGGAAACGATGTATTCATGCAGTATGAGAAGCATCAT
>JAILMY010000179.1 GCA_024692165.1 Butyrivibrio sp. | reverse complement strand
AGTATCACCGATCATAACATGATAATCCTGGTAAGCTCCCATAAAGCAGGAATACTTCACTGTTCCCTGTACTGCTCCTGTATCTCCAAGATATGCTCCTTCAGGACGAAGAACAACGCTGCAGGCTGCTCCATTCTCCATACTGCCGGTTGCGCACTTTACTTCTGCACCGGCGATCTCCACTGTATCCTGGCCCTTCACAACACCGTTTAAGAAGTTCGCTTCGCCGATGAAATCTGCAACAAACTTGTTGTTCGGATAGTAATATGCCTCCTGAGGAGTTGAGATCTGCTCTACAAGTCCGCCATTCATGATGATAACCTTATCGGATATGGCCATGGCTTCACTCTGATCATGAGTAACGTAGATGGCTGTAATACCTGCCTCCTGCTGAATTCTTCTTATCTCTGTACGCATGGAAACACGAAGCTTTGCATCAAGGTTTGACAAAGGCTCATCAAACAAAAGAACTCCGGGCTCGATAACAAGGGCCCTTGCAAGGGCAACTCTCTGCTGCTGACCACCGGAAAGCTGGTTGGTCATACGATTCTCCATTCCCTCAAGGCCTACAAGGCTAAGAATGTCAGTAACCTTTTTCTTGATAACCTCTTTATCCATCTTGCGTAGTTTAAGACCATAAGCAACGTTGTCAAAGATGTTGTAGTGAGGAAGAAGCGCATAGCTCTGGAAAACCATCGCTGTATCTCTCTTATTTGGTGTTAGAGCATTGATCGGCTCATTGCCAAGATAAATCTCGCCTTCGTCCGGGCTTTCGAACCCTGCTATCATACGAAGGGTTGTAGTTTTTCCGCATCCTGAAGGTCCGAGAAGTGTAACGAAACTTCCGGGCTCGATATCAAGATTTGCATCCTTAACCGCATAGAAATCTTTGCCGGTCTTAGGATCTTTATATATTTTTGAAATGTGTTCAAGGCGTACGCCTTTTTTCTCTTTTGCCATAATTTTATTCTCCCTTAGGACGGTTTAAAATTTTACACTGTCTGCTTTTTACTCAGCGGGCTTGATCTTGCGGCTTGTTCCAAAGTGTTTGATCACAAGGTTCATGATAAGCACCGAGCTGTAAGTTATAAGGATAAGGATACTTGCGAATGCGCAGGCAATACCGTAGGATCCTTTTTCTGCAAACTCATTAATCTGTACTGTAATAAGCAGATACGAAGGTGTTACCAGAAGGATGATCGCACTGATAGCTGTGATACTACGAACGAAGGATGTTACAAAGCCTGAAAGGAAGCTGTCCTTGATAAGAGGAAGTGTAACTGTCATGAATACCTTAAAGCTGTCTGCACCCATGTCGTAAGCTGATTCCTCAATGCTCTTGTCGATCTGACGAAGAGCTGAGATACCGCTTCTGGTACCTGTGGGTAAGCTTCTTACGATAAATACGATAATGAGGATCGCACCTGTTCCGTACAGTCCCTGAAGGATACCTGTTCCGAAAAGTCCCCCTGAAAATCCTCTGATATATCCAATACCAAGAACTGTTCCGGGAACAGCCATGGCAAGCATTGAAACCGCCTCAATAAATCCCTTTGCCTTGAACTTTCTCTTTACCACAAGATAAGAGATGATCATGGACAAAAGAGCTGTGATCGGAGCTGAAATAAGTGACAGGATGAAACTGTCCTTAAATGCCTTAAGTCCCTTGTACTTGGTGAATACCTGTCCAAACCACTTGAAGGTCAGATGGAAATCATAGCCCCAGGTTCTGAACATAGCACCGAAGGGAACACAGATGTACATGATGATTACGAAAAGAGCCAGGCCTGAGCAAAGGATTGTAAGCGGGATCGTAACGCTCTTATCTGTGATGAGCATACGTTCTCTCGATGCCTTACCTGAAAGCGTAGCTGTACTCTTTGCCTCAAGGTAATACTTCTGGACGATGAACATAACCAGAGTGATGGCAAGGAGCACAACCGCCATAGCTGCTGCGCCCTGTTTGTCGTAAGCACCTGTGATCTGAAGATATATGGTTGTTGCAAGAGTATCATATGATCCGCCGATGATCATTGGGTTCGCAAAGTCGGCAATTGATTCAATGAATGTTACCAGGAATGCGTTTCCAAGTCCCGGAAGGATCAATGGAAATGTCACTGTCATAAATACCTTGAATCTTGAAGCACCCATATCTCTGGCTGCTTCCTCCAAGGATGGATCGATATTCTTTAAAAGTCCCTTGAGCATCATATAGCACACAGGGAAGAATGTAAGCGTCTGAACTATAGCTATCCCCCAAAAACCGTAGACACTGTTATCATAGATGTGAAGCAGGAATCTTGTGATAATACCTGCTTTACCAAAAAGCATGATCATTGAAAGCGAGAGCACAAATGGCGGTGAAACTACAGGAAGCATTGATACTACCTTAAAGAGTCCCTCCATGAATTTTGTGCGGAGCTTTACATATACTTCAACGTAAGCAAACAAAAGTCCGATAAGAGCTGATGCAATACCTACCAAAAATCCAACCTTAAGTGTGTTTGTAATGGCTCTTCTAAAGTTTGATAGTTCCATTACTCTCTTAAAGGTTGCCAGGGTAAACCCTGTCTCAGAAATAAAACTGTCCACCAACAAAATTGCCAGCGGGTATAAGATAAATACAGTCAAAAAAACAATCAAAAGCACTATGGTGGTCACCATTATCGGATCCGCCATAAGCTTCTTCCTGTCAAGGCTGGCACTTTGACTTTTTGCCATATCCCATGTCCTCCTTGTAAATATGGGCGGAAGATTTTCCGCCCATACTAAACCATTATAATACCTGACTACGATGGAATTTCGCTTGCGAAATTCCTGCGCCTGGAACGGTTGCGTTAGCAACATCTTCCTTTCGTTCCAGTGTGCATTTATCTGCAGAGTAAACGCAGTTTACTCTGTCTGGAAACGATCGTCTGCAGCGCTTCCCAAAGCTGTCATAACTTCCTCAACGTATGTTGGTGTATTTGCTTTTGCATCTTCAAAGTCATACTTCATAACGTTCTCAGGATCAAGGCCAAACTCAGCTGCAACCTCAGGCTGCTTAGCATTGTCGAGAACCAGGAACTGATAAGAACCGTTCTGAGCTGCAAGCTCAACGCACTCAGGACTTAACGCATACTCAATCCAAAGCTTTGATGCATTAGGATGTGCACATCCCTTGAAAATAGCTGTAGCACCAACTTCGAAGGATGTTCCTGTTGAAGGGATAACAAGTCCGATGTTGCCATAGCCGTTATCTACGATCTGTGTGATACCATCATGAAGGAATCCGATACCAACTACGCACTCACCTGTTCCAACGTTCTTGGATGGACCTGAACCTGACTTTGTGTAAACTTCGATGTTCTTATCAAGATCTACAAGGTACTGAATACCTTCGTCATGACCATACTTCTGAATCATTGTGTTGATAACAAGCTTAGCTGTTCCTGCTGTGTTGTAGTTTGAAAGCCAGATAAGACCCTGGTACTTAGGATCAAGAAGATCTTTCCAGTCAGCAGGAGCATCGATTCCCATACGATCAAGCTCGTCCTTGTTTACCATGAAACCAAGGATTCCCTTGTAGATACCATACCAGCAGCCGTCCTTATCGCGATACATATCGCTAAGAAGATGACTTGCGTTAACTGCCTCGTATGGCTCAAGAAGTCCTTCAGCAGCTGCTACGTTGTAAGGATCTGTTGTGCCGCCGAACCAAACGTCACCTGAAGGATTTCCCTTCTCTTCTTCGATCTTACTCTGTACTTCGCCTGTTGAAAGACGCTGATACTGTACTTTAATTCCATAAAGCTCCTGGAAATGCTCACAAGCAGCTGCTAAATATTCCTCCTCACAAGAACCGTAGACAATAAGCTCCCCCTCAGCTTTTGCTGCTTCAATAAGTGCATCCATTCCATCAGATTCAGCAGGTGCCTCTGCTGTCTCAGCAGGTGCCTCTGCCTGCTCCTCAGCCTTAGTCTCTGTCTGAGCAGGTGCGCTCACTGTTGCAGGAGCCTGCTCTGCATTTCCACAGCCAATAAGGCCCATGGTCATAAGACCAGCCAACACCAATGCAATTCTCTTTTTCATTTATCCTTCTCCTTTCCAAATGATATAAACATTTGATGATAAAAGGATAAAAGAATTATGAAATTACCTATACCTAAATTTCTGTTTTATTATCCGATTTTCTGAACAAGAATTGCGATATAGAAAAAAACCGCCAAAAATGGCGGGCTTTGCTATGGCTAGTTTATAAACTCTGACGGTGCGGTGCCGGTGTAGCGCTTGAATACTGTGTTAAAGTGCTTGTAGTCGGTGAAGCCCGTCATATCGGAGACTTCGTAGACTTTGTACTTACCGGTCTCAAGGAGCCTTATTGCCTGCTGAACACGGTACTTGTTCAGGAAATCAAGAAAGCTCGTACCGGTGGCATCCTTGAACTTCCTGGAAAGGTAGCTGGCAGAAACGCCCAGCTCCTCGGAAAAGGACTCTATGCTGATCTTCTCGGCGTAGTGCTCCTTGGTGGCATCAAGAACGTGCTGAACATAATCATTTTCCTTATCGGATTTTATGAACACTTCAGGCATCTCTTCAACAGAGATCTTCTTTTCAGTGAACTGGAAATACTCATGCTCCCTTTCAATCTCGGAAATGATCTTAGCCACGTCCTCTTTAAGCTCATCCTCATCCACAGGCTTCATAAGATAGGCAGAGACACTGAGGTCTATGGCCTTCTTGGCATAACTGAAGTCTGCATAGCTGGTGAGAATAATGGACTTGAAGGAAGCTTCGCACTCCTCTTTGGCCCTCTTTATCATCTCTATTCCATCCATGAGAGGCATCATTATATCCGCCAGGACAATGTCCGGAGAAAGCTCCCTGATCTTCTCAAGACCCTCCTGGCCATTGGCTGCTTCTCCGACAATTGTGCAGCCCATGCCCATCCAGTCCATGGTGTATGCTATCCCTTTTCTGATGATATCCTCATCCTCAACAATCAAAACTCTGTACATTTATATCCCTCATAATAAGCATTTTTGCGCTTAAGCTTCCCCGTAGCGCCTTGGAAGCACGATCCTTACTGTAGTTCCTTCATCCTTCGTGCTGGTGATATCAAGGCCATAGTCGCCCTTGTCCTTGTATAAAAGCTTAACCCTGCGGTGGATATTGTAAAGTCCGTAGTGCACCGACGAATTGGATTCCTCACGAAGATTCTGCCGGATCTCCAGGAGCTTATCCTCATCGATTCCCGCTCCGTCATCCTCACAGATAAATACAAGCTTCTCCTGCATCTGATAGCCGCGAATGTTGACTGTGAGCTTTTCTTTTCCGCCAAAGCCGTATTTTACCGCATTCTCCAAAAGAGGCTGCAAAAGAAGCTTTGGTATAAGGCAGTCCATGATGTCCTCTGCCACATCCATTTTATAAGCAAATCTCTTATTAAATCTTATCTGCAAAATATTGAGATAATTCTGGAGGTTGTTAAGGTCCTCCCTTACTGTTACCTCTTCTCTGGAATCCCTTATGCTGTAGCGAAGAAGTCCCGACAAGGACACGATCATCTTGTCTGCTGCCTTGGCGTCGATCTTGGCCATGAACCTGATATTATCTAAAGTATTGAACAAAAAGTGTGGATTAAACTGACTCTCAAGCTGCTTGACCTGGGAGAACGCCACGTTTTCAGCCAGTTCCTTGTTCTGGTCTATCTGATCCTTAAGACCCTGAAGCATTTCATTGAAGTCATTACCTATGGTCTTAAACTCCTTGCTGCTGTTGATGTTAAGGCTAACATCGAAATCACCGTTTGAAACAGCTTCGAAGGCATCCTCAATCCGCTTGATGTCCTTGGTATAGCGCATAGAACTGTTGGCA
>JAILMY010000024.1 GCA_024692165.1 Butyrivibrio sp. | reverse complement strand
AAGAGGGATCTCTTCTTGTAAATACTGCTACCAGTTCCATATCAGGTGCTGCATTAACTGCAAGCTCAACGCCTTTTCCTAAGTTACCATATCCTAATATTCCGATTCGTGTACTCATTAGCTTCCTCCTAAAACTTTTTTCTTGATTAAAACTGAATGAATTATATCACAAGTAAAATGACACAAAAAGAGTTTTGTAAAATTTAATGGGCCGCAGGGAAAGATTCACCCTGCGGCCTTAAATTATCAGTATTCTTTATAGCTTTCTCTGATTATTGTATCTACAACTTCTTCTCTGTACCATTTAAGATTTTTTCTGTCAAAGATGGCAAATTTCTCGCCCTGCTGGTTGTAATTGCCGTTGTCCCACCAAAAGCAAGGGATACCGTACTCAGTTGCTTTTGAAACATAGACCTGAGCCCACTTGTTTACTTCCTCGGTGTTCTCATCCTTATTCATTGCACCGTATTCTGTCAGGAGAACAGGAATATCTTTTTTGAGGAAGAAGTTATCAAGGCTGACCATGAGCTTGATGATTCCGCCGTTCTGACTTCCGTCCCATTTAAAGAGCTCCCAGGATTCGCCGTTTGCATAGGTGAAAGCGTAAGGCTCGTAGGCATGAATTGCAACACCAATGTGATCATCTTCAGGAATTTCCAGCCCTGCCACTGCCTGGGCAAGGGAAGAGTCTGCATATGTAGTAACAAGAAGAAGCCTCTTTTCGTTGTTGCCTCCTGTGGCACGAACTGTTTCAACAAAAGAATTATTGAGGCGGCTTACACATTCTCTCTCTTCGGGAGTACCACCGGACCATTCCTTTTCGCTACCTTTTGTTCTGGGCTCGTTGAGTCCCTCAAATACAAGATGATCACCATAGTCCTTGAATCTTTCTGCGACCTGCTTCCATATTGCGATATTCTCGGCATCTACTGCCTCTATATGCTCCGGATCCGGTATTCTCCAGAACTCTTCGTGGTGAGAATCGATAAGGACATACATTCCATCATCGAGAGCATAGTTCACTACTTCCTCAACACGGTCCATCCATGCAGGATCAATAGTGTAGTCGGGAGCATCGCTTACATGATTTCCCCAGGTGATAGGTATGCGGATGGAATCAAAGCCCTTTTCGCACACTGCATCGATAAGCTCCTTCGTTACTTTTGGATTGCCCCAGCTGGTTTCAGATGCAAGACCCTCGGCACTTGTAGCTTCCAGTGTATTTCCAAGGTTCCATCCGGCTGTCATCTCGGCAACAAGTTCTTTGGCGGAAATATCGCGCATTTCATCACTTCTTTCTCTAATGCCGTGAACGGCAACATCTTCCTGTGCAGCTTCACTGCTTTCTGATGAATTTGAGTCCCCGGATCCTTCCTTGGCAGCATCTGTGACTGCATCAGCGTTGGCTTCATTCTGAGAAGAGTCCTGCGCAGCGTTACTGTCAGCCTCGCCTGATGCAGTGGTTACCTCAGCAGTTGAATTTGTTGTTGCAGTATCCGCGCTACTTCCACATCCTGCAAGCACGAATGCAGCAGTCATTGATGCAGCGACAACAGCTAAAATTTGTTTCTTGATCATGTTAAAACCTCGTATTACATAGAATTTGAACTGTAAAAATGCTAAATCTCCTTAAATCTTATTTCCGGTATCATATGATTTTTTCGATAATCAGTTCTGTGGGGAGACCTGCATAATTTGCCGCCTCCCCACAGAACGTCCTATTTTCACATATTTCAATGCAGGAACTCGATAGATTTAAGGCTTGGAGTTCCTGTTCCATTATAACGCAAATAAAGTGCATTTACACCATTAAGTTCTTTTGTGAATTTACATTCACCGGCTTCCCAGATATTTGTGCCAACTCCGCTGATGCTGCCGAGAACTTCTCCGTCAAGACTGGTCCTTACTTCGAAGCATCCGTTAAAGTAAGCTCTTGTCTTGATCCTAAGGCCCTTGGCACCCTTTAGATCAAAGTATTTGAATCCAATTGTTGTACCATCAACGATAGCCTTGATATAACCGTTATTCTGGTCACCGTCGCCGCCTTCCTGAATTACTCTTGGCGCAGCAGGCTCTACATAGAGCTTGTGCTCCTCGGTAAAGATGTTGCAGGCGATATATGAAGGGTACTCGCCGATATCTGAAAGAGGACCATTGTTAAGTCCGCAGGAGGTTATCTCAACCTGCTTGATGGAACCATCCTTTTCAAAGTGAATCTTCTCAGCACAACCCTGTCTGCTAAACCATGTTCCGTTGGTGTGTCTGTGATAGAAGATGTACCAGTCATCACCGATCTCAACGATACTGCCGTGATTGTTTGCGCCGTAAGCAGCTGCATCCTCAGCCTTCTTATAGGTATCGATGTGAAGGTCTGCATTGCTGACGATTACTCCGCCGTAAG
>JAILMY010000161.1 GCA_024692165.1 Butyrivibrio sp. | reverse complement strand
AGTCTTACAGCCATGTACTTGCTCTTGGCTGTGAGATATTCAAGAACCGCCCCTTTGGTTCCCCTGACCTCACGGTCTGCATTTAAAAATTCCTCAAAGGAAACGACATCCGCTCTGTCAAAGAGCTTTTCAAGATAGTCGAAGTCACCATCTGACATGGTGTTGGCATGAAAGACGAAGGTCACGATGCCATCCTCTTTGCTCTTTAATGTATCCCTGCGGCTGACAGAGATCGGGTAAAAGACAAGTCCATCCATCTCGTAAGGTCTTTTACCAAAGCCGTCTGTCACCTTTGAAAATCCGTTCTTCTTAAGAGCCTTCAGAGTATTTCCGTCATAGGAATGGGACGGAGCCATGAAAAAATCAGTGGTAATGCCGCTATTTCTTAATATGCGCTTACCTTCCCTGATCATGGCATCCTGCTTCTCATAGGGGTGGCCTGCGAATTCAGACTTATCCCCGATAGGAAACATTCCGCCCTCCCTGGTGGAGTAGACGTGGTTAAGACCATGCATAGCGATGGTCCAACCCTCCTTCTGAAGCTCTTTTACATACTCCCAGAAATTCTTCCTGGGGGCATCTATCTGCAATTTTGGGTCCTTGTTATCCGGTACTACTCCGATGAGGGGTTTTACCTCATGCTTGTCCAGAATGGCCTTGAAGCGTTCAAACTTCTCCCAGTTCATATCCGGAGTAATATCGTCCATTCGAATAGTAACTTTCATTGCGTTCCTCTATGTAAGATATACGCATGACTTCACTTTGAATCCCTATATCTTACAGATTTTCCTTGTACCACTGGATAGCAAGCTGGATTCCTGCCTTAAAGTCATAGGAAGGATCGTAGCCAAGGTTGTTTCTTGCCTTGGAAATATCTGCGTTTGAATCCCTGATATCTCCGGCTCTTGGTGGTCCGAAGATCGGCTCCACATCTACGCCCAAAGCATCTGTTAAGTGATGATAAACGTCGATAAGGAACTCTCTTCCACCGGCACCGATATTGTAAGCCTCTCCGGCTGCCTCTGAAGAAGCAAGGCATGCACGAAGGTTACCTTCGATAACGTTGTCCACATATGTAAAGTCTCTGGACTGCTTGCCATCGCCGTTGATTGTCGGTGTCTCGCCGTTCATGAGCTGCTTAAGGAACTTGGGAATAACTGCTGCGTAGGCTCCGTTTGGATCCTGACGTCTTCCGAAAACATTGAAGTATCTAAGTCCGTAGGTATCAAGGCCGTAAAGCTTCTTGTAGAGCTTGCCGTATTCCTCGTCAGTCTTCTTGGTAAGAGCATATGGAGAAAGAACATTTCCCTCCTGTCCCTCTTTCTTGGGCAGTGTAGTTGAATCTCCGTAAACAGATGAACTTGAAGCATATACGAACTTCTTTACCCCGTTCTGTCTTGAAGCCTCCATCATGTTGAGGGTTCCTCTGATGTTGATCTCCTCGTATAAAAGAGGCATCTCAATACTTCTCGGAACGCTTCCCCAGGCTGCCTCATTGAGAACGTAGTCCACACCCTCTGTGGCTTTCATGCAGGCATCCAGGTCTCTGATATCTTCCTGAAGGAAGGTGAACTTTGGATTCTCCATGAAAGGCTGGATGTTCTCGATATGTCCTGTTGAAAGGTTGTCCATGCACCTTACGGTGTAGCCCATATCCAGCAGGGCTTCGCAAATATTTGAACCGATAAATCCGGCACCGCCTGTTACAAGAAACACGCTGTTCTCCGGAAACTTTAACTCTTTAAATCCCATTTATTCTTCCTCACAAAACATGATATCGCATGACTTTGAATCCCTATATCATTACAGCCTCCAGTAATCGAAGTCTGCTCCCGCGTAGTCCTCTAAGTTGTACATTCCCTTAAGGTCCATGAATACCTTGACCTTGTTGTCCTTGTTGAAGAACTTCGCAATATCAGCAGGCTTGTAATCCTTGAAGTCCTCATGAGCAACAGCCATGATAACTGCGTCCATATCCTTGACAGCATCAAGGCTGTCAAATTCGATACCGTAAAGTCTCTTGGCCTCATCAGCATCTGCCTGAGGATCCACAACTACAGGGCTGATTCCGTACTCACCAAGCTCTCTGTAGATATCTACAACCTTTGTGTTACGTGTATCAGGGCAGTTCTCCTTGAAGGTAAATCCAAGGATAGCAACCTTTGCATTCTTTACCGGAATGTCTGCTGCAATAAGTCTCTTAACAAGTGACTCTGCAATATATTTACCCATGTCATCGTTGATACGACGACCTGAGAGAATGATCTGTGAGTGGTAGCCCAACTCCTCAGCCTTATATGTGAGGTAATATGGGTCTACACCGATACAGTGTCCACCAACAAGACCGGGTCTGAATGGAAGGAAGTTCCACTTTGTACCTGCTGCCTCGAGAACGCTCTTTGTGTCAATTCCCATCTTGCCAAAGATGATTGAAAGCTCGTTCATGAAAGCGATGTTGATATCACGCTGTGAATTCTCGATAACCTTAGCTGCCTCAGCAACCTTGATTGACTGTGCCTTATATACACCGGCAAGAGCAACGAGAGAATATACCTTTGCTACTGTATCAAGGGTCTCCTCGTCCATACCGGATACGATCTTTGTAATGGTATCAAGTCTGTGAACCTTGTCACCGGGGTTGATACGCTCAGGAGAGTAACCAACCTTGAAGTCCACGCCGCACTTAAGTCCAGATTCCTTCTCAAGGATCGGAACACAGATATCCTCTGTGACTCCCGGATATACAGTTGACTCGTAAACAACTACGCTTCCCTTTGTAAGGTACTTACCAAGAGTACGGCTTGCACCTTCAACAGGAGTAAGATCCGGTGTATGGTCGTCGTTTACAGGAGTAGGAACAGCTACTACATGGAATTTGCACTCACGGAGCTTTTCCGGGTCTGCTGTAAATTCTACTGAAGTCTCCTTGATGGCCGCATCGCCAACTTCTCTTGTTGGGTCAAAGCCTCTTTTATACAGGTCAACCTTAGCTGCATTAAAGTCATATCCTACAACCTTGATCTTCTTTGCGAATGCAACAGCTATAGGCATTCCAACATATCCAAGTCCTACCAGTGATAATTTCTCTTCTCCTGAAAGGAGCTTTTCATATAAATCCATCGTTTGTTCCTCCAAACTCTAAATATCCAATACTAATCATACCACATATGTCAAACTCAAAATTCGACGTATTTCCTGCATGTAAGTTCCTGTGATCTTTTGTCTGTCGAAATTCTCTTCCACGTGAGCTCTGGCTTTTTTGCCCATATCCCTTCGTTCTTCCACAGACAGATTCATGAACTTATCAAGGGCCTCTATCAGGCTTTCAGAATCCCTTGACATAAACAAAAGACCTGACTGCCCATCCACCACGATTTCCTTGCAGCCGCTGATATTTGATGCGATGCAGGGTCTTCCTGTGGCTGACGCCTCCATAAGGACATTGGACATGCCCTCGTGATAGGAAGGATTTACTATGGCATCCGCCTCCCTGATATAGGGATGAATGTCCTTGGAAAAGGGGATCATCTTAAAGATGCCCTGTTTCTCACACTCTTTTATCCGCTCCTCGTAGTCCTCGTCAAAATAGCCGATTCCAGCAAAGGAAACCTTCCTGTCGTACTTTTCATGAAGAGCCCTTGCTGCCTCAAGGTATTCGTCCACACCCTTTTCCTTCATGATCCTTCCGATATAAAGAAACCTTGTGATGTCATCGCCATGACCTGGATACTCCTCAAAGGTGTGCTTCTTAAGATTGACTCCGGAGCCGTTTACAGTGACGTGCTTTTTGGCCTTTATGCCGTTTGATTCAAATATGCCGCGGTTTTCCGCATTCTGGAAAAAGAGACAGTCACATTTTTTCAGGGCGAACTTATACATGGACACAATGAGTTTAAGTAGCGCTCCGCCCCTTTCAAAGCTGCTGCCAAGGCCTGTCACCGTTGAGATATAGGGTACGCCCAGTCTGCTGCAGGCATATCCGCCGTAAATATTCGGTTTTATGGTATAGGTCAGGACAATATCCGGCTTTTCCGCCTTAATGAGACTCTTGTAGGCTTTTACAAGGGCCATGTCCTGAACAGGATTTACTCCTCTTCTGTTGATGTAAGTATGAACTATACGGCAGCCCTCTGCCTCCATCTCTTTGTTCTTTACATCGTCCGGAAGGCTCACCACCACTTCAAAGCCGTCTTCAAGGAGCTTTTTTAACAGTTCATTTCTGAAATCATACAATCCGCTGGAGGAGTTACCCAGAATCAGTGCTTTCTTCATGCTTCTCCTCCCGGGAGATCCGATAGCTTATCCACAACGCTCTTCATGTCATTTGCCTCAAAGAGCATTGATGTCACATCCTTGGAATAAAGTCCCTCTTCATTCTTGAAATACAGACTCTTCATGCCAAGCTGCATGGGAGCCACAAAATCCTTGGTAGGATTGTCTCCCACATACAGGATTTCCTCAAAGGGAAGTCTGAACCTGGTCTGCAGAATGCGGAATGCAATATCGCAGGGCTTTCTGAACTGAATGCCCCCAAGCTCGTCTGTAATTATGAATTCATCTATCTTTTCCTCAAGGCCAAGGGCTTTAAGCTTGTTCCTCTGGCCGCTTGGTCTTCCGTCAGTTATGATTCCTATCTTAATTCCCTTTGACCTGAGGGTATCTATAACCTTCTCCATCTCAGGATACAGCTGTATCTGCGGCTTATGCTCCCTGTAGATTTCAAGGACCTTTTTAAGCTGATCCTCTTTTCCTATCTCTGAAAGGAGCTTATCAAAGGCATTTTTGCCCTCTTCAAAATATCCATAGAGCTTATCTGCGTACTCGGGACGACCCAGATACTCAGCAACAGCTCTGTAGCCGGACTTAACATAATCCTTTTCAGGGTAAAGAGTGTCATCCAGATCGAAAATTACAGCGCTGACCCTGCCATTTCCCTCTTCGATGCACACAGACTGGTCAAACCTGCTGTAGATGGCACCGTCGCTGATGATCTTCGGCGCTTTTACCTCTTCTCCCGCAAGGAGCTTTAAGATATACTCGGCGCTTCTGGCTCCTGCTTTCATGGAAAGAGGCGCCCCGCCGCCGTATCTTGGGTTTATCTCGATGTAGTAGTTTACTCCTGTTTTCTCATCCTGAATAAGCTGAACGGTGATAGGACCGCAGGGCCTGAACTTACTGCACAGAGCCTTAGCCTCTTTTATCATGATCTCATCCATGAATATCTGTGTCTTTAGGACTTCCCCGGCTCTGACCTGCATACGCTCTCTCGGAATAATGGAGATCGGATCCCCATCAAAATCACAGAATATATCGATGGTATACTCTTTTCCCGAAATGAAAGGCTGGATGATATAATCCTCCACCTGCTGGGAGTACATGATAAGTTCCTCTTTGTCCTCCACCTTAAAAGCATTGATGGAGCTGCTGCCGTCCTTTGGCTTTATAAACGCAGGAAAACCGCCAACATACCTGTCGACGTCATTTACAGGCATGGGAGCGGCAAGACCACAGTCCACAAAAAACCGGGAAGTATTGTTTTTATCTCTGCAGATCAGTACCTTATCAGGATCACTTATCATGACCCTTGTGCCGATCTTCTCAAATTTCTCTTTGTTTCTGGACAGAACCAGAAGATCCGTATCGATGGTAGGGATCAAAAGATCTATCTTATCATTCCGGCAGATATCAAGCAGGTTATCTATGTAACCAGGATCCTTCATTGCCACAACTTTTCTGGTAAAGTCGCAGTAGCAAAGAGCCGGCGCTGTTCCGGCCATATCTGCCCCATATATCTTAAGGCTCTTCCCCTGTACCAATGCGGCATTCCTGAAGGCCTGCAACAGTTCAATTCTCCTGCCGACACCTGTGAAAAGAAGTCTGATCTCACTCATGCTTTCTTCACTCTCCCCCAAATATGGGTCACTGCCCATATTTTCTGCTTAAATCTATCACTTGTTGTCGCTCCCCATGAATTCCTCCATGGTTGCGTTAGTCTCAGAGCTAATGCCCTTTTTCCCAAGGACAACTCCCACAGTACCAAGGATTATCTTCACATCCCCTAAAAATGTGACGTTATCCACATATTTAACATCCCAGTCGAATTTTTCCTCCCAGGATATGGCGTTTCGTCCGTGTACCTGAGCCAGACCTGTAAATCCGGGCCTTACCTCATGCCTTCTTGCCTGATGAGCGTTGTATCTCTCAAGGTACCTCACAAGCAGAGGCCTTGGGCCAACAATTGCCATGTCGCCCTTAATGATATTTACAAGCTCCGGGAGCTCATCAAGACTGGTGCTCCTAAGCTTCCTGCCAAAGGCCGTGAGCCTTATTTCATCCGGTAACAGCTCACCCTTTTCATCCCTCTTATCTGTCATGGATCTGAACTTGTATAGCTTAAACACCTTGCCATCCCTACCGGGCCTGTCCTGGGTAAAAAGTACAGGGCTTCCCAGCTTTACCCTTACTAAGACAGCTGTCACAAGAAGAACAGGACTTAGGACTATCAGGGCAAACAAAGATAACAGGAAGTCCACCGGGCGCTTTATGAACTTTTCGTAGGGGCCATGTGGAATGTGTTTTTTCATTAATATCCTCTCCGATTGGGATTCTCACTAAGCTCGATATTACCTCGCTAAGTGATCACCCATGGCTCGCACTAGCTTCGAAAATACCTCAGCAAGTGCTCTGCTCAAAGCATCTCTTTATTATTTCTATAACTCCGTCCTGCTGCTCTTTGGTCATCTTGTTATCACTTGGAAGGCAGAGACCTCTCTCAAAGATATCAGCACCAACATCCATAACTGTGCCTTCATCGATGTATGCGTTACTTCTTGCTCTTCCATTTCCATTTGCAGTAATGAACGGATTCATTCTGTAGATTGGCTGCATATGCATAGGCTTCCAGATCGGTCTTCCCTCTGCATTGTAGCTGGCCAGGGTCTCTAAAATCTGTGTAGGGCAGCTCTTTCCCTTTTCAGGAATGTAAAGAGCTTCCTGCTCTCCGCGAACCTGCCTGCACATAGCCTCTCTGTTGATGATCATGCAGGAAAGCCAGTAATTAGGCTCACTGGTAGTAAAATCTATAGGATTCATCTGCACCGGAAGATCCTTAAGTCCTTCCTTGTAGCGCATGTAGATCTCTTTTTTCTGGGCGATATGCTCATCCAGGTGAGGAAGCTGACCTCTGATGATGCCGGCAATGATGTTACTCATGCGGTAGTTGTAACCAAGCTCCTCATGCTGATACCATGGAGCATTTTCTCTTGCCTGAGTGGACCACTTACGGACCTTATGGGCATCCTCAAGATTGTTTGTGAGGAACATTCCGCCTGATGAACCTGTGATGATCTTGTTTCCGTTAAAGGAAATGATCGAATAGTCACCGAAAAGACCTGTCTGCTTGCCCTTATAGGTGGCACCAAGGCTCTCAGCTGCATCCTCTACCATAAGAGCGCCGTGCTTGTCGCACACAGCTCTAAGTTCATCCACCTTGCCGGGAGTTCCGTAGAGGTGAGCAAGGACCACAAGCTTAACCTCAGGGAAGATCTCGAAGGCCTTCTCCAAAGCCACCGGATCCATGTTCCAGGTATCATACTCAGTATCGATAAATACAGCCTCGCCCCCCTCGTATGCCACAGGATTAACTGTTGCATCAAAGGTCATGTCTGTGCAGAACACTTTTTTCCCTTCCAGGGATCCGTGTCCGGCCCTGGGCTGTCCGTAAAGTCTCTCGCCTGCAAGCTTTATGGCAAGGTGAAGTGCTGCTGTTCCGCAGGATAATGCCACCGCGTCCTTACAGCCGATCTTTTCAGCCACAAGCTTTTCTGATTCATTTATGTTTGCACCTACAGTTGAAAGCCAGTTTGTATCAAAGGCCTCCTGAATGTACTTGATCTCATCACCATGCATTGTAGGTGTTGAAAGCCATACCTTTTCCTCAAAGCGTTTAATTTCCATCATTTATCCTTTCTGAGGCATTTTTCAAAGCTTCTTTTCTCTCCCTGGTCATAACGTATCTGTGAACATCGGGATGGTAAGTCTCAACTATCTCTTTTACAAGATCTCTTATCTCAGGAGATTCCTCTTTTGCTGCTGTATTGAGCTTCTCCAGCTGGGCAAAAAATCTCATCTCATCCATTTCAATAGGCTTGCCGATGTGGATCATTTTATTGGAGGTATCCTGAAGTCCTTCCTCCTCCATGAGCATCTCCTCGTAGCGCTTCTCACCGGGACGAAGACCTGTAAACTCGATCTTGATGTCCTCCCCAACCTTGTAGCCGGAAAGCTTGATAAGGTTCTCAGCCAAATCCAGGATCTTTACAGGCTCGCCCATATCAAGGACAAATATCTCTCCGCCCTTTGCATATGCTCCTGCCTGAAGCACCAAAGAAACTGCCTCTGTAATAGTCATAAAGTATCTTATGATCTCAGGGTCTGTTACAGTAACAGGACCACCGGCCTCAATCTGCTTCTTGAAAAGAGGAATAACAGATCCGTTTGATCCAAGAACATTACCGAATCTTACTGCCACGAACTCTGTATCGTAGTGCTTGTTGAAAGTCTGTACGATCATCTCGCACATTCTTTTGCTGGCACCCATGATATTTGTAGGGTTAACAGCCTTATCCGTTGAAATAAGCACGAACTTCCTGGTTCCGTTCATGGCTGCAGCCATGGCTGTCTTCCAGGTACCGAATACATTGTTCTTGATAGCCTCTCCCGGGCTGTCCTCCATAAGAGGAACATGCTTATGAGCCGCTGCATGGTAAACAATGTCAGGCTTATACCTGGCAAAAATGTCATTGATCCTCTTGGTGTTACGAACTGATGCAATGAGAACCACCAGATCCATCTCAGGGTACTTGCGCTTAAGCTCCTGCTGGATGTCATAGGCGTTGTTCTCATAAATATCAAGAATGATAAGCTGCTTTGGTCCATGACCTGCAATCTGTCTGCAAAGCTCGGATCCGATAGATCCGCCGCCACCTGTTACCATGACCACCTTGCCTTTTACGTAGCCTGCAATAGAATCTATATCTACAGTTATAGGATCTCTTCCAAGAAGGTCCTCAACCTCAACGTCACGAAGTCTTGATACGTTAACTTCGCCGTTTACCAGCTGATACATTCCCGGCAGGGATCTGAGCTTACAGTTCGTGTTCTTACAGATATCAAGGATCTTCTTGAGCTCCTGTCTTGAAACAGAAGGGATTGCCACGATGATCTCATCAATGTCGTAGAGATCTGCGCATTCAACAATCCTGTCTCTTCCGCCTACAACTCTGATTCCCTGAATATATTTGCCCCACTTGTTCGAATCATCGTCGATGATACACTTTACGGACATTGTGGAGTAATTGCTGACAATGATGTCCTTGATGATGATGTTGGCAGCCTCGCCGGCGCCGATCACCATTACCGCCTTGCTGTTGTTCCGGTTCTCCACCCTGTGCTTCTGGCTACGCAGAAAACGATATGAAAACCTGCTGATAAATATAAAGGAGATAAGGAAAAAGGCATATAAAAAGTAATAACTCTGCGGAACCGGCTGGGACTGAGACTTAAAAAACTGCAGTCCCACTGCGTTTATGAGCACAGAAAGAAGGCATGCCATAACGAGATTCTGCATCTCCCTTTCTCCCGCATATGCCCACAGACTGTCATAGAGCTTAAACAAGTAGAACACAGCAAAAGTAAGTACAATATTGATCGGCAAAAAAGCTGTGACAGGATCCATGAAATGCTCAGGAATGTTATCCAGCTTAAAATCATATCTGATAAGAATCGCAAGAAAGCTGGCAGCTATTATGCTGATAACATCATATATGATGAGGCCTGTCCTTCTATATAATTTTGCATAGTTAAATGGCTCTTTTTTCTTTTTGTTCATGATTTCTTTTCCCTAAATACAATTCCTGCAAAGGAGAGCATAAGCGCTATTGTAAGAGGGTTTCCAAGATGGAATACCCATTCTGTCATTCCGGCTACCGCAAAGCCCACAGTGATAGCAAAGGTAATGAGGGTAAGCGGTTCCTCTTTTTCCCTGGAATAATAAAGCTTAATTCCGGATACTATCCCTGTAATTATCAGAAGTACAAATATAGCACCTGTAATCATTCCACTGTCGTAGGCCATCTGAATGTAGGTGTTATGCGCGTGAAGTGCGATCTCTCCATTTGGCAAAAGAGCTCCCATTGTCTCATGTCCTGTGAGATTCAGCTCTTTTAGATATGATTTAAATATTGTTATTCTTCCGTTAGAAATAACATCTATTCTGCTGTTCTCATCCACATATCCGTTAAGGTCGTCAAGGAGCATGAAAAGTTCTGCCCTTGTGAGCGAGTTGGCTACAAGGAATCCTCCTATGGGCTCTGCTATCAGCCCCTTACCTGAGTATATCTCTTCAACAGCCTCATCGATCGGATAACCATAAATATCAAGAACAGGCTTTCCGTCCTTGTCGTAATTAAATTCATCATTTGGATATCTGTAATCACTAAGATCAGCTCCAAGTATCTTAGTGGCAAACAGATTTGCAAAGCGTTCTACGCACATAAAGTTACGATTATCCCAGGATGCCCCGCCTCTTACAAGGGAATCTGCGTCGTCAATGGCATAGAACACCGGATCAGCAACAATAGTAGGGATCATTCTCTGAAGAGTAAAGGCTGCCGGAAAACATAAAAGAACCGATATCAGCATAACCCCTATGATCCTGAAAAACTGACCTTTATTCCTTGCGATCACCACAAGGATTACTGCAAGCATACACACGATTATGGCCACATAGGCAGTCCTCGATACCGTAAATATCGCATAGGACATTACAAAGCCAAAGAAGACCATCTCCTTCCAGGCTGACTTAAACAGTTCTGTCAGTGAAAGTCTCCTTGGAAATGCCACAATCTTTATCACAAGCATAACAGTGGCTGCAGCTCCCATAAATGTAAGATATTCAGCAGTAACAGTCACTGTATGGAATATAAAGGCAAATCTTCCGCTTACATAGGCAGGAAAATACCTGTGAAGCAAAGAAAAGCCAAGCGAAATGGCAAAATTAAGCATAAGGCCGCCGGACAGGATCTTAAACCAGTCCCTATAGCCCCTAAAGAACAACATGCGTATATAAAGTGCCGCAAACACTGCACCAAGAATAACTCCCCAGGTCCTTGTGTTTCTGAAAACAATTATCAGGGCAAAAAAGATGATGATAAGGCTTCCAAAACGTCCAAGCTTTAATCTCATGCCGCCATCTGCCTGATGCCCATGCCTTTTTTCCAAAAGCTTTCCGATAATGGATCTGATTGTTCCAATAGCAACAAGTCCTGAAAGCACAGCGATAATAATTATATACTTCAAAGCTGCATTGTGCAGGTCATACTCTTTTTCGGTTTCTGCCAGGGCATTGCCTCTATAAAAGACAAAGCCGATAACACTGCTTACCAGAACCCATACAAGGTTTATAGGAGTAACCAGCTCTCTTAAAGTAAAAGTAAGCAACATCAGTACCAGAAGCCAGATGATTATCTTTCTCTGGGAAAGAAGATGGTAAATATCGTAAAGGTCGTTCATGTATCCGCAGGCATACCAGATAGTCATGGCAATTGAGAACATCATAAGGATATATACTACCCTGTCTTTGCCCTCTATGTTCTGCCAGAAGGAAATGCCGAATTGATGTTTTACCGATCTGTGATTTATCGCATAAAATATGATCTCTGCGGTAATTAACAGGCCAATTTCATAAAAAACAATATCTATTACTCTGTTATCAAAGAGCTTAAAAGGAAATACCATCAGCATAAGCGCCGCAAAAACGACTGCTGCCACCGGATTTGCCGCAATCCTTACGGTTTTCTCCACAGTGGAAATTGTATTCTTCTCAGGATACTTTTTAAAATATAGCTCAAAAGCCGTGATCACAGCGGCTCCTACAGCCAGTATAATAGCAATTGCAATAAGCGAAAGTCCCTTGTGAAGCGGAATCCTGTAATTATAAACTGCTGCAAGATGCCTTCCGGGTATCTCCTGCCAGTTATAATAAAGGCTTCCAACATAAGCTGAGTCATCGGGAACATCCTCAAGGCCGACAATATACTTGGAACGACAATCCGATACAACCAGATAGTATTCCTTCCCCACTTCCACATTAAGTTCTATCGGAACAGCCACATATCCCGGTATTTCGTATGGAGTTACATCCACATAAGTTTTAAAAAGCTCGGTCGAATTCTCATCGCATACTGACAATGATATATATCTACCGTTTATCATCTCTGAGATGTACAGATCAATACTGCTGAGCCTGTCATACTGAGTTACAAACTTCTGTACAATGGTGTACTCGAAATTGACATACTCTGACGGCTCAACCAGTTCTCCTCCCCCGGTAAAGCCCTTTATATTTGACCATAATCTGAAGGGCCAGATACTCAGGATCGCTATAAGCACAAAAATAAGGACACAAGCCCTTATCGCTGTTTTTTTAGTGATAATCTTCCTCATTAAACTGATACCTTAATCAATAGTTATTCTGTCAAAAAGCTAAATTAAAGCCATTATAAAATAATATCACACCTGCTATTCATTATCAAACCGCGCAAGTAACAATGGGAGGCACAGCCATAAATAGAGCACATATCTGACAAGGTATGTGGGCCCAAGGATCACTGTAAGAAGCGCCAGTATACATGGCAAAAAAGGAAGTACTCCCCCAAAGTCTTTGATAGAAATCCTGTAAAACAATACAAACATGTAAATAAAGATCAAAAGCCCCGGTGCAAACAAAAGCCCCAAAACAGGATAATCATAGAAAAAACACCCTATCGAAATATATCTGTAAAGTCTGTCCAGCGCAGGGATAAAGCTATGTCTCTCCCCCGGCGGTTCAACTTCATATCCGAAATAGGAGTTAAGATCATAGGTAAAGGTATAAACTGTTGTACCCTCGTAAACATCTATCTTTGCTGCAGGATACCAGTAGCCGTAAGAAGTCAGAAGCCACGCATTTAAATAAGTCATCGGATGCCTTACAAGGTTTTTTGCCCACAATTTCCAGAAGCTTTTGGAATCCTGTTCATA
>JAILMY010000159.1 GCA_024692165.1 Butyrivibrio sp. | reverse complement strand
CACAAGATAGTGGGGTGCTGTTTCACAGGTTACATCCACTCCGTCATACTTGGCCCTTCTGATAATATCAACGCTTTCCTTGGTGGAGATGTGGCACACATGATATGCGCATCCACTTTCCTTGGCAAGACGTACATCTCTTTCGATTTCCTTCCACTCACTTTCCGAGCAGATTCCCTTATGACCATGTGCTGCGGCGTACACGCCTTCGTGTATATATCCGCCTCTTAAAAGGTCGTTCACTTCACAGTGGGCAACAATTATCTTACCCAGTTCCTTAGCGCGATACATGGCATCCAGCATGACATTTTCATCCTGTATGCCTTTTCCGTCATCTGAGAAAGCAACAACATAATCGCTCATAGCCTCCAAATCCGCAATGGCTTTGCCGGCTTCATTTATTGTTATAGAACCATAAGGGATAACATTAATGTAATCAGCTTCCTCAATTGCCTGAAGTTCAAGAATGAGATTATCCATTGAATCAGGAACAGGATTAAGGTTGGGCATGGGACAAACCGTTGTGTATCCGCCTCTGGCAGCTGCTTTCGAACCTGTCAAAATGGTTTCTTTGTATTCAAAACCCGGCTCACGAAAATGCACATGCACATCGCAAAAGCCGGGTAGTCTTACCAATGTATGATCCTTTGGAAATGTATAAACAGGGCTGTTTGTCATCTTACTTGCCTTTCCGATATCTCAATATCGTATTAAAGTTTCTTTTCTGATTAGATATACTACCATACGGAAAATCCTGTGACAAGTGGATAAAAAAAGGACCATCCGCTGGATGGTCCTTTGATTTTAGATATTATTCCTGAACGTAGGGCATAAGTGCAACGTGACGAGCGCGCTTGATAGCTACTGTAAGAGCTCTCTGGTGCTTAGCGCAGTTGCCTGTAATTCTTCTGGGAAGAATTTTGCCTCTCTCAGATACGTATCTTTTTAACTTAGCAACGTCCTTGTAATCGATAACGTTGTCCTTACCACAGAAAACGCATACTTTCTTTCTTCTGCGAATTCCGCCTTTTCTTCTCATGGGAGAATCGGATTTCTCTGCCTTATTAAAAGCCATTTTATATGCCTCCTGTCTGATAAACGAAAATTAGTTAAAGGGCAGCTCCTCATCAATTCCGTCGGGAATATTCATGAAGCCATCTCCTGCTCCTGAAGGAGCGGGTGCTGCTGCCACATTGCCTGAATCCTGAGCGCCTGCAAAATTGCCCCCTGCATTTTTGCTCTCAGCGAACTCCATCTCCTCAACAATGACTCTCACAGAGTAAACCTGCTGTCCGTCCTTGTTGGTGTAGTTGTCGTTCTGTAAGCGGCCTGTTACAAGCATCTTGGTGCCTTTGCGGAGATATTTCTCGCAAAACTCTGCCTGCTTACCAAATGCGGTACAGTTGAAGAAATCAGCATCGGGTTCACCGTCACGCTTAAATCTTCTGTCTACTGCGATAGAAAAACGAGCAACTGCTGTACCACTCTCATTCTGAGAATATCTAACTTCAGGATCCCTGGTCAAACGACCCATAAGCATTATTTTATTCATACATTATACCTTCCTTATTCGATGTCCGGAGTTCATCCGTCATCAGATGGAACCCCGATTATTCTTCGTCTGTTCTGACAATTAAGAATCGGATAACGTTGTCCATGATGCGAATACGGCTCTCGATTTCAGCGGGAGCTGTTGCTTCAGCGTCGAACTGGATGAAGTAGTAGAAGCCTTCCTTCATATGCTGAATCTCATAAGCAAGTCTCTTCTTGCCCTGATCATCAACATTGGTTACAGCGCCGCCAAACCTCTCGATGAGTGCTTTGCACTTATCAACGACTGCTGCTCTTTCTTCATCTTCGACTTTCGCACTAACAACAACACACAATTCATATTTGTTCATGCTTAAGTACCTCCTTTTGGTCTCTGGCCCCGCTCTAAAAACGGAGCAAGGATTTCATATCACGGAATAATATATTAACATATCTTTAGGACCAGTTCAAGTGTTTTTCACGTTTTTTTATTAATACATGAAAAAAGGTCAGGCCCCTTTGGAGGGTCTGACCTTTGTCAGCTTAATCTTGTCGATTTAT
>JAILMY010000139.1 GCA_024692165.1 Butyrivibrio sp. | reverse complement strand
AGCTTGTCGGTTTCCCTCTCAGCTTCCTCAGCTCTTCTCTCGGTTTCAGATGAATGTTTGGCTACCTCTTCAAGAATTTCCTCGTAATGAGCTGCCTTGGCTGCATTCATTCTTCCACGCAGATGATCTTTGATAATTCTGTGTATCTGAAGGTCAGGATATCTTCTGATTGGAGAAGTAAAATGACAATAATAATCAAAAGCAAGGCCAAAATGCCCTGTGCATTCAGTACTGTACTTGGCCTGCATCATTGACCGAAGTGTCATTCTGCAGACAACAGCCTCTTCCTTGCTGCCTTCTATATCCTTAAGGAGCTTCTGGAGCTCTTTTGGCTTAACTCCTACATCCTTACGGGTCCTGATATGATGTCCGAAGTTGCTGACAAATGCCTGCAATGTGGCAATCTTCTCCGGATCCGGCTGTTCATGAATTCTGTACACGAATGGAGATTCCATGAAGAAAAAGTGCTCGGCCACAGTCTGGTTAGCTGCCAGCATAAAGTCCTCAATAAGCCTGGTTGCAGTATTTCTGGGCCGTGGAATGATATCAACAGGATTTCCCTCGCTGTCCAGAATGATCTTGGTCTCGGGGAAGTCAAAATCAATTGCACCCTTTTTCTCTCTCCTTTGCCTGAGGATCTTTGAAAGCTCGGCCATCTCCTCAAACATGGGAACCAGGTCCTTGTACTTCTCTGTCTCTTCCGGATCCTTGTCCTCAAGAATCTTGGCAACACTGGTGTAGGACATGCGCTCGTTGACGTTGATCACGGACTCAACAATGCTGTGATCAACGATTCCGCCATTCTTATCAATTGTCATAAGGCAGGAAAGAGCCAGTCTGTCCTCACCGTGATTCAGTGAACATATGCCGTTTGAGAGTCTGTGTGGAAGCATGGGAATAACACGGTCCACCAGATATACACTGGTTCCGCGCTTTAAGGCTTCCCTGTCAAGAGCAGAGTTTTCCTGAACATAGTTAGTTACATCGGCAATGTGAACTCCAAGATGATACAACCCGTCCTCATCGATATGAATACTTACTGCATCGTCCAGATCCTTGGCATCCTCACCGTCTATGGTAACCATCATCATGTCCCTGAGGTCTTCTCGGCCAAGCATGTCCGCTTCACTTATCTGATCAGGGCATTTGTTAGCCTGATTTATAACTCTCTCAGGAAACTCATAAGGAATGTCATAGCCCTTTACGATAGACATGATATCTACACCGGGATCATTGATATTTCCTATAACTTCCAGCACCTTGCCCTCGGGCTTCTTGCGAAGAGCGACGTTGCCATAGTCAGTGATCTTGACCACAACCTTATCACCGGTAACAGCCGTGCCATGGCACTCAATTGGGATAAAGATATCGCTCTGAATGCGGCCATTATCCGGAATCACAAATCCAAAGCTCTTTTCCCCCTGGTAGGTTCCTACAATTTCCTCCATACCTCTTACGAGGATGTTACGGATTCGACCCTCGCGGCGCTTACCGGATGTCTCCGGCAGTATCTCAACCTCTACTGTATCAGAATGAAAGGCACCATGAACATATTCTTCCGGTATAAAAAGATCTTCATCCTGCCCTTCAACCTCAACAAAGCCGAAACCTCTGGCGTTAGCAATAAAGGTTCCAACCGTCATTTCTTTATTCTTTTTACCGTTCAAGGACTCTTCCATCCTTTTAAGACGTCTGCCTTTACTCATAAACACCTCTGCTAATTATAAAGCGAAAAAAGGCACTCACAAACGGAGTGCCTCAAAAACCTGATACTAAAAGAACAAATTAAAACATACCCATATTAAGAACAATGCCTAAAACGATGAAAAGAACAGAAAGAATAATTGTTACCTTCTTAAGAATTCCCTCTCTTGAACGGCCCTTGTTCTTGCCCCAATATGTATTGTCAACTGTTCCCTGTATTGCTCCAAGTCCCTGATTCTTGCCTTCCTGAGCAAGTACCAGAACAACCAAAGCGGCACAGATAAGCATAAATACTACACCAACAACATAACTTAAAACGCTCACAGTG
>JAILMY010000017.1 GCA_024692165.1 Butyrivibrio sp. | reverse complement strand
GTATGTGTAGGACTGTTGCTCATAAATTTGTACCCCGCTTTCGTCCATTATACTACAGTACCAATATGCGTTAAACGCTATAAATTGCTCTCTCCCCACCTTTTTAATTCTAAAAGGATCGGGATCAGACTTTTCGCTTTTGGAGTAAGGCTGTATTCAACTCTTACCGGCATTTCATCATATTGTCTGCGCTCAACAAGACCGTCTTTTTCCAACTCTTTGAGGGAATTGGCCAGCATAGTGTTGGTGATTCCGTGAATAGAGCGATTGAGATCACCGTATCTGACAACTTCATTGAAAACTATTGCGCAAAGTATCTTTATTTTCAATTTGCCGCCAACGATGTCCAAAACTTTTTTAAGACCGCAGCCCTTTCCTGCGATATCTTCGCATAAAGGCTCTTTTTTCGCATTTTTACTCATAGTATTCTTTTCCTTACCAGGTTCATATAATCTGCGTACTTGATATACTTTTTGTACCACCTATAATAAAAGTATCACTTGAGAAAATCAAGTACAAAATAAACGATTGAATAGGAGATTAGCAAAATGAGAAAGGCAGCCAACGATATTAGCAGATGTGTTGCCTGCGGAGTATGCGCTTTGCAGTGTCCGCGCGGGGCAATCGACATTTACAGGGGCTGCTATGCAGTGGTTGATGTGAAAACCTGTGTCGGATGCGGAATCTGCGAAAAGGCCTGCCCTGCAGGATCAATCAGGGTAAAAGAAACGGAGGAAGCATCAAAATGAAGACAAAAGCAAAAAAAGGCCATTGGTACGATTACCTCTGGATCTGGTCAATAGTGTATTTTGCCCTGGGCTTTTTTAACATTTTATTCGCCTGGCTTGGGCTTATAGACTTTGTTTTGCCGCTGATATTCGCAATCGTCGGCGGAAACAAGTGGTTTTGTAATCATATGTGCGGAAGAGGACAGCTCTTTTGGGTGCTGGGAAGAAATCTTAAGTGCTCCAGAAGAAAGCAGGCTCCGAAATGGATATCCTCAAAGTGGTTCAGATACGGGTTCCTTACGTTTTTCATGACCATGTTCGGAACAATGATTTTCCAGACATATCTGGTTTTCTCAGGAGCCGAGTCCCTTAGAAAAGCTGTTAAGCTCTTTTGGACATTTAAAGTTCCGTGGAAATGGGCTTATAATGGTAGTGTATTTCCCGATTGGGTGGCACAGTTCGGATTTGGCTTCTACAGTCTAATGCTGACATCAACGCTCATTGGACTGATAATGATGGTTTTATACAAGGAACGCACCTGGTGTTCATTTTGTCCTATGGGGACAATGACTCAGGGAATATGCAAAATCAAGGCAAAAGAAAAGGAGATTGACCATGACGTTAAATGAAAGAGCTCAGAAGGCAGTAGATATGAAGAATTCGGGCATGTATAACTGCGCCCAGTCTGTTACAGTGGCATTGGCAGACGAAACAAACCTTTCGGAGGAACAGCTCAAGCAGATTTCTGCCGGTTTCTGTGCAGGAATGGGCACTATGGAAGCTACCTGCGGAGCTCTTATCGGAGCAGGAATGATCGCAGGCCTCAAGACTGAAGGCAAGGGAACCCTTGGAATTACCAAGCAGATTCAGGAGGAGTTTGTAAAAAGATGCGGTGCTCTTAAGTGTAAGGATCTTAAGACCGTAACTGACGGAAAGCCTCTTTGCCCCTGTGAAGAGTGCGTAAGAAACGCAGTTCTTGTCTATGGAGAAAAGATGGGACTTTAAATAGTATTTAGGGGGATTACATGGGGAACGGTATTGATAAAAGGACTAAGTGGTGTTATTGCGTCGGTGCTACCGGAAGAGATGCGGCATTTATGCAGTAAGCCAGAACATTAGCGCCCTGGAGACCGAGGTTGGAGCAGGAACATTGGACAGTGACACTGCACTGACCATGGCAGATGGATTTATAGCCTCCGTTCAGCCATCTCAGACACTGACACTGCGGGCAGGAATGGTATTCGTTCCGCTTATCACAATAATCCTGGCCTATGTGATCATCCGAAAGAAGTACAAGATTGACGAAAAGGAATATGAGCGTATTGTAAAGGAGCTTAGCTAAACCACTTGCAGACGTAGCCCAGAAACAGTTTTTGCTCCTTGGTGAGGGTTTTACCCTTTTTCCAGGCTATTACAAGGCTCCTTGATGGGTGGGAGGAAAGCGGCACAAGAGATACATGATCTGTCTTTTCCAGGGACCAGGATATCTCCGGAACCAGTGAAATTCCGACGCCGGCCTCCACCATGGAGCGCAAAGCGTCAAAGCTGGCTGCCTCGAAAATGATATTTGGGCTAAAGCTCTTTTCCCTGCAAAGATCCTCAGTCATCTGACGAAGTTGGTTTCCCTCGCTGTAGGATACGAATTTCTCGCGGGATAACTCCTCGAGATTTAGTTTTTTCCTGGAAGAGAGGGGATTGCTCTTTGAAATGGCTATTTTAAGCTCATCCTTCATCAGGAAGCGATGATCATAGATTTCCTCATCAATGGGGAGTTGGTAGAAAACAAAGTCCTCTTCCTGATTCATAAGGGCATCTCCATGGCCATGGTAGTTGATGACCTTGATATTCCTGTGTTCTTTCTCAAATTCGCCTATCATCTTTGAGACGAAGTGGATTCCGCTGAAAATCCTTATTCCGATCACATTCAGCTTATGCCCTTTAAGTTCTTCAACGCCGCTATCTATGCTCTTTAGGGCGGTATCTATTTTTTCCAGGAACATTTTTCCGTTATCATTCAGAGCTATCTTTTTTCCGTTTCGGGAAAAGAGCTCGCAGCCAAGCTCCCGTTCCAGATTTTTCACAGTTTTGCTGATGGCAGACTGAGGGATCTGGTGATATTCAGCTGCCTTTGTGAAGTTTTCAAGCATTGCTGCGGTGCGAAAATAGCGAAGCTGTAAAAGTTCCATGATTTCCTCGACCTTTCTCATATATCTTCCAGTATATATCATCATATAGAATCTGATTGTGTTATTCAAGATTTCGAACACCTATAATTGGTGCATATTTGATACATGTTTGCGCGCGCGATCAGATGGAAGGAGAGAAATCACAGAGTATGAAGAAAGGTTTTTTTAGGGCATTTATCGCTATGATACTGGCATTGTTCCTTGGTATCAGCATAGGACCTGTACAGGCTTTTGCGACAGAGACAGAGTCTGAAGAGCTTTTAGAACAGCCTGAAGCTGAAGAGGCGACAGATAATGCCATGCGTATCCTTATGGTGGGAAACAGTCTGACCAGGTACAACAACGTGGCAAGTAAGCTTGAACAGCTCCTGGCCCGTGTTTCAATTGACGCAACCATCGACACAAGAACACAGATGGGAGCTTCTTTATTCGATCAGGCTGATATTCTGGCAGCCAGCACAAGAGCTGCCATTGTAGACGGTAACTATGACTATGTAGTTCTTCAGGAGAAATCCTCAGGTTTTAACGAGTCTTTATTAAGACAGGGCGTGGATGCTTTTAAGCCCTGGATTGATGAGGCGCCAAATCATCCTCAGCTGGTTTTGTACATGCCTTGGGCAAATGAGGATGTGTTCAGTTCCATGCAGACAAGCTTCACAGACGCTTATGTAGCGGTTGCCAAGGACAACGGTGCTCTTTTGGCTCCCAGCGGCGAAGCATACTATGATCTGTATTTCAACGAGGGTAAGCACTGGTATCGTTCCGGTGATAACGTACATGGCAATGATCTGGCATCCCTCGTTTCAGCCAGCTCAATTTTTTACACCATTATGGGCTCTGAGCAGTCTGCTTTACAGTTTTCAGATGATGATGCTGCCGTAGTGCAGGGCCTCGTAGAGAGTTCAGACTATCGCAACAACCGTGTGGACTATGATATTCAGACAGTAAATCTTATTGAGCAGAAGGCTCATGAGTTCGCAAACATCTACAGAGATTTAAACAATGTACCGGACCTTACAGACCGCGGTATTGAACCCGGTGCCAACCTTGCAATTCAGAAACAGGGCCTTGCTTCATCTAACGCAAGAGGAAGCAGCGCAGGAATTGGCGCGAGAAACGTAGGTAACCTGACAGACGGAAGCTATACTTCCTTCATTGTTCTGCATCCTGAAGACCCGGATCCCTGGTTTGGTGTGGATCTCGGAAGCACAAAGACCTTTAATCAGGTTACTTTGTACTGGGGCGGAACCGGTGACTATGCTGATTCCTACAACACAGAATATGTAATTGAAGGAAGCGATGATCCAGAAAACGGATACACAGAAATAACCACAGGAAACAGCAGCGCAGAGGGCGCCCAGACTGTCTTTTTCCCGGAAACAAGCTTCCGCTATGTTCGCATTCACGTGACAAAGATAAACAGCGTCTATGCAAGTATGTTTGAGCTTGAAGTAGCAAACGGCCCGGAGCCAGACCCTTCAGAGGAACCCTCAGAGGAACCTTCCGAAGAGCCTTCCGAGGATCCTCAGCAGGAAGTATCCGTTGCGCCCGGTGACTATTTACAGGTACGCATCGGAGACGCCGGCTACAACATGAGCCTCTACGAGCAGGGAATGTATGAGACAACAGCTACCTTTACGGGTGGAGTTACTGCTTATTCCATCACTAGAAACGGCGAAGAGATTTATACCGGAACAATCCGTGAAAGCTCAGCAGCACAGGATGTGATAATCCGCTACTTTGCACTGGAAAACACCGTTGCTACCAGCCAGGATGAGCACGAGGATGCCTACGGAAATCCGGTCCAGGACATCAAGAAGGTGGCTAACTGGACAGGAAATTTCTTTAACAGAAACGGTGTTGAGGAGTTTAAGGAGTTTGGTGGCTGGGATCAGGCCAATCCTCTTTCAACAATCAATTATGTTGGCGGCGGTGTTTTTGCCAGAACCCTTGATTTTACTTATCCTGCAGCATCAATTACATATCAGTACAAGATCAACTTTGACAGAGTCTGGAGTAATGGCGAGGTACCATCAGAGAATAAAAAGACCACTATTCCCGGCGGCGAAGGCACAGGCTCCATCATAGTCTGGGCAAACTCTGTAACTAAGGACGTATTTGATTCTATCAGTGACGGAGTTACAAGCTTCAGACTCGCCGGTGGTGAGACCTACGAAAAGGCTATCGGAACTGCCCAGGTAGAGCTTTCTTTGGGAAAAGATGGTGCGACAGAAGCTTATCCTATGCTTCAGACCGCTAGAAATGCATATATGGCAACAGCCTTCATCGAGCCAGGAACTTATGATTGGAACAACGTTATCGACGGACAGGAAGGGTCTCTAAGCGGAAGCTTCACAGTAGATGAGGCATCTGCAGTGACATTCTTCTTCAGAGTTGGCGAAGGCAGCGCTACAATGCTTAACACAGTAACAGACAAAGAGGGCTTCTATGAGGCAACAGCCTATGCAGAAGGAACACCGGCTGAGCCTGAAACTCCGGCTGAGGAAACTCCTGCAGAGGAGAATCCGACTGAGCCAGCGCCCGAGACACCATCTCAGGATGCGCCGTCTCAGAATGCTCCTTCGAATTCAAGTTCAGGTAATTCAGGAAGCAGCTCACAGAACCAGAGATCATCTGATTATCAGCCAGCTCAGAGCGCTCCAACATACAGCGCAGCTTCCCAGAGTCCTGCACCTGTAGTAAATGTGACTCCAAGCCGCACTCCAGCTGTGGCAGGCGCCATTACATGGCCTGTAGTTGCAAACCGCCTTCAGAGCCTTGCCCTTGCAGGCACTTTGGATATCAACGCTGATAAAGAGACAGTAATTCCCGCTTCAATTCTGAGTCTTTTAAAGGGCAAGAATTCAACCCTTGCAATCCACAGTATTGGCGGTGTTGCACTCACATTAACAGGAACAGATATCAAAATGCCAACGATTTCAGCTGACAGCAAGATTGACCTTTCACTTAGCAATAATACAAAGGTCATTCCTGAGAGGCTTATTGCCGTTAAAAATGCACTTTCAGCCAAGCAGTTTTCTATCAAGAATACCGGAACATTCCCTTGCACAGTTAATATGCACGTTGCCCTGGGAAAAGAGAATGCGGGAAAATACGCAAATCTCTACAGACTTAATGAAGCCGGCACTCAGCTTGATTATTGCGGCAGCTTCAGAATTATCGATATCGGAAATGCGGCATTTGCCATGAATCAGGGCGGTAACTATCTCGTAACCGTAACTGATAAGGCTCCGGCTGAAAAAGTAGTGGTATCCGGCGACGCTTATACAGTTGTAAAGGGCGATTCTCTCTATAAGATCGCCAGAAGAAACAAGATGACACTGTCTGAGCTTCTTCGTCTTAACCCTGAGATTTCAATTTTCTCAAAGCTTAAGATTGGTCAGACAATCGTGATTGGCTAAAATAGGGCGCTTACAGCGTATATCAAAAGAGGTCTTCGCATCTGTATAAGGTGCGAAGGCCTTTTTATTATGTTTTGAATTATCGCGCCGGCTGTTTTTGGTGAATCTAAATACTTACGAAAGTATAAAAAGACTATAAAATTTTACGAAAACCTAACCATAATGTAATATTATTTCGATAAAATAGAAGTAGAACTCTTTTGCTGAGAGATACTACAAAATATTGCATTTTGGGGGTTTGACCTATGAGAAAAAGACTGATTTCTGTTCTTATCGCTAACGTTTTATTCTTGTCTAACGTTGGATTCACTTCCCTTGCCGTCGAACAGCATATTGATGAATCAACAGTGGCCGCCACTGAAGAAGAGGCGGCGGAAGAAGCTGATGAGGAATCAGAGGAAGAAAGTCAGGAAGCGAGCGCATCTGACTCTTATTTTGATGACATCGACTATGTGAAAATCCAATCTTTTACTGAACTCCCAGAAGAAATCATAAATCAGAAGCTTAAACTTGGCGGAAACCTTGAAGAAATTAATTTTCCGGACACTCTTGAGATCAAAGTTGTGGCTGATCTTGACAGAGAGGACAGAATTGAAGAGCAGCTCGGAAGAGAAAGAGAGCTTATCACAGAGCTAGAGGAAGAGGACGCAGAAGCTGCATCCTCAGCCAGCAGCGAAGATGAAGAGGAAGAAGAGAATGAGGACGAGGACGAGGAATCTGATGGCTCTTCAAAGGTACTCATTGACGGTGAAGAAGTTATATTCTTCGGGCCAGATTCAGACTCAGCAGTAGATCAGTCTACAGCAGAATCAGAGAGCGAAGAGGAAGAAGAGCATTACGAAGATTATGAGGAAGTAGATAATAACTATGAGGAAATAGTCTCCGATAGCGGAAGTGGCTCCGGGGCTACTATTAGTGAGCCGGAAAAAGAGCCTGAGACCAAAGAGGAGACAACAGAAGAGCCGGAACAGAAGGAAGAAGAGCAGCAGGAGAACTCTGATGATAACGATGACGCTGCTGATGAAACTCCTGTTGATGAAGCACCTGTCGATGAAGGAAATGAAGACGCAGGAGAAGACAGCGAGTCAGCAGATGACCTTATAAGCAGGATTATCTCTGTTTTCAGACCTCTTATGGTTCGTGCAGCTGAAGTAGAAGAACCTGCAGAAGAGGAAGCAGAAGCTTCAGACGAAAACGAGACTGACGAAAGCGGAGAAGGCAGTGATGCTGCTGATTACGAAAGCATTGAAATGGTATCAGGCATTGAGTGGATCCTTGATCCATCCAGAAGCGATGCAGGTACTTTCAGTTCTGATGTTTTAGATGCACAGTTTACCTTTGTTCCGGTGCTGGTAATCCCTGATTATTACTACATTGAGGCAGAGCTTCCAACTATCACAGTTACCATCGTTGATGAGTACTATGCCTTTGATGAAGTAGTAAGCGTTGATGATGTAAAGATCCGTGTTCGCGCTGATGAGGGAGTATTCCCGGAGGGCGCTACTCTGTTTGCCCAGAAGCTTCAGGAAGAGGATGAGAAGAAGGTTCAGGACAAGGTAGAAGAGCAGCTTGAAGAGGAAACAAGAATCGTTAAGGCATACACCTTTGACATTCAGATCCGTGATAAGGATGGAAATGAGATAGAGCCAGACACTGAGAAGGGTAGAGTATTCGTATCATTTGAAACTGAGGAAGTTTCGAATGATGATTATGATGCAGACATTTACCATATCGTTGAGGCTGAGGAAACAGCCGCAGCTGATGCTGGGGTCAATGATGAAAATGCAGAGGCCGCAGAAACTGATGAAAGCTTAGCTTCAATTGATGGAGAATTTTTAGTTAATAAGCTTGAAGCTACAGTTGTTGACGGCGAAGATGAGTTGGCTTTAGAAGCTGAAACTGACGGATTTTCAACATATTCGTTAGTATTTAAGCTTTCTGAAGCAATAACTTATAACCTAGATGAACAAATCCTTAATTTAGAAACTGAATTTGACAGTAAATTCGGTGATGCAGGAAATATAACAAGCGTAACAATTAATGAAGGTGATGATAAATATTTTGATGTGCGAAAACTTGCAGTTAATAATTCACATGTAGCGACAGTAACTGCAGATGGTTTATACCAGGAGGACAGCGCAGGAGAGTATTTCTTAATTGTTAAGAAACTATTTGCTGATCAGGGCACAAAGTCAATAACCGTAATATATAATAATGAGCCCAAAACAGTAAATTTGAAGGATGAGACTTTCTCAAATGCATCAGCTGACAATGAAGGATATCCTACAGCAATTACGTTGGGAAGGAATTCTTTTAAAATCGAAATCCCTGTTAAAAATGAGAACAATGGAGTCATATATCAGTGGCAGGAAAGCTTAACAAACAGTGATAGTGAAGATGATTGGAATGATATTGAATTAGCTAATCAAAAATATTACCAGTACTCAGAAACAGGGTCCTTCGCTAAGGAAGGAAGATGGTATAGGTGCGTTATAAATAAAACACCGAGCAAATCAATACAGATCATAACTCCAAAGGGCGATTCGCGCGGATGGGGAGTAAATTGTGGCGCTTCAGACGAGCAATGTTATGTGAGTAATGGAACTATTGCATATACAATCTATAACATCGGCACAAACGATGATCCTAATTTGGTATTTGATGTTGTAGGCGAGGATACCAGCGGAACTAACACAATAATGCAGCAGACTACAGTTGATGGCGAAGGATGGCGTATTTTCAGTAATACTGGCGACGTGTCTACAGTTGGCTGGGATTCAAACCAAAGTCATTTGGAATACTTACATTTTGCTTTTGATAGTGATACAAATAAACTTCATATATCCATTAAGCAAGATAGCACTAGTTATGACAAGTTAGCTATTGGAGCGACTTGTCAGATAGCAGGTATAGAGAGTAATTGTATTGAGCAAAAAATAAGTAATAATAAGCTCGAGAGTATGTCCGTAATTGGCACATCTACAATAGCAAGAGCACAGGAATCTGTTAATAATGATATTGATGACATCTATTCTCTGAAAATCATACCAAAGACATCTGCAAGTGATTATTATATGGGTAGTTCGTCGGGTTTTAACCCATATGACAGTTCTAGTGGTGCTATAGATAATACTATAGATGATGCTGATCCAGCAGCTGTGAGTTTGTCATGGGACGTATCGACTACGCCAATTAAATTTGATATGTCATTAGGCGGAGTATCAGAAAATGCTGCGCTTGAAAAGGTTGAAAAGATTGCTGAAAGTGATCCATGTACTATTAACGGAGATGGAATAAAAACAGTTAAGCTTGTAGGCAACGAACTATCTAACTATGCGAAGTCGTTGGGGACAGTTGACGAAACGGTTTTGGTCAATTTGGCTATCACAGAGTCAAGCGCTTCTTCTACAGGTGGCTCTAAGATATCATTGCCAACTTATACTTCAGGTAGTACTTCAAAGAAATACGAGGCAGAGTATTTCGACGCAAGTATTTCAAAGACTGTAGGTACAAATCCTGAGGAATCGGTTTATGTACTACCCAATAAAATAAAACTTGAAGTATCCTACGATTTTTCAGGTAAAGACGATATTAGGGTGTATAGATCACATAAGGGAACTTCGGCTGGTAGTTACAGTTCTACTGAATTAAAAGCATCAAATGGCGATATTAGTTTAGATTCGAAGAATAATAAAATAACTATATATTCGGACAAGTTCTCGGTTTTTGCAATAGCTTATAAACCTGTTACGTATTGTACAGTTACTTTTAAAGACAATATTAATGGTTCAACAATAAGCACAACACAAGTACCTAAGGGAAGCAAAGTTGAAAAACCCAAGGATCCATCAGAAAAAGACGGATATAAATTTGTCGGATGGACAACAAAAAGTGTAAGTGCTACAAACGCAACAGCAACTTCTACGGAGTTTGACTTCGAAAAAACGACCATTAACAGTGATAATACGTTTATATATGCTTATTATAAAAAGTTATATACTGTCACATTTGACAATGGTTCTTCGAAATCAACGGTAAAAGTCGCTGTTGGAGAAAAGGTATCTAAACCGGATGACCCTTCAGCTAAGGATGGAAATCCATTTAAGGGCTGGTATTGGATTTCTAGTTCTCCAAATACACCCGTTACAAAGGACAATAGCAGTAAGGCGACAGCATTCAATTTTGATACAACTAAGATTACAGCAGATACTTATATTACTGCAGGATTTGGCGCCTCAACAGGTACCAGCCTGGAGGCTTCCAAAGCCGCAGCAAAAGCGGCCGCTGAAGATGAAGACGGTGACGTCAACGGCGCCAGAGCTCCGAAGACCCACGATGACCTCCCAATCGTATGGCTATGGGTACTACTTTTGGTATCAGGCATAACCACCTTTGGACTTTCAGCCAAGGCGATCGTTGATTCCACAAGGGATCCGGATAAGCCAAAGAAGAGGACAAAGTTCCAGGTGTATATGCTTTTGGCAGGGGTTTTGATCAAGACCACCTTGAAGTTTATTGCCAGGAAGATAAAAGAGAACAGAGCGAAAGTCCTTTTGACACTTAGTACAGCTGTGATCCTTGTGTCATGTATCGTGCTGGCATCAACTCTTTTGCAGTATTACAAGACAGAGAGCCTGTATTCAGATGCAGATGTTACCTACGTTGATACAGTTGAAGAGGAAGAAGTCGACGAGTACGTGCAGGAGATCAAGGAACTGGCCGGAGAAGAGGACAGATACGACTGGTGGGATTGCGCACAGGTAAACCTTAAGGAGCTCCAGGAAGAGTACCCGGAGGTGGTAGGCTGGATATATTTCGAAAACGAGAATATCAGCTATCCTATCATGTACTCAGGGGATAATGCCAAGTACCTTAAGACAACTTATACCGGAGAGAAGGCAAAGGCCGGAGCCATCTTTATTGATGGGGAGTCAACACCTGATTTTACCGACCCTCACAGCCTGATCTACGGCCATAATATGAGAGATCTGTCGATGTTTGGAAGACTGAGATATTACATGAATACCCCTGGGTATTACGAGGATCACCAGTATTTCCAGATATTCACAGAGGATAAGGTTTACAGATATCAGATTTTTGCATATGAGGAAGTGGCTGACAACCACGATGTATTCTGGGTTTATGGAAAAGAGCCTACGGGATACTATAAGATGCTCAAGGAGATCGAGAGCGGCTCATACTGCAATTCAGGTATAACAACCAATGAGTCTGATCATGTAATCACCCTTGCAACCTGTACAAACAAGGACGATAGGAGACTCATTGTAAGCGCAGTTCGCACGGATGAATATGAGTATGCTCAATAATGGGAAGCTAAAAAGAATACTTTGTATCTGGCTAGCGCTGGTAACGGCGCTAGCCCTTGTGGCGTGTGGGAGTACGACTAAATACAATGTATGGCGCCCATTAAGCAGAAGAGAACACAAGATAAAGGTTGGAATTATAAACCTGGAGGCCAGCGAATCCGGTTACAGAACAGCAAATGTAAGAGACTTGGAGGAAAGATTTACGGCTGAAAGAGGCTACGATGCATCTTTTGCCTATAGCATGGACAACGGGACGCAGATAGAAATGGCAAGGGCGTTCATCGAGGATGGGGTAGAATATCTCCTTATAGCTGCGGCTGATACCGAAGGTTGGAATTCTCTTTTAAATGAGGCTAAGTATACCGGGGTTAAGGTAATACTGTTTGACCGGATGATAGATGAGGATGAAAGTCTCTATGAAGCCTCAGTGGTGTCAGATATGCTAATGGAGGGACAGCTTGCAGTTGAATATCTTGAAAGCCTTCAGCTTAAGAAGTATAAGATTATTCATCTGCAGGGAGCCTTAGGGAGCTCAGCTCAGAAGGGAAGAAGTTATGCCATTGAGGATAAGGTTCACTCGGAATTCAACTGGAAAATAATGAGGCAGGAGACGGCTAACTGGGACAGAGAGCAGGCCAAAGCTATCGTATTGGATGCTTTAGCCAAGGGAACCACCTTTAATGTTGTCTATTCAGAAAACGATGATATGGCCAAAGGAGCCGTGGAGGCCCTTGATGAGTACGGCATAAGCCATGGCCCGGACGGAGCTGTGGCAATCATCAGCTTTGACTGCAACAAATGGGCGATGGAGGAGCTGATGAAGAGAAGCTGGAATTATGATGGACAGTGCAATCCTTATCAGGCAAGCTATCTGGACGAGATTATTAAGACTATTGAAAGTGGAGGTCGTCTGGCGAATAAGAGAATTATTATCAGAGAAAAGGGATTTAGTACGGAAACTATTAAAGCGAGCGATATACAGAATTTTGGAATATAATATTAACATATTTTAATATTTTTTTATTTGAAAAAATGGTAGCGACGAAGGCATAATATAAGTACATGGTGTATACATATAAGGAGTGGCGATATGAAGAAAAGAATACTTATTGCAGATGATACTACTTTTATGAGAGAAATGCTTAAATCTGCGCTGGATCCCGAGAAATTCCAGATCATAGGGGAAGCCACAGATGGAGTAAAGGCTGTAGAGTATTACAAGGAGAAAAAGCCGGATCTTTTGATCCTTGATATTAACATGCCTAAGATGAACGGAATTGATGCACTGGCAGAGGTTATGAAGTATGATCCTGATGCCAATGTTATCATGTGCTCTGATCAGAAATACGAAAACATGATCGTTATGGCCATTAAAAGAGGGGCAAAAGACTTTGTTATCAAGCCTTTCACGGCTTCAGATGTTATTACGGCAGTAAATAAAGTATTTGCCGGTTCAGAGGAGGAATAACAGAGACGGAAACTTTATGATTGAAATCATAGTTTACTATTGGCCCAGGTTGCTTGTGGGAGCATGGTTTGCCCTTACATATACTTTTCTAACCCTGCGAGGTGAAAGCAAAAAGTGGTTTTTGCCCCGCTTTCTTGTGTTGTTTGCAATTTCAGGTACAATAGTGGCAATCGCCACCGAAAGAATCTCCGATATAATTCATGCAGTATACATTAATGATCTCCTGAAGGGAGCAGATCCTCAGGTTGAAATTGGAATTAACGCTCTTTTCAAAATCTCTACAGATGCCATTGCCTATATTATTCCCATCTATATTTTTACTTTAATGCTAAAAGAACACTGGACTGTAGCAGCCACGGTTTATCTCATGTATGTTATTCTGGACAGGCTTTGCCTGGTCATGGCAGTATCTGCTATTTCTTACTTCCTGATCTTTATTTGTATAATCATGGTAATAGCTGTGTTTCTCAGGACAAACCTTATGTATGTGGTGGAGCATTCGAGAAGCATAGAATGGCGGCCTGTTTTGCATTATCAGGTCGGACTCTTTTTCTTGCTGGAAGCTCTATTTGAGGTGTATTTTATTTTCCCCGGAATAGTAAACGGAGACTTCGACCTGAAAAACATCTGGATGGATGCTATGGCGGTAGTTTCGTTTTTCTTCTTCGTCGGGGTTACCAGTATGAATATCAAGACTGCAAAGGTTCAGGCTGAGAAGCTGGAATATATGCAGGAGCTCCAAGACGGTCAGAGGGATATCATTCAGAAATTTGCTGAGTTTTCAGAAGCTAAGAGCGGCGAGACCGGACAGCACATCAGACGAGTATCCGAGTATTCTGCGGTCCTGGCAAAAGAGTGTGGTTTAAGCGACGATGAGGTGGAGAGAATAAGGATTGCCTCTATGATGCATGATTTCGGTAAGCTTCTTATCCCCAGGGAAATCCTGGAAAAGCCGGGGGCCCTTACTTCGGAAGAGCGAAAGATCATGTGTCAGCACACGGTCTACGGAAAAGAAATTCTCGCCAACTCCAAGGGAGAAGTAATTTCAATGGCAAGGGACATAGCCTACGAGCATCATGAACGTTGGGACGGTAAGGGATATCCAAGGGGCATCGATGGAAACAACATTTCGATTGCTGCGCAGATTGTATCGGTCGTAGATGTGTACGATGCGCTTACCAGCAAAAGAGCTTACAAGGAAGCCTGGGAAAGGAACGTAGCAAAGAAAGAGATCATAAGCCAGCGAGGAACCCAGTTTTCGCCTCGGGTGGTTGATGCCTTCGTAAAAAGCTTTGATAAGATAAATAAGATTCAGGATATGTATGTGGATTGAGCATTTTTTACAAGTCAATCCACATATTTTTTTGTCAACATTCAGACATTTTTGCTTTATAATAGAATTTACCGAACAAATTCTAAAAAAGGAGAGAAATGTGTATGAGAACAAGCAAAAAGTGTGTAAAAAAACTGCTTTCTTTCGCAGTGGCTCTGGCGCTTACTTTGACTGTAGCGTTGCCTTCATCTGTGGCTTATGCTTATGAGCCTAAGGCAGAAGTTAAGACAATCTTAAGCATACCGGCAGATCTTAGTGGAAAGACCGTAATCCTTCATACTAACGATATGCACGGTGCTATCAGTAAGTATGCATTGGTAGCTTCTGTAAAAGAAAATCTTGCAGCAAGAGGAGCTGAAGTTATTCTTGCGGATGCCGGAGATTTCAGCCAGGGAACTCCTTATGTAAGCACAACCAAGGGTGCTGATGCCATCACAATGATGAACGCAGCAGGCTACGATATCGTAACTCTTGGAAACCATGAGTTTGACTATGGTTATTATCAGCTGGTAAATAACCTTGGTAAGGCAAAATTTAAGGTTGTATGCGCAGATATTCTTGGTGCTAACGGTGCACCTCTTTTCAATCCAAACTACATTTATACAACAAAATCAGGCGTTAAGATCGGTTTCTTTGGTATGGAGACACCTGAGACCCAGACTAAGGTTAACCCTGCTCTTATTCAGGGATTAACATTCCTTGCAAAGGATGAGCTGGTAAAATGCGCTCAGGAACAGGTTGACACCCTTAAGGCCGGTGGTGCAGATCTTGTTATCTGCCTTTCTCACCTTGGAGTAGATGATGAGTCAGCTCCGGACGGACACAGAAGTGTTGATGTTTATGCTAAGACAAAGGGTATTGATCTTATGCTCGATGGCCATTCACATACTGTAATGACTGCAGGAGCCAAGAACGAGCCTATTCAGTCTACAGGAACAAAGCTTGAGGATCTTGGCGTTGTAGTTATTGATAACGCAACAAAGACCATCGAAGACAGATATCTTATTTCTACTGAGCGCCTTCAGGAGCAGGTAACAACAGCTGCAAAGGCTAATGAAATCTTCAAGAGAGTGGATGCTGAGTACGGTGTTACTTTTGCGAAGTCTGAGGTTCTCCTTGTGGGCGACAAAGCGCCTGGAAACAGAACTCAGGAGACAAACCTTGGCGACCTTATTACTGACGCTATGAAGTGGTCAATCCTTAAGGCTCCGGGAGCTCTTACAGTTGATGAAAACCACGTTGTTGCTATAACAAACGGTGGTGGAATCAGAGCAGCTATCAAGGCAGGCGATGTTACAAAGAAGGACCTTAATACTGTACTTCCTTTCGGAAACACAGTAGCAGTTGTATATGTAACAGGTGCTGAGCTCTTAGAGGCTCTTGAGGCATCTACATACTGCACACCTTCATCTATAGGCGGATATCCTCAGACAGCAGGTATCGAGTTCACAATCGATACAACAAAGAGCTTCAAGCAGGGACCTGCTTATCCTGCATCAACATACTATAAGCCTGCAGCTATCAGCCGTGTATCTATCCAGAGCATCAATGGTCAGCCATTCTCAATGACAGATACTTACGCAGTTGTAACAAACAACTTCTGTGCAGCTGGCGGAGATACATATTACATATTCACCAATGCCAGCGGTCAGTTCGATACAGGTATCGTTCTTGACGAGGCTGTTATGGACTATGTAAAAGAAGTACTTGGCGGAAATATCACAGCAGCTAAGTACGGCGCACCTAGCGGAGAGCAGACACAGATTACAACAGGACTTGCTAACGCAGGCTAAGAGGACTTGACGAAGTATTTTCGAGGCTAGTTCGAACGTGTTCCGGCGAGTCGAAGACGAGATCGGAACTTACTTGTAAAACATGAAAAAAAGAGCGTGTATTCCAGTATTTATGCGGATACACGCTCTTTTTGTTTGCACAGATTTAAAATGCCTGCGCAATTATTAGGCAATCTTTGACAAGAAATAAATAGAAATAAAAGGTCAAAAATAAGATAGTACTATGGTGGATGATAAATATTTAACAAAAGAGGAGAATGTTATGAATCACAGTCAGATTACTGACGAGTATTTGGGGAAAATGGATGCCTATTGGCGTGCCACCAACTATCTCGCAGCAGCACAGTTGTATCTTTTAGAGAATCCTCTTCTTCGTGAGCCACTTAAGAAAGAGCACATCAAGAAGAAGATTGTAGGACATTGGGGAACAGTTCCCGGACAGAACTTTATCTATGTTCACCTTAACAGAGTAATTAACAAGTACGATCAGGATATGATCCTTATTTCAGGCCCAGGTCACGGCGGTAACTTCTTTGTTGCCAACACATACCTCGAGGGCTCATATAGCGAAGTTTATCCTAATATCAGCCGTGATATGGATGGCCTTCAGAAGCTTTGCAAGCAGTTCTCATTCCCAGGCGGAATTTCAAGCCATGTAGCACCTGAGACGCCAGGTTCTATCCATGAGGGTGGTGAGCTTGGTTACTCAATCGCTCACGCTTTTGGTGCAGTATTTGATAACCCAGAGCTTATCGCAGCTTGCGTAGTAGGTGATGGCGAGGCTGAGACAGGCCCACTTGCTACTTCATGGCAGTCTAATAAGTTCCTTAATCCTATTACAGATGGTGCGGTACTTCCAATTCTTCACCTCAATGGATTCAAGATTTCTAACCCAACTATCCTTGCTCGTATGTCACATGAGGAGCTTGAGAACTTCTTCACAGGTATGGGTTGGAAGCCATATTTCGTAGAGGGAGACGATCCTAAGGTT
>JAILMY010000119.1 GCA_024692165.1 Butyrivibrio sp. | reverse complement strand
ATCAGCACGGAATCATGAGCGCTTTCCTTCTTATGAAGAATCTGCAGGTATTCCAGGATGTTGATTATGACAGGTCGGATTGGCTTATTCCCATGCCGGATGCAAGAATTATGACATTGCACGATATTCTGTCATCCATTTCCAATCACACCTGCGACAGCTATCAGATTCAGACTATTGATAGCAGCTCATTCCTTACCTTTGTGGACGAGCTTGAGGAGTTTTCAAGAATCTCCAGGGCAAGTCAGAACAGAGAATATGTTGAGGAATTCTGCGATACAGCACTGTACATGGAGGATGGCTGGCTGAACGTAGTATTTGAGTTCAATAACACCAACCTCGATAACCTTGATCCTGAGATTTCCTTCAAGGGCAGATGCAAGAGATTCCTTTCTCTCTTCGATATTCCAAACCTTGATAAGTATCTGAAGATCAGAGTAACCATCGTAGGCAAACTTCCTACAGACCAGAATGAATACGTTCTTGAGATTGCAAATCACCACGCTGATATCAGAATCAACGGAGAGTCCAAGAACATTCCAAAGTACCTTAAATCCACGCAGTTCTTCACAAAAGAAGAATACGCACAGATGAAATAAAAGCACAAAAAACGCGAAAGTCAAGGGGTAAGTCAAGGGGACGGTTCTTCTGACTGCTTTTCAGCAGTCAGAAGAACCGTCCCCTTAACTTACCCCTTTACATAAAATCCGCGTCGATAGTGACATCTTTGGTGCAGCGAAGGAAAGTATCTTCAACATTTTCCATGTATCTTCCCCGTGCAGAGGGGCGTTCATCAATTTCTCTTTTTATGTTCTCTCCCCTGTCCTTAAAAAGAAATACAGACTCCTTAACTGAAATTCTCTCAATCGGTGAATATTCTTCCCCCAGCATAAGCACAGGCCCTTCGCATTTTAAGTGTATCTGCTCCAAAAAAATATCATGCACTTTTCCGGGAATCCTGTCTGTATTTTCCCTCTTTGTGGCCGTAATAGCTATAGGTTCGCCATTTCCCCACCAGCTGAAGACTCCGCTCTTTCTTATCCTTGAATCGGCAAAGTTTCTGGTATTTCCCTGGATATGATGAATTCTGATATCATAAATTTCTCCGCCATCTCTGGACCAGATTCCTATACCTCTGATGCAGTCCTTTACAATGCAATCCGATACGAGCACATCATGGATATCGCCATATGTCTCGGTGCCGATCTTTACAGCGGAGCAGCTGGATGAAAGAATGCAGTCACTTACAATAATATTTCTGCAATCTCCGTATTTTTTATGCATTGGAGCTGTGGATTTTATTACCACACTGTCATCCCCGCTGGTTATCCTGCAGCCCCTTATGATAACATCCTGACAGCAATCAGGGTCTATACCGTCGGTATTGGGACCCCTTTTGTTGTTTTCAATAGCAATGTTCTCAATCCTGACATTTCTACACCCTGCCATATGAAGAGTCCAAAAGGCTGAATCCCTGAAGGTTATGTCTGATACAAAAAGACCTTCAACATCTTCAAAGTAGCTCATCCTCGGTCTGAAGCCCTTTACAGCAAGAGGGCTTCCCTCATCTGCATGCTCCGGATCGTCGTCAAAAAATGTCTTACTGCCCTGTCCATCAATTATTCCGGTTCCCGTTATAGCTATATTCTTTTCATGAAGCGCAAAGAGAAAGCACCCTCCTTCCCATCCGTCCACTTCATTCTCATTGTCACATTCCCTGAAGTAGTCTATGGTATCTGCTTCATCAAGGCTTGATAAAAGCACTGCTCCGTGTTCAAGGTAAAGCTCAACATTTGATTTAAGACGAATTGTGCCTGACAAAAAATGCCCCGCAGGAATGCACACTCTTCCCCCTGTCACGCTACAGTCATCAATCGCCCTCTGAATAGCCTTTGCGCAATTAGTCTCGCCGTCAGAGATCGCGCCATAATCCAAAATATTATAGATCATCGTACCTGAAAAGTTCCTTTCCGCTCAGATCAGTTTCCAGCCTGGTTCCTCTCTTAAAGCAGCTTATCTGCTTTCCGTCCATAAAGGCATAGGCTTTGTCTTTTACATGCTCAAGCTTATATACATGACCGCCTATATGCTGCTCATAGTAGCCTGAATCTTCTCTTATGCTGCTCCATATGAGTTTATCCCTCAACAAAACAACGCCATACATTCTGCTGATATATTCAAGTACCGCCAGCATCGCCGGCCCGTACGCATCCTGCTTTCCATCAATCCCGTACAGAGATGGTTTCATTGTAAAAGGATCATACTGCTGAACAAAAATACATTCTTCTCCGATAGCTTCAAAGAGCTTTTTGCCAAGCTTCGGAATAAGGTTATAGTATCCGTAGTTTTCAAGCGCGGTTATAGCTCTTTGATATGTAAGAGCCTGGGATTGTCCGCTCCAATTGTTGACCTCATCATTTCTGTAAAGCGGGTCTGACACTGATACGGAAGGAAGCGGAAGCCTTGTCCAGAACTCCGTTTCACTCAGCAGATGCTCCTTTACAAACCTGTCTGCATCCGCAGCTGACATGCTCCTCCAATACATCATCCTTAGATTATTGTGAGTCAGCACATCCATCTGCCTGTGCCTGTTATCTCTGTCAAAAAAGGCTCCTTTTTCTTCATTCCATAATATATCCCTTATCCTGACTTTTAATTCGTCAGCATCTTTTCTGTGCCTGTCGTAAAGCTCTGTTTTCCCTTCTATGAGCGCTATCTCAGCCATAGTTTCTTTTGCCGCATAAGAATAACTCATAAAGTCCATGGATGCCATTGGGACAACGTTATAACCCTTTGGTGCTTCATCACTTTCCCAGTAATCAGGAGCATCGCCGTACCTTAGCGCATTATCCTCACCGGTATCAAATCTGCACCAGCTCTCAAGGCAGCCATCATTGTCTGAATCTCTTACTTTCCAAAGATATTCATCATATTTCCTTAGCACTTCATATAGCCTTTGAAGGTACAGAGGGTCTTTTCCTGTCATGAAATATACATCAAGGGCAGGAGCCGGAAAACAAAAGCCCTGAAACTTATCATACTGAGGAATCAGTTTGCCGTTTGCATACTCTATGCTGCCCGGCAATCTTCCGTCTTCCCTTTGATAGTCCATGAAAATCATCTGGTTGTTATAGGCCACTTCGAGATTTCTTTTCCCATACATGGCTCCTCCCATGGGCTGCGTCTCAATCCATACCTTGTTATAGCCTCCGCCTTCTATCAGGACCTTTCTGCCTGCGAAGTCCTTAATGTTCAAAAGACATTTTTCAGATGCGGTATCAAAAAGCTTTTGTACAGCCCCGTTGGAAATCTTAAAAACAACTTTTGTATCGTCCATATGCTTATCCCTTCAATCCGCTGGTTCCAATTCCTTCCACCAGATACTTGTTAAAGAACAGGAATATCAAAAATACCGGAACAAGAGACAGTGTAGACATGGCAAACATTGCTCCGTAGTCAGTTACCGACGCGGAATCGGCAAACAATTTGATCGCGATGGATGCTGTGTAGGACTGTGGCCTGGATAAATAAAGGAGCGGTCCCATATAGTCATCCCACTTCCAGTAGAACTGGATTATTATTGTTGTAACTATAGCCGGTTTTAAAAGCGGCAGAATAATTCTTGAGTAAATCCCATACTTGCTGCAGCCGTCTATCTTGGCAGCCTCGTCCAGCTCCCTCGGTATTCCCTGCATGAACTGCATCATCTGATATATAAAAAACGCCTGTCCGCAGAAATACGGAAGAACCAGAGGCACATAGCCCGGTACCAGGCCAAGTCTGTAATAAATCAGGTACTGAGGTATCATGATAACCTGTCCCGGCAGCATCATTGTGGCCAGCATAAAGGTAAACCAAAGATTTCTTCCCTTAAATCTTATCCTCGAAAAAGAGTACGATACAAGTGATGAGGACAACACCGTTCCGAAGGTGGCTATGGTGGTAACCAAAAGTGAATTTTTAAAGAATGTAAAAAATGTGGTTCCGCCAAATCCCTTCCATCCGGTGTGATAGTTGGTGGTTTTGAAGGCTTTTGGAATAAGGCTCAGAGTTCCTCTCAGTATTTCTGAGTTGTCCTTAAAAGAGCCGCTTATCATCCATAAAACCGGATATATCATTATAAAACCAAAGAGCATAACCAGCAGGTGGTAAAAAATTTTTCTTAACAGTCTTTTTTCTCTCATGATCTTTTGCCCCCTCAGCTCTCTGATTCACTAAATACCCAGAACTTTGAAGTTCTGAAAATCACAAGTGTTATAAGGCTCATAACAACCAGCATCACCCAGCTCATAGCGCAGGCGTAGCCCATCCTGTTATATTTAAAAGCCTGATTATAAACATTAAGCGCATACAGCATTGTGGCGTTATTTGGGCCTCCTGCTGTTATTACAAAAGCCTGCGTAAAGGTCATGAATGACGAAATTGTCTGCATTACAAGGTTGTAAAGTATGATAGGCGAAAGGCAAGGCAGAGTGATCCTGAAAAAACTCTGAAAGCCATTTGCACCATCAATCTGTGCAGCCTCATAATAGGTTGACGGTATCTCTTTTAACCCTGCGGCAAAAATGATCATGGACGAACCAAACTGCCAGACTGCCATGAGAATAAGAGGATAAATGGCCAGCGCTTCACTACCAAACCAGTTAATCTTCTCAAATCCCATGTTCATAAGAACAGAGTTAAACAGTCCCTTTCTTGCAAAAAGCTGTTTCCACACAAGAGCCACTGCCACTGAGCCTCCCACAAGGGACGGAACATAGTACAGAGATCTGTAGAAGGTTACCATCCTGCTCTTTCTCGTAAGAACAAAGGCAACAAGAAGCGCAAATGAAAGCTTTAAAGGTACTGCGAAAAATACATATTGAAGTGTCTTTTTGATGGACTTGATAAAGACCTCATCCTCAAACAGCATAAGGAAGTTTTTGGCTCCCACAAATACAGCCACCTTACTTCCCAGCGAATAGTCTGTAAAAGCATAATATAAAGACATACAGATCGGAATAAAAGAAAAACAGATGAACCCAAAGATAAACGGCGCCGCAAATACATGTCCCACAACATTGTCGTTATTGAAAAACATACTAAGGCGCGTCGAAGCGGTTCTCTTAGTATCTACCATGGAAAAACTCCCCTTTCATTTCCTTAGAAAAATAGAGAAAAGAAATCCTGCCCGCTTTATGCGAGCAGGATTTTCAGAGTAAATATCAATTAAAGATTGCCTGTGCATCGGAATATGTTTTTTCAGCTGCCTCAGATGCCGTAATCTCGCCGCTTACGACCTGCTGAATATAGTTCAGATAGTTGTCCTGAACCTGATCCTGTCCGTCGGGAGAGAGAACATTGTACTCCTTTGGTGTGGGATTCTTGCTCACACTGTCAACATAGTCGTACATGATCTGCTGTCCCTTTGTTGCAGATGCAGCAAGAGCAGCTCTTACATCTTCGTTGGCAGGAATACCTCTTTCAGCCTGAAGAATGTTGTTGCAGTCAACGTCATTTTCAAACCAGCTTATGAATGCTGCAGCGGCCTCTTTGTGTTCTGAATCCTGTGAAACACAAAGCATCTGGGAGGACTGGATCAGAGCACCTGAGTTGCCGCTGGCATTAACTTTAGGAAGCGGGGCAAGTGCAAGTTCTCTTCCCTGCTCTGCGCAGACATTGTATATAGTCGGGAACTGGTTTACAGCTACCCATGTCATAGCAGCCTCGCCCGTTACCAGGAAGTCATTTTCAATATTGGTAACCTCTGCTGAGGCACCGGCGTCGGGATATGATCCCTTCTTTATCATGTCAGCTCTCATCTGAATGTATGGAGTAAGCATCTGTGGATCATCAAATCCCATTCCCGTAAGATCCAGATTGAAGAAGCTGTACTGACCAAGTGAGCCCTGCTGTCCAATATAGGTCGAGCATCCGGCAATAAAGTCGGAAGTAAGGAATGTTGAGGAACCAAAGATACCAAGCTTTTCTGTAATGGTATCTGCAGCCTTTTGGTAGTCTTCCCAAGTCCAGTTCTCTGTCGGAAGCTCAGCTCCTGCTTCCTCAAACATAGCCGGATCATAGGCAATTCCGTAAGTATTTATACCATTGGTAAGACCAAGCTGTGTTCCGTCAGTCTCTCTTGTGGTCTTAAGATTTGCCTCTGAAATCTTGGAAACATCCACAACCCCTGAGTCTATAAACTCATCAAGCGGATAGATCTTGTCCAGATACATCGGGAAATTGCCGCCAAGCTGGAATACATCCCACACCTCATCAGAAGCAACGAGAGTTTTCAGCTTTGTAAAATAATCATCGAATGAATAATACTCATATTCAAAAGTAACATTGGGATTGAGGCTCTCATATAATTCGATTGCCGCGATGGTCTTGTCATGCCTGTCCTGTGACCCCCACCAGGCCATCCTTAAAGTAATAGGCTCCTCGCTTGCATCCTCTTTCTCTTCTGCTTTCTCAGCCTGGGGTGTTTCTGAAGTAGGAGCGGCCTCTGAAGTAGCAGTTTCAGATGACACAGATTCATTTGCATCCGGTGTCTGTGTGCTGCCTGCCTCACTTCCGCAGCCTGCCAGTCCCCCTGTAATCATTGTTGCAGCCAATAATATACTAACTAACTTTTTCTTCATTTTTCCCTCCGGTGTCCCTGTTGCATTAAAAATCGAACATATTTGCAACAATTCCTTCTCACTCGTGTTATAAAGTTCACTTCAAGACGTCTTTTGTTGTTAAAATCTTATAACCAGAGGGTTGTATTTTCAATATTTTTGGGCACTTCTGACAATAAAGTGAAAACAAATTAGATTTTCAAACTATATTTACTGCCCCTTTTAAAACAGATTTGCGATATTGAAGGGGAGAAACTGTCATTTGTTTTTTGAAGACTCTTTCAAAATAGGTGAGACTGTCGTAACCGAGACGGTTTGCAATCTCTCCCATGCTCATATTCTCATCCATAAGATACTGCTTGCTGGCTACTATCCTATAAAGATTGATATACTCAGAGATTGTAAAATTGGTCACTTCCTTGAAAATTCTGCAAAGATAGGCTTTGCTCATATAAAACTGATCAGCCAGCATGGATACTGAGCCTATCTTGTCGTAATTTTCGGCGATATAATCCGCCACCTGATGGACTCTTTTTTGCTTCTCAATGTGAGGTATTACACCTTCCTCGACGAATTTGCCAAGCTTTCTCCTTTCCCATCTGTTCTGCTCAAAGATAAGCTGTAATATTTCCAGCTTGATTTTCCCTGCTGTGAGCTTATCTCTTTTGGATGTGACCAGATTCTCTATAGTCTGCAAGGTATTCTGCACAAATTCATCATCCCCCACCTGATAAACACCGTGGTGATCGGAAAAGAATTTTTTTACATCGATACCAAGCTGGCTGCAAACAGGCGCTATTGCTCTTTCTTTCAGCTCAATAAGCAGTCTGTCATGTCCGCTTCCGCCTATGATATTTGTCTTGGCAATCTTTTCTTTGTCAATAATAGTGATGGTTCCGGGCATCATTCGGTAGCAACAGCCTTCGTAAAAGAAATATCGCTCTCCGCCATAGATGTACTGGATCTGATACTCATTGTGATAGAATCCAAGCGCAGTGGTAAACTTCTGGTTTCTCGACACTCTTCCCACTGCGACACCATCAAATTCGCCCTTGTAGATTTCCTCAAACATCATATCTCACTTTCGTTAAACCTGATAAACACTGGGTGCTCCAAAGGAGTCTCGTTGGGCTGGTGAAGAACCAGATATTGCTCCCCCTCAAAGGTCTCAAAGACCATTCCGTGTCCGCCGTCCTTGTCAAATAAAGGTTTTTCATCCACTGACCATGCTCCGTCGATATCACCGTTGTCTGACCTTGCTATTGCTTCTGCATATCCGCCTTCTGCCATGGTGGCCCACAGCATTATAAGCTCTCCGTCCTTTTTTCTGTGAAGGAACGGCCCGTCAGTAACATACACCGGTCCTTCCCATAATCTGTGGTCTATGCTCTTTACCCAGGGCTTTGCTGCCGAAGCTGCAAACAAAGTTCTTGGCTCAGAAACAGGACGTTTTAAATCGTCGGATAACTCTACAGCACATATCTGACCGTCTCCAAGGTCCACCCATTCATGGGAAAACACCATGTATGGTTTTCCTTCAGGCGAAAGATAAAACGTTCCGTCAAGACTGTTCCAGGCATCAGGTGTTATTTTTCCTTCGCTGTGGATTTTAAAAGGTCCCAGGGGACTATCGGATGATAAGATCATCGTTCCCTTTTTTTCCAGTGCCTCAGAATTAAAGGTCGCAAACATATAAAATCCGCCCTTATAGATGTGCACTTCCGGAGCCCAGTAGTTCTTGTCCGCCCAAAAGTCAGCCGGGCGATGGAACACTTCAAAGGGGCCCTCCCACACTTTCAGGTCCGTGCTTGTATAGCAGTCAAATCCATCCGCCTTTCCCCAACAAGTCTTGGCTCTTGTCCCATACATGTAATACACGCCATTATATGGCAAAACAAACGGGTCTCTTATGTTTATCTCTTCCAGTTTCATGCTATATACCCTCTCTTTCTTTATTTTCCCTGAAAACTGTCAACCATTTCCTGAAGCTCTACATACCGGTCCATCTTGCGCTCAATCTCGGCATCGACTTCCTCTTTTTCCTTGCTAAGCGCCATGAGCCTTGGATACATTTTCTACATTTAAGATATTCACTTACTGTTTCCTTCACTCTTTTCATGTCATGGTCATAGCAGAACCTTGCTCTTGTCATTTTCCAAGAATGCGCTGTATCATGCGCTCATTTATGGGTAAAAAGATGCCTGCAACCGGGCCTACAAGCGCGATGCATACAATTGTACCTGCTCCAACTACTCCGCCCAGGACAAATCCAATCGCTGCAAACGCGGCATCAACCACCAATCTGACAATTCCAAACTTCTTTTTTATCTTATCGGACAATACTACCGCTACCAGGTCGTTAGGTCCTGTTCCTGCATCAGACTTGATAACGATAGTCATGCCATACGAAAGGATTACACATCCTGCGACAAGCATCATCGCCCTGCCTACCAGCCCCATATTTGCAGGAAGAATTAGCTGCAATATCCATGTAAAAAAATCTATGATCGGTCCGCCACAGACCATGCAGAGTATAGTTCCGATCTTGATATAGGTCTTATCAATCAGCAGCAGTAAAAAAATGATAAGTAGGGAAATCGCCATAT
>JAILMY010000014.1 GCA_024692165.1 Butyrivibrio sp. | reverse complement strand
TCTTAACGTTCCTACAAGATCATTCGGTGGTATCGGTGTATTCGCTATTCCTGAGATGGGCAGATTCTACAGACACGTACTTATCCAGGGCAACTTCCCTCACCACGGCGCAGTTGCATTTGGTCACTTCGGAAAGGCTCTTTACGAAGTATTTAAGTATGTTGGAGCAGAGACAATCGGCTACAACCAGCCTGCATCTCTTCCTTACCCTACAGAGAATCCATTTGCTTAATCATTCTCACATGGTGTATATTGGCCGTAGGGCGCACAGCGCGCCCTGCGGCTTTTTTATGATATTAGGAAATTTCTCCAAAATTCCTATATCAAAAAAAGCGCTCCGCTATGGAGACGGTGGGTTATGCATATGTTATTATGTCGGAAATAAAGTGATGAAAGGAACATGCTCTATGAAAATTGTTATTGCAGATAAGGATAGTGTCGGAAATGATATGGACTATAGCATCTACGATGAGTTGGGAGATGTGACATATTACGATGACAATATAACTGATGAAAATGCCAGGGAGAGGCTTGATGGTGCACAGGTGCTGGTAATCAATAAGAGCCAGATTACTGATAAGATTCTTGATGATGCTCCTTCGCTTAAGCTGATATGCGAGTTTGCCACCGGTTTTGACAACGCCAATGTACCGGCATGTAATGCTCACGGAGTCAAGGTTGCCAACATCGCAGGTTATTCGACGCCTTCTGTTGCACAGCACACCTTTGCACTGCTCTTTTATCTTATGGAGAGCATGAGACATTACGACGAATTCGTTAAGAGCGGCGACTATGCTAATCAGCCACATTTCTGCTGTCTGGATATTCCTTTCCATGAGCTGGAGGGGATGATCTATGGTATTGTGGGAATGGGAAATATCGGAAAAAAGGTTGCTCAGATAGCCACTGCTTTTGGGGCAAAGGTTATTTTCTACGCATCCTCAGGACACAGTGACTGCACGGATTATGAGCAGGTAAGCTTTGACGAGCTTTTAAAGAGATCTGATGTAATCTCGCTTCATTGCCCTTTAAGTGACAGAACAAGGAATCTTTTTAATAAAGAGGCCTTTGATAAAATGAAGAAGACTGCGATCCTTATCAATGTGGCAAGGGGCGCGGTTGTAAGCGAGCAGGACCTTTACGATGCGCTCACTGAAGGCAAGATCAAAGCGGCAGGTCTGGATGTTCTTAGTCCTGAACCTATGGCAAAGGATTCACCTCTTTTGAAGATCCAGGACAGCACAAAGCTTATGGTGACACCTCATCTTGCCTGGGCAAGTACTGAGGCAAGAACCAGATGCCTTGAAGAGGTTAAGAAGAACATACAGGCATGGCAGGCAGGAACTCCAAGAAACCTTGTTAATTAAGGTGCGCAGCATTATACTATAACTGTAAAAACAGCTATTGGAGGGAAGACAATTGATCAGATCAGAGTATATTTGTATTGGAAAAATCAAAAGAATACTGGCCACAACAGCTGCTATTTTCATGATGGCAGGGGCATTTGATTTCATGAGTATTCCTGCTTTTGCCACAGAGTCAGGAACAGTCACTGCTCCCGTCGAAACAGCAACCGAAGAAGATACCGAAGAGACAGTATTTAAATATGTTCAAAACAATGTAGTTAAAGGTACAGGAAGGGTTGTTAAAACCAATCTGGAGGGCAATTATTACGCCAGTGGAGTTGCAGGAATTGCCATGACTGATCAGGAATGGAGCCTTCAGAAAGATGCCGGAATGGCAATGGTTGAGTATTTCTTTATCACAACCTGGGATATCACTCAGGATACATCGCCTCTTGCTGTTAAGACATTCAGGATTGTCGCAGATTCCGAGCAAGCGGAGCTTGGCCCTGTTGTGCAGATAAATATCAACAAAACCTTCAATGGGAGCATGACATCCCTTGAAGGAAATGAGGCGAAGTTCACAACTGTCGTTGGGCTGCCTGACGATTTCAAGGGCGCAGACTACAGATATGCTGTGATCCTTGTGAGATCCGGCGGATATTTTGATATTCTTCCTGATCTTGATGAGGATGAAAAGACTGTAACCTTTAAGGCAAAAGCCGGAAACGGAGCCTACGCCTTAATAAGATACAGTGACACAAACGACTGAAATATCGCGTAATTACTGAGTTTTTAAAGGGAACTGCCAAGGCTTGGCGGTTCCTTTTTTGTTGACGGGGTACAGTTATAACAGGTATAATATGTTAAGAAAATTGTAAATTTTTCATGGGGGGAATATGTTCGAAAAAGTTCGTAATTTCTTATTTACTATGGGGATACTTGTGGGCTTTGCCCTGTCTTTATCTCTTTTCTCAAGCAAAACAATAACTGCACAGGCTCGCGGTCCGGAGGTGGCCACCGGTATTGATGTCTCCAAGTATCAGGGGGCTATCAACTGGCAGCAGGTAAAGGATTCCGGCGTTAAATTCGCCATGATCCGCGTAGGTACCACCAAGAAAGGTCTTGACGAGCAGTTCGTAAATAACATCATGGGTGCCAATGCAGTGGGTATCAGAGCCGGAATATATATTTATTCCTATGCCACAACCCCGGAGCAGGCAGTGGCTGAAGCAAACCAGGTACTGGCATGGATTTCGCCTTACACAGTTTCATTTCCTGTAGCTATCGATATCGAGGACTCCTGTCAGAAGTCGCTGAATCCGGCACAGCTTCAGGCTGTCGCTGATTCTTTTGCCGCAGTAATGCATGCCAACGGCTATGAGACCATGGTATATGCCAGCAAGAACTGGTTCCTTGGCAGAATGCCTGTAGTATCTTCTGCAAAGTGGGTTGCGCAATACAGTTCAGCCTGTGATTATCCCGGAGAATATGCTATGTGGCAGTCCACAAGTCATGGTGCAATCCCCGGCGTTCCATCAAGAGTAGATATCAATCACCTCTATGTGGATTACTTCACCAGAATGATCCCTGAGGGCTTTAACAGCTACGGCGGCGCAGTTTATTACTACCACAATTTCAAAAAACTTCACGGCTGGCTCAATCTTTCAAACGGCAGATATTATGCCGATGCCAACGGCGTGGTACAGTCAGGATGGTTTGCGGATGAGACCGGAATATACTATCTGGATCCTGAGCAGGGCGGACTTGCAAAGGTTGGATTCGCGGATATCGGCGGAGCAAGATATTTCTTTGATGCCACCGGAGCTCGCAGAATCGGACTTATAGATGTAGGCGGAGCAATCTGCTATGCCAATGCTGATGGTGTATGCCAGAAGGGCTTTATCCCTCTTGAGGATGGAATCCACTATTTTGATGATCAGTATCTGATGCATGTGGGGCTTACCCAGGTGGGCAAGAACCTCTACTACTTCAATGAAAAGGGTGTAATGCAGATCGGAATGCTGACCTTTGATATCGGCAAGTTCATGTTTGGAGCTGACGGAGCTGCAGTTAAGGGCTGGTTTACCAATGAGCTTGGCCAGAGATTTTACTTTGGTGAGGATGGAAGAGCCGTTGTGGGCCTTCAGGCTATAGACAAGGCTGTATACATGTTTGGTGCAGATGGTGTAATGTTCGCCGGTTGGACAGGAGAGCCCGGCGCCAAGTACTACTTCGGTGTAGATGGTAAGATGGTTACCGGATGGAATGCCATTGACGGCCTTTCCTATTACTTTGGAGCTGACGGTGTCCTTGTTCAGGGCCTTGCAGCCATCAAGGACAGCTTCTACTATCTTGATCCTAATGACGGACACATGGTTGTAGGCTGGGTTCAGCTTCCTGACGGATGGAGATACTTTGATGCCAATAACGGCAAGATGCTGGCAAATGTGACAGCAGTTCTGGACAATGTTGAGTGTACCTTCGATAAGAGCGGCCTTTTAGCTGCACCTGCCGGCTGGGTTCCGGGCACACCTGCGCCTGTAGACCCTGCGCTTTTAGAAGCTCAGGCGATCACAGAAGCTGTAGCTGCTGAACCTAAGGCACAGTGATACTTAAACGTTCTTTTGGTAATTTTTATTTAAAGTTAGACGCACAACCGCAAAAAGTTGTGCGTTTTCTTTATGCCATTTTTTTGAAAAGTATGATATCATATAACGGCAAATTATATAAATGCAGTAAATTGCTACTTATTTTATGCTAAAAAATAATTTTATTATATGTGATGAAAGGAAATGAGATATGAATTTTCAGGAAGCAAAAGAGAAACTTGAGAAGTTTGGCCAGGAGCACGTTCTTAAGTATTATGATGAGTTGACAGAGACTGAGAAGCAGGATCTTATCCAGCAGATCGATGAGACAGATTTTGCTGTACTTGAGAACTGCAAGAACCTTGGTAAGAGCGAGGGCCGTGGTAAGTTCGAGCCTCTTGCAGCTATGCAGGTAGATGAGATCGAGAAGAGACATGATGAGTTCTTCAAGGTTGGTGTTGAGACAATCAAGGCAGGAAAAGTTGGCGCAGTTCTTCTTGCCGGTGGTATGGGAACAAGACTTGGCTCTGACAACCCTAAGGGAATGTATGACATCGGTCTTACAAAGCACGTTTATATTTTCCAGAGAATCATCGAGAACCTTCTTGATACAGTTAAGCAGGCAGGCGGTGCTTATATCCACCTCTTCATCATGACAAGTGAGAAGAACAACGACATTACAATCAGCTTCCTCAAGGAGCACAACTACTTCGGATATCCTGAGGATAAGGTGACATTCTTCAAGCAGGATATGGCTCCTGCATCTGATTACAACGGAAAGGTATACATGGAAGGCAAGGGCAGAATCTCTACATCTCCTAACGGAAATGCAGGCTGGTATGCTTCAATGCTCAAGGCAGGCCTTCGCGATGTGATCCTTAAGGAAGGCATCGAGTGGATGGATATCTTTGCAGTAGATAATGTACTTCAGAGAATCGCTGATCCTTGCTTCGTTGGTGCAACAGTAATCGAGGGTGTTGCATGCGGCGCTAAGGTTGTTAGAAAGAATGCTCCTAACGAGGGCGTTGGCGTTATGTGTCTTGAGGATGGCAAGCCATCAATCGTTGAGTACTACGAGCTTACACAGGAAATGATGGATGCTAAGGATGAGAATGGCGATCCTGCTTACAACTACGGCGTTATCCTTAACTACCTCTTCAATGAGAAGGCACTTTTTGATATCGCTAAGAACACACTTCCTCTTCACATCGTTGAGAAGAAGATTCCTTATCTTGATGAGAACGGCAATCTTATCAAGCCTGAGAAGCCAAACGGATGCAAGTTTGAGCAGCTCGTTCTTGATATGATCCATGAGCTTGATTCATGCCTTCCTTACGAGGTAGTAAGAGAGCACGAGTTCGCTCCTATCAAGAATCCTACAGGAAAAGATTCTGTTGAGTCAGCAAGAGAGCTTTGCAAGCTTAACGGAATTGAGCTGTAATATAGTTAACATTTTCACTACTGTTTATAACATAATGAAATTGTAAAACTGGGTTATAAACAATAAGATTTAATTGTAACAGATAAATGGCACAACAATTTATATGTTGAAAGAAAGAGGTATTGTATGGCAATTCTTGTAACAGGTGGAGCAGGATACATCGGATCACATACTGTAGTTGAGCTCCAGAATGCAGGCTATGACGTAGTAGTTATGGATAACCTTGCTAATTCAAGTAAGAAGGTTATCGGCAGAGTTGAGGCACTTACAGGCAAGAAGGTTCCTTTCTATGAGGCAGATATCAGAGACAGAGAAGGCCTCGAGAAGATCTTTTCAAATGAGAAAATCGACAGCGTTATTCATTTCGCAGGTCTTAAGGCTGTAGGTGAGTCAGTTCAGAAGCCATGGGAGTACTACGATAACAATATCGCAGGAACACTTACTCTTGTAGATGTAATGAGAAAGCATAATTGCAAGAACATTATCTTCTCATCATCAGCAACAGTTTACGGAAACCCTGCATTTATTCCAATCACTGAGGAGTGCCCTAAGGGAACATGTACTAACCCTTACGGATGGACCAAGTCAATGCTTGAGCAGATCCTTACTGATATCCAGAAGGCTGACAACGAGTGGAATGTAGTTCTTCTTAGATACTTCAATCCTATCGGAGCTCACAAGAGCGGAACAATCGGTGAGAATCCTAACGGAAGTCCTAACAACCTTATGCCTTACATCACACAGGTTGCAGTAGGAAAGCTTCCTGAGCTCAACGTATTCGGTAACGATTATGATACTCCTGACGGAACCGGAGTTCGTGATTACATCCATGTAGTTGACCTTGCCGTTGGCCACGTAAAGGCTCTTAAGAAGCTTGAGCCGGGCAGCGGCCTTAATATCTACAACCTTGGAACTGGCGTAGGATACAGCGTTCTTGATATCGTTAAGAACTTCGAGGAAGCTAACGGAGTTAAGATTCCTTACGTTATCAGAGAAAGACGTGCCGGCGATATCGCAACATGCTATTCAAATGCCGACAAGGCTGCCAAGGAGCTTGGCTGGAAGGCTGAGAACGGAATCAAGGAGATGTGCGCTGATTCCTGGAGATGGCAGAGCCAGAATCCTAATGGTTATGAGGACTAAATGTACCAGATAGAATGTGATACACATACACATACTCTTTATTCAAGACATGCGTATTCTACCATTGAAGAAAATGTGAGGGCTGCCAGCGAAGCAGGTATCAAGCTTCTTGCCACCACAGAACACTTCAGTGACATGTTGTATGACGATTATAAGAGTCTTAAGAATTACCAATACCTGCTCTGCCTTAGCAACTGGCCAAGGCAGTGGCACGGTGTTACATTGCTGAGAGGCTGTGAAGCTGATATCGTGGATATGGAAGGACATCTCTTCGGACATGATATTGAGATCACAAGATCCACTATCGGCGATGTACTGGATCCTCCGGGAAATCTCCAGGAGATGATCTTCAGAAGACTTGATTTTGTTATTGCCAGCGTCCATTCCAAGAGGCATACGGAAGGGCAGAGCATTGCAAAAAATACAGAGATGTATATCAAGGCTTTGGAGAATCCTCTGGTGTTTTTTATCGGACACATCGGAAGAGCCGGAGTTCCTTTTGAGCTTGATGAAGTGGTTAAAAGGGCTAAAGAGCTGAATAAGCCCATCGAGATCAATGAGCACTCTTTTTCCTGGGAAGGCCATCACCAGCAGGTGTGCAGAGAAATCGCCATCAGATGTGCCGAGCTTGGAACAAGCATCTGTGTAAATACGGATGCACATATGTCCTGTGAGGTTGGTCGCACACAGAAGGCTCAGGCGATGCTTGAGGAGATTAGCTTCCCACAGGAACTTATAATTAACCGCACCAGAGAATCCTTCATTGAAGGCCTGGCAAAGAGCGGAGTTCGAACATTTGATGAGGCTTCGCTGAAATAAATAGAAGAACTTATTAAGGGTCTGCGCCGCTGTGACGCAGACTTTTTTTATGTGCCATGATAAAATGTACTGAGTATCAGTGCAAGGCTGATGACAGAAAGGTATTTAAGCAATGTTCAGACTTTGGGTAAAACTAATTTCAGATAATCATCTTATGAGGGACATGGTGGTGTGTGATGACACTGTGGACACCAGAACTCACAAGGTGATGAATGCCATAGAGAAGGCATGCTATGAGATGGACCTGTCCAAGCCCATCTGGCTTGATAATACGGTGAAAGACTTTCAGCGTCACTCAAAGTGCCGTTTTACAAGGGATTCCTTTATAGAACAGGTGCCATTTGACTATATGGAGATCCAGGTTATAGAAGACGAATATTAAGTGAAGAAACAATGGCTTCATCGCCAGAAAAAAATGAACAGTTTTATGGACCATTAATTGTTGATTTTGCATACGACAAAAGTTGCTATGTTTATCGTTTTACCTTGACTCGCCAATGCAAGGATGATAGCATGAAATCAATAAATATCACTGATGAGGCGCCGTCAGTGATCATTATACGGAGAAGGAAAAACGTATTGTGAAGGGAGATTTAAAGATGAAGCTATTTAAAAAGGTAGCAGCAGTTTCTCTTGCATGTTGTATGGTGGCAGGACTTGCTGCATGTGGTAACTCAGGTACATCGACATCTTCCGGTGGTAGCGGAGATTCCGCACAGTCCGGAGACATTGTAAAGCTTGTGGTATGGGGAAATGGTTCAGCCGATACCGAAGACTGCAATGAAGTAGCAGAAGCTATTAGTAAGATCACACGTGATAAGATCGGCGTTGAGATCGAACTTGTTCGTGGACAGGATGCAGAACAGATTAACCTTGCTCTTACATCCGGCGAGCCTATCGACCTTTTGTGCTACAACAATATTTCAGGTCAGCTCGCAACAGTAGTACGTAATAACTGGGCATATCCTCTTGATGACCTTGTTCAGCAGTATGGTCAGGGTGCCCTCGGCGTTATCAACCAGTATGACCTTGATGCATGCCGTGCAAATGGTGTGCTTGTAGCATTACCAAACCAGAAAGATACATCCCGTGCAGCAGGATTTGCTATGCGTAAGGATATCTGCGACGAACTTGGAATCACAGTTCCTGAGTATGGTACATACGACGAGATGCACGACATTCTTGTAAAGGTACACGAAGCTCATCCTGAGCTTTATCCTCTTGTTCCTACATGGGCACAGGGTGGTATG
>JAILMY010000175.1 GCA_024692165.1 Butyrivibrio sp. | reverse complement strand
TGGATCCACGTGATCAAATAATTTGTTTTGAGCAAAATAAAGCGCTGGCGTAGCGATGCTACTCCAGCGCTTTTTAGTATCAGATAATCTTTTTCACCTTGAAGAATACCAGACTGCCCACTACGATCAGCAAACTGATTATTATCACCAGCGGATAGGCTATCTGGGATTCCAGCTCCGGCATGTATTTGAAGTTCATTCCATACCAGCCTACTATCAGGGTCAGAGGCATGAATATTGTTGTAACGACAGTAAGGACTGTCATTATACGGTTCTGCTTAACATCCAGCTGTGACTGATATAAGTCGTTTAACTGGATAGTGTAGTCACGAAGGTGGGTGGCAGCGTTGTAAAGCCTGTCCACACGGCTTGAGAACATATGGAAATATCTGATGTTGTCCTCTTCAAAGAAGCCGTTTTCGTTCTCCTCAAGCTCCTGACCAAGGTCAAGAAGCTGCTCATAGTGGATACGAAGGTCTCTTATGTCGCTGCGGATCTCGTTGTTACGCTGAATACGTGCATCCTCGGCATCCTCCATGATCTCTTTTTCTATACTTTCAAGCTCACGCTCATACCTTTGCATGATGCGAAGATCGTTATGAATAATGGTTTCAAGGAAATCATAAAGAAATCTCTCAAGAGAGGGCTTTCTCCACTTCTTGTTTCGCTGAATTCTCTTTACCAGAGCCACAGCGTTTTTCCCTTCATCAATAAAAACAATACCTGTCTCATCAAGAGCAAAGGCAAATCGCTGTTCAACGCCTGTAAGGGATGACTGGACAGGAATACAGAAAGTGCCCGTAAGGGAATCGTAGTTTACCTCAGCCTTTGTGGTAAAAAATTCCTCTGAGCCCATATCGGTATCAATACCCATATCAAAGTTTTCATTCTGTTCAAGCCACTGCTCGGGAGTTAAAACTGCAACGTAGGGTGAACCTGCATCATGACACTGCTCAGCGCTGCATTCTTCCAGAGTATTGCGAATAAGATAATACATAGAAGACCTCCAAGAATTCTTTTTTCCCTATCTTTTATAATATACTTCTGCCTATAATGACGTCAATCTAACCTTGAAGATATGAGCATTCCACATATAATAGACATTAGAGTTGATTTGATACAGGGAGTAAATATGGACGTTAGAGAGAAATATGAAAAGCTTACGAAGCTTTTTATCAGTAAAAAAATGTTGATCACGACTATGGAGAGCTGTACCAGCGGTCTTATAGCATCGCTGCTTACGGATACCGAAGGCGCTTCAGCAATAATGAAGGGTGCTTATATAACATACTCCAACGAAGCAAAGGTCAAAGCAGGAGTTCCTGAGGAAGTGATCAATAAATATGGTGTGTACTCCAAGGAAACTGCCGCTGAGATGGCAAAAAAGTGTAAGGAGAGCTTTGGGGCAGGCATAGGAATCGGTGTAACTGGAAGCTTTGGAAACGCGGATCCCAACAATGCTGATTCTGTTCCGGGAGAGATTCACTTCGCTATTGCATATGAGTCTGAGGTTGTGACTGCCAGTAAATCCATTCCGGTGCAGCCTTCAAGATATGAATATAAGCTTTATGCCGCTGACCTGGTGGCTGACAAGCTTCTTAGTATACTTAAAGAGAAAGGAATAACGAACTAAATGAGACTTCTTTTTATCAGGCACGGTGATCCTGACTATTCAATAGATAATCTTACAGAGAAGGGCAAAGTCGAGGCCAAGGCCCTGGCTGACGTTATAGACACCTTCGGAATTGATGAGGTGTACCAGTCTCCTCTTGGAAGAGCCAAGGCTACGGCAGAATATTCGCTTAAGGCTTTGGAAAAAGAAGCTACGACCTTAGACTGGCTTATGGAGTTCCCGGCTCTTTTTGATCCAAACCTTTCAGATACGGCGAAAATGGCCTATGCCAATGAGCTTCGCATGAATTCCGAAACCGGCAAGTATGATAAGCGTATAGTCTGGGATGTGCTTCCTTCTTACTACGGCAGTCACCCTGAGCTCTTTGATAAGGATAACTGGCGCGATGCGGAAGTTGTAAAGTGCAGCAACATGCTTGAAGTATACGACAGAGTTGAAAAGTCATTTTACGAATTTCTCGCCGGATATGGCTACGAGAAGGACGGTGATGTCTTTAGGGTAAAAGAGGGAAATGATAAGACCATAGCTCTTTTCTGCCACTTCGGAATCACCTCGGTTCTTTTATCAATGTTGTGGCATGTTTCACCTTTCATGCCAATGCAATTCCTGGCCATGGCACCCACATCCGTAACTGAAATCGTGACCGAGGAACGAGAAAAAGGCATAGCAATCTTCAGAACTCTGCGGATCGGCGATATCACACACCTTAATATGGCCGGTGAAAAGCCTTCCTTCTCCGCAAGATTTTGCGAGCGTTATGAGAATGAGGACGAAAGACATTAAAGAATTCTCTTATTTCTCTCACATTGCGAATTACAACATGGGTAGTTGCGACTTTCTATATGTATTGTGACGAAATACCAATATATACTTTACTTATCAACAAGAAATCACAATTGTTGAGGGAATCACTGTTTTTTATTTGATGAAACAAAGAAAAAAACGGAATTGAAAGGAGAAAGGTATTATGGAAATTACATTGGAAGCTGTTGAGAAGGTTATGGAGCAGACCGGAGTTGATTACAGGGCTGCAAAAGAGGCTCTTACGAAGACCGACGGCAATGTTGATGAGGCTATAAAGCTTATTTCCCCTGATACAATAGATATTGGTGAAGAAGCTAAGGCAGCTGTCGAGAAGCTTAAGAGAAAAGTTGAAGAGGGAAACGTAGACAGAATTCAGATTCGCAAAGGGGAAGAAATTGTTCTGAGCGTCCCGGTAAATGTAGGAATTGTTGGTGGAATCATCGGACTTGCAGCAGCACCTTGGGCACTTATCGCCGGATCGGTTGCAGCATTCGGACTTGGATGCAAATTAGAAGTTGTAAAGAAAGACGGAACTACAGACGAAATCAAATAAAGCAAAACAGTGACTCGGCAAAAGAACCGGTGCATTCACGTGGCGTGGATGCATCGGTTTTTTATGTGGCAGGGGAATATGATTTTTCTTTCCCAACCTGCGGCAAGTATGGTAGAATGATTATGTTCGAATCGAACAAACATTTGATTTTTTGATTTGATTACAGAAAAAATCAGAAATGGGGAAAATGCTTTGATTGCGTATGTGAATGGTATTTTGGAGAGTATTGAAGAGGGGAATGCGGTTATTGACGTCAATGGCTTTGGCATTAACGTTGGAATCTCGGGATCTACCATGGATCGGATGCCGGGAATAGGCGAGAATGTTAAGCTCTATACATATACTAATGTGAAAGAGGACGCCTTTACTTTATTTGGATTTTTATCAAGGGATGAGCTCAATCTTTTTAAAATGCTCATTACTGTCAGCGGAATAGGACCAAAGGGCGGCCTTTCTATTCTATCTGTGATGCCTCCTGACGACCTTAGATTCGCCATTATGGCAGGAGACAGCGCATCAATTTCAAAAGCTCCCGGAATAGGCAAGAAGACGGCAGAGAGGATAACTCTTGAGCTCAGGGATAAGATAAAGGTAACAGAGGATGATATGCTGGGCGGTGGCGCCGCAGGTGCTTTGGAGGTCGCAGGTGATGGAACTTATCCTGCCAGAGATGAGACTGTGGCTGCTCTGGTTGCACTTGGATATAATTCAGCCGCTGCTATGAAGGCTGTCCGCAAGGTTTTGGCTGAGAACCCGGATGTGGCCGAGAATACCGAGAGACTGCTTAAGCTTTCACTGAAAGAGATGTTTTAATCTGAACTTATACAAATAAATCCTTGTGGGAATAGGTATGGAAAAAAGAAAGATCAATACAACAGCCAGGGGCGTAGATACCCAGGCAAATATAGAGGATTCAAGGATTGAAGGGTCACTGCGCCCCAAGAGCCTTGATAATTACATCGGACAAAAGAAGATTAAGGAGAGCCTCAAGATCTATATCGAGGCTGCCAAGAAAAGAGGAGACAGCTTAGATCACCTTCTTTTTTATGGACCGCCCGGACTTGGCAAGACAACCCTTGCAGGAATTATTGCCAACGAAATGGGTGTTAATATCAAGATCACCAGCGGACCGGCTATTGAGAAGCCGGGAGATATGGCAGCTATCCTCAATAATCTTCAGGAGGGAGATGTGCTTTTTGTAGATGAGATCCATCGTCTCAACAGACAGGTGGAGGAAGTTCTTTACCCTGCCATGGAGGACTTTGCCATTGATATCATGATCGGAAAGGGACCTACAGCCAGATCCATAAGGCTCGACCTTCCGAGATTCACACTGATAGGTGCCACCACAAGAGCAGGAATGCTCTCAGCGCCTCTTCGGGACAGATTCGGAATGATCCATAGGATGGAGTTCTACGATGTGGATGAGCTCTGCACTATTATCATACAGTCTGCCAGGGTACTGGATGTGGAAGTGGATGAAAAGGGTGCCGTGGAGATGGCCAGAAGGAGCCGCGGAACACCGCGTCTTGCCAACAGAATCCTCAAGAGAGTAAGGGATTTTGCTCAGGTTAAATATGACGGCAGGATCACTGAGAACGTGGCTGTTACAGCCCTTGACCTTATGGACGTTGATAAAATGGGTCTTGATCACACAGACAGAAACCTTCTTATGACCATGATCAGTAAGTTTGGTGGGGGACCGGTGGGTCTGGATACTCTTGCTGCTGCAATCGGAGAGGACGCAGGAACCATTGAGGACGTTTACGAGCCCTATCTTATCAAGAATGGATTTATAAACAGAACCCCAAGAGGCCGAGTTGTTACAGAGGAGGCCTATCACCATTTAGGGCTTGAAATGCCAAGTGTTGGGGGGATATAATCTGTATTATACAGAGCAAAGCGAAATACTTGTATTTCCGAGTCTGTGCTCAAAATTCAAGGGGGAGAAAAATGGCTTCTAAGACAGATACCGAGGTAATCATTGGGGGTAAGGTTTTTACCTTAAGTGGATATGAGAGTGAGGAGTACCTTCAGAAGGTTGCATCCTATATAAACAACAAGATTTCAGAGTACAACAAGATAGATGGCTTTAAGAGACAGCCTATAGATACTCAGAATGTTCTGCTGCAGCTTAATATTGCGGATGATTACTTTAAGTCCAAGAAGCAGATCGAGCTTTTGGAGGAGCAGCTCTCCGAGAAGGAGAAGGAGCTCTATGACCTTAAGCACGAGCTTATTGCAACCCAGATCAAGCTTGAGAATACTGAGAAGAATGGCAAGAATCTTCAGACCAAGCTCGACGATTCGTCCAAGAAGATCATTCAGCTTGAAACTCAGATTAAAGGTAACGGAACTAAGAAATAATCAGTACATAAGGGCTGTCCGCGAGACAGCCTTTTTAATTATTAGATTGGATTGGATTCGCGCCACATGCGCAGGTGTAGGAAATATATGGGTAAGAGAGTGGAACTGCTGGCCCCTGCAGGGGGCTATGAAACAATGGTTGGAGCCTTCAATGCCGGGGCCGATGCTGTTTATTTAGGTGGATCAAAATTTGGCGCCAGAGCCTACGCTGATAACTTTGACAGGGATCAGGTTCTGGACGCTATTTCTTATGCCCATTTGCATGGAAAAAAGATTTATATGACCGTCAATACCCTGGTAAAAGAGAGGGAGTTTGGCGAGCTTTACGACTTTATGCTTCCGTTTGCCCAGAGGCGTTTGGACGGTGTTATTGTTCAGGACTACGGAGTAATGCGCTTTATAAGGGATGAATTTCCACAGGTGGAGCTTCATGCCAGCACCCAGCAGACCATAACCGGTGTTCACGGAGCTAAGCTGTTAAAGGAGCTTGGCTGCTGCAGAGTTGTGCCTGCAAGAGAGCTCAGCCTTTATGAGATGAAGGCAATCCGCACTGAGGCTGATGTGGAGGTTGAGGCATTTATTCACGGCGCCATGTGCTATTGCTATTCCGGGGCATGTCTGTTCAGCTCTATGGTTGGAACCAGAAGCGGAAACAGAGGCAGATGTGCTCAGCCCTGCAGGCTTCCTTATCAGCTTTTGGGGACTGGAGCGCAGAACCAGGAATCATATCCCTTAAGCCTTAAGGATATGTGTACCATCGATATGATCCCTGAGCTTATCGAAGCGGGAATTGATTCCTTCAAGATTGAAGGACGTATGAAGAAACCGGAATACGCAGCAGGCGTAACAAGCCTCTATAGGAAATACATAGATCTTTACTACGCTGATCCTGAGAAAAACAGGAGGATAACTGTATCCAGGGAAGACCTTGAGATGCTGAAATCTCTTTATCTCAGGACAGGAATAAGCCAGGGCTATTATCACAAGCATAACGGCAGGGATATGGTTACCATATCTTCACCGGCTTATAGTGGCACTTCAGATAAGGTTCTGGAGACCGTTCGCGAGAAATACCTGGGCGGTGAGCTTAAGATCAAGTGCAAACTTAGCTGTGGCCTGACTCTGGGCGAACCGGCATGGATCAACATGGAAGTTATGCAGGGCGCTGAATCTAAAGGAAACGGCTCTGAGGATAATTCTGATGACCGTATAATAATTGAAACAGTAACAGGAAATGTGGTGGAAGCTGCTTCCAAAAGACCTATGGACAAAGAGAGCGTTCTTAAGCAGCTGTCCAGACTTGGGAATACACCTTTTGAAGCCATAGAAATTGATATCAATATCGACAGCAAGGACAAAGAGGGCATTTTTGTGCCTGTCAGCGAGCTTAATGAACTCAGAAGGCAGCTCTGTGAGAAGATGATGGACACTCTTCTTGCATCTGGCGAAAATGGAGCAGTAACACAGGGCGACCTGAAACAGCACCCTGAAAGCCGGACTGAAATCCGGTCTAAGTCACCCGCCGAATCACATGGCCATGAGAACATGAACAGCGACTTCCACGTTCTTGTAAACACAAAGGATCAGCTTGATGCCGTCTTGGACGTATTATCCGGGCCTGCTGATTGTAAGGAATATAATGCCCTTACAAGAGTCTATGTGGACAGCGACGTTTTCTTTTCCCTGGATGAGAGTGCCAGGGAGAAGATTAGAAAAGCAAAGAACGGATCAGATATGGGTCTGGCACAGGGCGAAAGCCTTGAGCTTATCGTTGCCCTTCCCTTTGTCACCAGGACAGAAGAGCGTTTTGATGCTGTAAAGGATCTTGATGAGATTAAAAAAAAGCTTGCTGACAGCTCTTTTGACGGAGTACTCATCAGAAACTTCGAACAGCTGGGATTTTTCAGGGAAAAGAATTTTGCAGGCAAGGTAATCCTTGACTACGGTGTATATTCCTGGAACAGCGAAGCAGCAAAGCTCCTGACCGAGTGCGGAACAGATGCAGGATTCAAACCTTCTGAGGTTAGCGTTCCTCTGGAGCTTACTATCCACGAGGCAAAAGAACTGGTGGAGGGCATAAGAGACAGGCTATATCTGCCGGTTTCGCTTAATGTGTATGGCAAAGCACCCATGATGATCAGCGCAGGCTGCATCAAAAAAACACTGGATAACTGCAGCGGAAAGGTAAATCAGTTCAATAGGGAAAACATGAAAATTCAGGACAGAATGGGGAATCTATTGGACGTGACTACAAACTGCAGAAACTGCTACAATGTCATTTGGAATGTTCATCCAACTTCCCTGCTTGGCAAGATGGAGAACATCAGCAAGGTATGCCGTTTTGACCATTACAGAATAGATCTGACAACAGAAGATAGGAAAGAGACAATGCGCATTTTGAAGGCGTTTATACTGGGGGATTTGGAATCAGCCGGGGAGCTGAAAAACGAAGATTTCACCACGGGCCATTTTAAGCGCGCAGTGGAATAAACTGATGGAACTTTATGTAACCGAAATATCAAAATATGTTATAACAATTTTCCTGCTGGCTTATACTATCCTTGCCTTTCTGGCATTTAAGTACAAGACCGAGAGCAGGAGGAAGCTCATATATACGGGGCAGATCATAAGTATGTTTTCTATGCAGATAGCATGCTTTGTTCAGATTCTGGCCAGAACCGGACAGGTGGCCTATGGATTTTTCTTTGCATTCCAGATCATTGTATTTGCCTCGGCTCTGATGCTTTTTTACATCATCTATCCCGACGGAAACAGGCTTATTTTCAATAACTGCTGTATTCTGCTTATGATAGGTATGATCATTCTTACGAGATTATCCTACGACAAGGCTATCAGGCAGTTCTTTATCATAGCTGCTTCATTTATCGTGGGATTCTTTGTACCGGAGATAATCTTCCGGTTTGATTTCCTTAAGAGCCTTACATGGATCTATGCGGGCGTTGGCGTTGTGGCAATTGGCGTGGTTCTTATTCTTGGAGCGGCAACCCACGGCTCCAAGATATCATACACAATAGCAGGAATTACCTTCCAGCCCTCGGAGTTTGTAAAGATACTGTTCCTGTTCTTTATGGCAGGGGCACTCTTTGAGGCGGAAAGTCTTCTTG
>JAILMY010000143.1 GCA_024692165.1 Butyrivibrio sp. | reverse complement strand
CTGTCCTCCTGGGACGAGCTCTCACTGGAAGAGGTTATTTACCAGCTTTCAATGCCACTTGAGGGCACCAGCAGTGCTATGCTGGTCTCCTTTGTTTATTGTAGTATTCTTCCTACTCTTGCAGTGGTTTTTTTCGTCGGCCTTGCTATTTTTATATTAAAAAAGAAAATTAAACCCCAGTTGTGTCTAAACGTCTTGACCGTAGCGTCGCTTCTCGTTTTGATACTTGACGTTGCCATTGTTTGGAAGTCCCTTAACATCTCCAGCTATTTTGCTGATAACTCCTATGATTTCATCAAGGAAGAGTACGTTAATCCAAACAGTGTTAAGATTACTTTCCCGGAGCAAAAGAGAAATCTGATATATCTGTACCTTGAATCTATGGAAACCACCTATACTACTCAGGAAAATGGCGGTGCCTATGAGTACAACCTTATTCCTGAACTGGTAGATATCGCAAGGGAAAACGATGACTTTTCAGGGGATTCAGATCTTATAAATGGAGGCCTGGTTCTTCCCGGCAGTGGATGGACCTCCGGGGCGATGTTTGCCTCATCTTCAGGCCTTCCTCTTAAAATTCCGATTGGTGAAAATGAAATGAGAGATATGACCTCATTTTTCCCACGTGTTGAAACCCTCGGCGACATTCTTGAGGATGAAGGCTATTACAACGAGCTTATGATCGGCTCAGAAGCCGTATTTGGTGGAAGAAACCTGTATTACATGACTCACGGCAACTTCCAGATATCCGATTATACCTATGCCATTGAGAATCACTTGATTCCTGAGGACTACTACGTCTGGTGGGGCTATGAGGACCAAAAGCTCTTTGCCTTTGCAAAGGACGAACTCACAAGGCTTGGTCAGGGATCACAGCCCTTTAACCTCACTCTCCTTACCGTAGATACTCACTTCACAGACGGTTATGTCTGCGAACTCTGTGAAGACACCTACGACAGCCAGTATGCTAACGTTATTGCCTGCTCCAGCAAGCAGGTGAAGGATTTTATTTCCTGGATCCAGGAACAGGATTGGTATGAAAACACCACAATCGTTATTCACGGTGATCATACCACTATGGATAGTAACTTCCTGAATGACATTGATCCGGACTACCAACGTAAGGTGTTCGTATCATATGTTAATTCAGCTGCAACTCTTTCAGATACTTCCAGACGTGATTATTCAACTATGGACTTATTCCCCACAACCTTGAGCGCTCTTGGTTGCAAGATAGAAGGGGATCGTCTTGGTCTTGGAACAAATCTTTACTCAGATAAAAAGACCCTGACAGAGATTTATGGCATATCAGAGGAATCCAAGCTTCTGGCTGCTAAATCTGATTTTATGACCTTTTTGGCCGCAGTTCCGGATGATGTAATAACAAATTCTGCAGCGAATCAGACTCAGCCCACCGGAGATGTTGCCATAGCGGAAAATGCTGATGGCAGCATAACCATCAGCGTTACAAACATTGAGAAGAATAATAGGGAAGTAGAAGAAGCAATCGTAATTATTGACGATACCAGCTACTATATGCAAAAAGGTAATAAAAATACTTTTTCTCTGACTTTAGACAAATCAAATTTACCTGAAAACTACCGCATACTAGTCAATCTGATTGATTACAATGGAACAGAGTTTACAATTTATGACAGCAAGGCAGAATAAGTCAAAACTCCACGGGTTCCAGATGCTGTAATTATATTTTCAGCCTTTTGATAACAAGCGCTCCGTATACCGGCACACACAGCATATAAGGCAAGGCATATCTCACAAGAGCGCATGGGCCAAGCAGCAACGTTGCGATATAGGCAAGAATAAAGACAAAAGCTGCAAGTGAGCAAAAATCGCCTTCAATAACCGAAAAGGCAAACAACAGCAGTACTATCCAGGAATAAAACGCCGGAGAGCAGAGGATATTCAACACCGGAACATATTTAAAGTAATTGTCTGTATATAATTTTTCATACAACCATTCCAAAGGTGGAATCAATGATCTATGTTCAATGCCGTAGTCGTCATCAACAAAAAAAGTAATGAATATCCCCTTTCCATTTCCGGTTCCATATACTTCTGAATATGACAGGTCCGTAAGACACAGATACCCTGCGTTAAGCTTCAAAAACGCTGTAACATAGTCACCAAAGTACCTGGTTCCAAGCTTTACCCATAGCTTTACCAAAGTGCTTCTTTTGTTGTATATCTCTGCATAATCTTTTACAGGGTCCGCTCTTTGCGGTTCGTATTCCATCGCCTTAGGCAAGATTTCCAGAATTGCCTCCTTTTCTTCCAAAGACAGTTCTTCCTCATGAACAGTATATACATATGCAATCTGCTGATAGGGCACACTCAACATCTCATTAATGGAGCCATTATATCCCCCAACCATCTTTTTAATCCCGGTAAGCAGCACCATTCCAGCCAGTAAACCCACAACAAGCGAAAAGACATATCGCCTACGATCATGCAAATCATGCCGCATTGCCCCTCTAATGATGACAATAGCAACTAATGCAATCACTGGATAAATACCGTTTTTTCTAAAAAGGATCATCCCTACAATAGCAAGTGCAAGAAACACATACTTAGCTCTGTACTTATCAAAAATTTCGCAGTCAAATTCATACTCGCAAGCCAACGTAAATCCAAGCACAACAAATGCTGAAAAATAGGCGTCTTTAGTGGTACAAATAAATATCAGCGAACATGCAGGCAATACCCCCGTCAGAAGTACAAGCGCATAGCGTAATACACGATTTACTCCAATCTTATATAGAAATAGATGACCATATCCCACTGACAATGAAGCCACCGCCATCTGAATAAGAATTGATATAGCTATTGCAATATTGTAGTTATGAAGCACTCTGCCACCGACAAAGTAGTAAAAGAACTGCATATATAAAGTGTGTGCTAATGGATGATGCGTAGTATATATATCACCATATCCCTGCCTTAGCTGCCAACCAATGTCATTTGTAAATAGTCCCGGCCAATATGCCAGAAAGACGATTCCCCATAGCAGCATATGAATGCCGAAAGTCACAAAGAAATATCGCAGATAATTTCGGCTTTGCCTGTTCTCAGTTACAGTCTCAATCCTCCTATGCTTAGCAACAAATAAATACAATCCTCTGACCAAAACAAAAACCACAGCAGTTATTACGGCAATGCCTGCTATCTCAATAGCGGCACTGCTCCCAAACCACTGTGGATGCTGAAGATACATAATATGCACATTAAAAAAAGAAAATAGAACAGAATATATTATCAGAACACCCCATGCTCCTTTTTTAGTCATTCCTAGTCCCCTTCAAATCTTTTTTCGTTTTAAGAAAGCATAAAACAAAGGATAAGCATAGCAAACACCATAGAGCATCTTCCTTCCTACAGTCCAATTGCTCCTGTCTGCATTCAAGTATGCTTTCTGATATTTACTCTTAAGCATGCCCAAAAGTTCTTTATCCTTTTGTAGGTAAAGATAAACCTTATGGTAATTATTTAGAATCTCAGACAAATAAAACTGACATTCCCTCTCATAGTATTCCTGCTCAGCATGCGATGAGTAGAATTCAAGCCTATTTTCGTAGGCTTTAAGAATATCCAATCTCTTCTTGCTATATTCCTGCCCGGTAATACTGTCCGTACGATCAAAATAATAATATAGTCTTTCCTTGCCCCAGGCTATTCTTTTTGCATTGTACAAATACTTAAATGTTGTTGCTTCATCTTCATGAATGAAGCCCTCATCATATCTGATATTTCCAATACACTCTCGTGAATAGATTTTATTCCAAGCTATAACTATAGGAACATGATTTTCTGAATAGAAATCATCAAAGATTTGCTTTCTGTCGCAGACTAAAACTTTTCCACCCCAATCAACTTCGTGAAATTTCTCCATCCTGTCTGTAGCACAGTGACCACATATTCCAATTTGACAATGATTATCAACACAAATTTCATACAAATACTTCACATAGTCAGGATGTACATAATCATCAGAATCTACAAAGCAAAGATACTCTCCCCTAGATGCATCTATCCCTGTATTCCTTGCCCCTGCCAACCCCTTATTCGTCTGATGAATTACTTTTATTCGATCATCTACTTTTCCAAACTCATCACAAATCTTGCCGGAATCATCTGTCGATCCATCATCCACAAGAATAATTTCGATATTTAGATACGACTGCTTGCAAACACTCTCAACACATCGCTCGAGATAATTACCCACATTGTAAACGGGTATAATGACAGAAATCAATTCTTTAGCCAACATATTATTCATATTTTATTAGTCCAATCACGCTTTACCAATAGCATCCGCCTTCAACGCCCTCAGCATGCTTTGGTTTCTCCTCTACGGAAGGGTTTATCCAGCTATCATTGTAAAGACTTGCAATCAGCGGATCATCATTCCACCTCTTGCCCTTGATGCCAAACCACAGCTGGGTCGCGCCGCCAAGATGAACGGCCACTTTGCCCATCTTCTTAATCTCTGCAGCCAGTGGGAAGCCGTAGGCCCCGCATCCAAGTATAGCCACATCAAAGTCAGTATTTCTTATATCATCCAGCATGAAGTTATAGGCATCAAACCAGGTGCCAAATTCACCTGCTCCCTCTCCTCCGATAGACTGAACTGCCTTTATAAGCTTCAAGTCCACTTCAGGAAGAATGTCCTCTTCTTTAAATCTGTTTTTAAACAGCTCTTTTCGCTTGTCATATTGAAGCTTCATGGACTCAGAAAACGGATGTACAAAGAGCACCTTCTTGCCAGATAGTGCCTTACTCCAGGGCTCTGTCTTAGCGATCCAGGGCTCAAGGTAGCGCAGCTTCGTCAGCTTAGCGCCCTTCGCATAGTGCTTTAACACATAGTCTTCCATGAAAATGTTCCAAACTCCGCACAGATCCATGTTTGATGCAGAATCCAAATATATCTGCGCTACCTTATCTGCAATCTCCATCTTCCTTGGGAAAAATCCTGCATTAAAGCAGAGCATTCGAAGAGCCTCTTCCCGTTGTGACTCATCGTTCTTTCCCTGCAGGCTTCTGAGATAGTAGTACAGATAGTTTAATTCTACCGCGCCAAATCTTGCCGCCATGTATCCCTTACCGGACAAAATTGCGTCGCGTAGCTCTGTATTGGTCTCAGCACAGCTAAGGACCTTTTTGCCGGCATGGTGCTTACCAACAGAAAAAGCATCAACAGCTCCCGGGAAGCCATGCTTTTCCGCAAAGCCCCATATTCTGTTGATCTTGCTGCCTATTGAGTTTTTTATCTCGTAACGGGTAAATTCAAAATCCATAATGACTAATTATTTATATTTCTTTCCATGTCGAAGCCTGTATCCTGAACTCATCCAAAATACTTATTATCTTATCTGAATAGCTGTACTCACATATCTCTTTTCTGATATTCTCCTGAGCCGCAATGGCTTGCGCTTTTGCATCAGGCTCTGTCATCAGCCTGTTCATGTGCTCCGCCAAACTATCAGGGCAGTAGCCATCAAAATACATGACGCCTTCACCCATCTGCTCCCTGTGCCCCGGGATACCGGTTATCATAAGGGGACACTTAAGATAAACAGCTTCAATAGGCGGAATATTATTAGGTCCCATCAGTGACGCGAAAATAGTTCCGGTAGCATGGGTATAAAGATACTTCATCTCCTCATAAGTTACAAATCCAGCAAAATGGATCAGATCCTCTACCCCCAGTTCTTTGACCATTTTCTGAATATAAGCCTTGTTGCCCTTATCTGAACCGGTAAGGATAACGTGAGCATCAATACCCTTTTCTCTTCTCAAAAGAGCCACTGCCTTCACAATGCATATATGGTTTTTGTGAGGCCAAAACTGGGCAGGGTAAAAGAAGTACTTCTCCGGAAGCTCGAACTTAGGCTTCTCCTCAGCCCCATAACAAAAGAATGTAACAGGAAAAGGCACTATACGTATCTTGTTCTCCATTACACTATAGTTATCAAGAATTTCCTTCTTACCGGTCTCATTTCCTGTAAGAATAAATGTGGCCTTAGCCAACATCCTTGCACACTGGGTCTCGTGCCCGTTCCATCTATACATAGGCTTGGTGGTCTCAGGAAATGCAGGCATTACCCTGTGGCCAATGTCCCAAATTGTATATATGAATGGGGTAGTCAGATCAACATC
>JAILMY010000124.1 GCA_024692165.1 Butyrivibrio sp. | reverse complement strand
TACTTATGGGCGAGAGATATAAGGTTGCTACTGACCAGACCAAGGACCTTCTTGCCGGTGAGTATGGTAAGACAATTAAGCCTTTCAATCCTGAAGTTCAGAAGAAGATCATTGGCGACAGAGAAGTTATTACCTGCAGACCTGCAGACAGACTTGAGCCTGGTCTTAAGAAGTTCGAAGAGGATGTTAAGCAGTGGAAGCAGCAGGATGAGGATGTTCTCTCTGTCACCAATGATCTTCTTCTGAACTTCAGGATTGAAAGGCTTAATTGTCTTACCATACTCACCGGCAAGAAGGTCCTTGGTCTGGTCAGTAGCAACCTTATATCTCTCGCCCATAAGTACGTTCATAACGGCCTGAGTACCAACGATCTGTGATGAAGGTGTAACAAGAGGTGGCTCACCGAAGTCCTTACGAACCTGTGGGATTTCCTCAAGCACTGTATCGTACTTGTCGCTGGCATTCTGCTCTTTAAGCTGTGAAACCATGTTGGAAAGCATACCACCAGGTACCTGATACATAAGAGTCTTGATGTTAACACCAAGAACCTTTGCATCCATAAGTCCGCTGGCAAGGCACTCTTCTCTGTATGGTCTGAAGTGATCTGCAATCTTAGAAAGAAGCTTCTGATCAAGACCTGTATCAAAAGGCTGTCCCTTGAAGGCCTCTACCATAACCTCAGTTGCAGGCTGAGATGTTCCGAGAGCGAATGGTGAAATTGCGCAGTCGATGATATCAACGCCTGCCTCAGCTGCCTTCATGTATGTCATGCTGGCAACACCTGATGTATAGTGTGTATGAAGGTCAATAGGAAGGCTTGTAGCGCTCTTAAGAGCCTTAACAAGCTTCTCTGCCTCGTATGGAAGGAGAAGTCCTGCCATATCCTTGATACAGATAGAATCTGCACCCATGTTCTCAATATCCTTAGCGATGTTCATCCAGTACTCTTCTGTGTATGCATCACCAAGTGTATATGCAAGAGCAATCTGAGCATGTCCGCCCTCTCTCTTACAAGCCTTAACTGAAGCCTCAAGGTTTCTAAGGTCGTTAAGACAGTCGAAAATTCTGATAATATCAATACCGTTAGCGATTGACTTCTGAACGAAGTAATCAACTACATCATCAGGATAGTGCTTGTATCCGAGGATATTCTGTCCACGAAGAAGCATCTGAAGCTTTGTGTTCTTAAAGCCTGCTCTTAACTTTCTAAGTCTCTCCCATGGATCTTCCTTAAGGAATCTCATGCAAGCGTCAAATGTAGCACCGCCCCAGCATTCTACTGCGTTATATCCAACCTTGTCCATTGTATCGATGATGGGCAACATGATCTCAGTAGGCATTCTTGTTGCGATAAGTGACTGATGAGCATCACGCAGAACAGTCTCATTGATACGAACTGGTTTTTTCTGTAATTCTGCCATATCTTTATTCTTCCTTTCGAATTATTCTATTTCATCTTTAGGTGCATATGCGATGATTTTGCATCCTTTTATACACCAAATACCGCCATGAACGTTCCGGCAACAACAGCTGTTCCGATAACTCCGGCAACATTAGGTCCCATAGCATGCATGAGAAGGAAGTTGGATGGATCATATTCCGCACCAACCTTCTGTGACACACGGGCAGCCATAGGAACCGCTGATACACCAGCTGAACCAATAAGTGGATTGATCTTGCCACCGGTAATAAAGCAAAGTAGCTTACCAAGAAGACATCCGGCAGCAGTACCAAATGCAAATGCGATAAGACCAAGAACAACGATAATGATTGTAGTCTTATTAAGGAATGCCTCAGCACTTGTTGTAGCACCTACAGAAGTACCAAGAAGGATTAGTACGATGTACATAAGTGCGTTAGAAGCTGTTTCCTGGAGCTGACGAACAACGCCTGACTCTCTGAAGATATTTCCAAGCATCAGCATACCGATAAGAGGAGCTGTTGTAGGAAGAATCATACTTACAACGATAGTAACGATTACAGGGAAAAGAATCTTCTCAAGCTTTGATACTTCACGAAGCTGAGACATTCTGATGGTTCTCTCCTTCTGTGTTGTAAGTGCCTTCATGATAGGAGGCTGAATCATTGGAACCAGAGCCATGTAGGAATAAGCAGCTACGGCAATAGGTCCAAGGATTGATGTCTGGTGAAGCTTACTTGCAAGGAAGATAGATGTAGGACCATCTGCTCCACCGATGATTGAAACGGCTGCAGCCTGCTGGTCATTGAAGCCAAAGGCAATAGCCATAAAGTATGCGGCAAAAATACCGAACTGTGCGCCTGCGCCCATAAGGAAGCTTATAGGGTTAGCAATAAGCGGACCAAAGTCTGTCATGGCACCAACACCCATGAAAATAAGTGAAGGAAGAATAGCCCACTCATCCAGGATATAGAAATAGTGGAGAAGTCCACCGGCAGAATCACCCACAGGCTCTGCCATAATATCCGGATAAATATTTACAAGAAGCATACCGAAGGAAATCGGTACTAAAAGCAAAGGCTCAAATCCCTTGGCAATTGCAAGATACAAAAATACAAGAGCAACTACGATCATTACATAGTTACCTGGGGACATTGTTGTAAATGCAGTCTGATGCCAGAGATTAGATAATGTATTAACAATGTAATCCATTTTTTATCCTCATTTCTGTTTTTATGAATCTTTTACTCTTAATCAAAAAAGATCAAAAACTGTTATCTCCGACTACAGATTAGTTTAAAGTAGCAAGAACAGATCCAGCCTCAACAGCATCACCTGCAGCAACATCGATACTTGCAACAGTTCCGTCAGCAGGAGCAACCATAGGAATCTCCATCTTCATGGACTCGATTGTGATAACTGTATCGCCCTTCTTAACTGCCTGTCCAACGCTTGCGTTGATCTTAAGGACCTTACCTGCTGCACCTGCCTCAACCTTGATTGAGCCCGCGCCTGCAGAAGCCTTCTTTGCAGGAGCTGCAGGAGCCTTAACAACAGGAGCTGATACTACAGGAGCTGCTCCTGATCCAGCGCCCTCTTCTACTGTTACATCATATACGTTTCCGTTAACGGTTATTGTATAGTTCTTCATTGTTTCTCCTTTCAACGATCACAGGTTTCGTGATCTTTCCGATATCTATTAGTGTTTTTTCCAATTGTTGTTAACTTTTCTGATGGATCTTACACGGAAGCCATCTGTGCTGCCGCTTCCCTCGTATGCCGCAATTGCTGCTGCAATTACTGCTACAAGCTCAGCGTCGCTTGAAAGATCTTCCTGCTCAGCTATCTGGTTAATGGTATTATCCATGGCCTTCTGAGCAATCTCTTTATCGCTCTCTCTCTTCTTCTTAGATCCGCCACCAATAAGGATAGGGAAAAGAGAAATAATTAGTGAAATAAGAATGAGAATTGTAAACGCCATACCCATTCCAAGAAGGGTATTAAGACCGGCATTTTCAAGTTTCTCTCCTGTGGTCTTAGCAACAGTAACACCTATATCTGTAGGCTCTCCTCTGTTGGTAAGATAAATTTCCATATCAGCTGTGTGCTTGGTTCCTGCAACCTGTGCATCTACAACCAAAACACCTTCCTTATTTACCTGATATGTAACATCCTTGACATAGATATCATCCTGCAGTGTAGACAGATCTGTGAATCCAAGATCATTTACTGCCTTGTACCAGCTCTCATATCCACTCTCAAGAACATTATATCGGTCATCCGATGTACTCATTGCTATATCAAGGTACAGCTTTTCTTCGAAGTTCTCAGGTGTTATGCCCTGAAGATACCAATATTCAAAATTGTTATCCTCGATGGTAGCTGCATAAGTCTTTAAAGCTTCAGCTGTAAATATATCAGACGAATACCTGCTTCCTTCAACGGTGTTAATCTGTGTATTCTCACCGCAGGCTGTCAGTCCAAGAAGGCAGCTAAGCATTACGCCCAAAACAAGCATTTTATGTTTCATTTTGAGTGCTCCCTTCATTAAACTGTGCCGTGTTTCTTAGCAGGACGCTCATCTCTTTTTGTAAAA
>JAILMY010000076.1 GCA_024692165.1 Butyrivibrio sp. | reverse complement strand
AAAAAGAACCGGCGAATATCCCCAGTATCACAGCGGGGATATCAACGCATTTCATGTCTCTTATTTTAGGAGAAAAGAGCCGGATGAGAGAGCCTTTCATACCTGCAACCTCAGGAAGAGCTATGGATTTCATCTGGTAGCCCAGGGGGCGGACCCAATCCCCGACGCTTCCAATGACTCTGAATGGTACAGGATCCGGGTGGTAAAAAAGAGAGGACAGATAGGCTTTTTTATTAACGATCTAACGATATTTGAATATGCAGATGATGGCGTAACCTACGGAGATATACTTACAGGCGGCTGCATCGGCTTCAGGCAGCTTGCACCAATGGTGGCAGAGTACAGGAATCTGAGGGTCACATGGATTTAATGGCGTTCAGAAGTGTGACAGTTTTGTGACAGTTCTCAGAGTAATATTTTCTTATAAGATCCACAAACTCGTGTAGAAAGAAGGTATTGCAAAATGAGAGAGAACAGAAAGATGAATGCAGGAATCACAGATTCAGTAGTTAAGTCTACAGCAGGTGAGAGAATAGAAAGGGACCTTGCTTCATTTGGAGCGCTTTCTGCTGTAGCTATCGTAAGGCGCAGCTTCCCGGCCGGCTTTTCGACTGCTGTGAAGTAATCTTATGAACGAATAAATGGGATGTGGCACTTTCAGTGAATGGTGCTGCATCCCATTTTTATGTATTGTAAAAAATAAGAAGTCAGATGTGTTGAATGCTGTGTTCGTGCTATGGTATGATATTTTGAACAGAATTTCAGAAATCCGCATGTAATGTGGATTTCGTGATGAAATGAAATCATGAAAATACAATACGAGGACAAAATGAAAATACTGGTGATCAACGGACCAAACTTAAACTTCCTGGGCATTCGAGAGAAGGCAATCTATGGCAATCAGGATTATGACTATCTTTGCAATATGATAAAAGAAAAGGCGGTTGCCGATGGGGATGAAGTGATTCTTTTCCAGTCTAACCACGAAGGCGCCATAATTGACAGGATCCAGGAGGCGTATTTTGATGGGACAAAGGGCATCGTGATAAATCCCGGAGCTTACACCCATTACAGTTATGCAATTCATGATGCGCTAAAGAGCGTAGAGCACATTACGAAGGTTGAGGTGCATATTTCCGATATCCAGTCCAGAGAGGAATTTCGCAAGATTTCGGTAACAGCACCTGCCTGCGACAAGCAGATCTACGGTCATGGGCTTGATGGATACCTTGAGGCCATGGACTTTATCAAAAAGTCGAGATGATCTGATAAGTAAACTGGCTTATAAAGGAATATTTCTTATGAAGGTAGGAATAGTTTTTGGTACATTCGCTCCCATGCACATGGGACACATGGATGTTGTTGGTATTGCAAAAAATAAGATGGATAAAGTTATCGTCATTTGCTGCGGACACGAAGGGGACAGAGGATATCCTCTTTTCCCACTGGAAAAGCGCTTTGAATGCGTGTCAAAAGAGTTTGCGGATGACGAGCAGGTCTTTGCTACAATTTTGTATGACACCGATCCGGAGATAAAAAAGCACTGGGACCAGCAGCAGATCTGGAATTACTGGGTAGATCGGATGCTCCTTCATCTTTTTCAGAATGAATTCATTGTGGCAAAGGATGAGATTACCTTTTTTACCTCTGAAGCGGATTATGCAGAGCTCCTTCAAAGCACGCCCCAGAGCGCTCGCGGTTTCATAAAGGTTCATTTATGTCAGCGTAACAGGCCCATTAGTGGTACAATGATCAGGGAAAACACAGAGAAATACTGGGACGAGATTGTGGGTTCCTATAGAGAATACCTGAAAGCTTAAGGCAATCATTTTGATCAGAATAAAATTCTCGTATGAGAATAAGATATAAAAGGGGATTTCAAAGTTATGGAAAATGTTATTACTTCGCTTCTTGAGACAGATGCGTACAAATTCTCAATGGGGCAGGCAATCTACCACCAGTTCAGTGATTACAAGACCACTTGGTCCTTCAAGTGCAGAAACACTGACGTGCACTTCACTCCTGATATGGTAGAGGAGATCAAGAGACAGATCAAGGCATACTGCGATCTCAGATTCACAGAAGAAGAGCTGGAGTATCTTGAAAAAATTGTCTGGATCAAAGGATCCTACGTGGATTTTCTTCGTTTGTGGCAGGCGAGATATGAGGATTTTTATATTGGAACAGACGCTGAGTGCGGACTTACCATCGAGACAAAGGGCACATGGCTCAACACCTCCATGTATGAGATTCCTACTCTTGCGATTGTAAACGAAGTGTATTTCAGAATGCAGTACAACTACGACGAACTCTTTGAAAGCTTCAAGGAGAAGCTCGCCGAGAAGATAAGCAAAGTGGAAAGCGGAGAGTACAAGCTTGCAGTATTCAGTGAGTTTGGTCTTAGAAGACGTCTTTCCGCAGAGGCCCAGGATCTGGCTGTTAAGAGCCTTAAGGAGGCAAATCTTGGTTCCTCCAAGTTCCTTGGTACATCAAATGTTTATCTCGCCAAGAAATATGGCGTGACTCCTGTTGGAACCATGGCCCACGAGTGGATCATGTGCACCGGACAGGGCAATCACAAGCACAACCCTGCTTACTCCAACTGGTATGCCCTTGACGCTTGGGTAAAAGAGTATGGTATCCTGAACGGAACTGCTTTGACAGATACAATTACTACAGACTGTTTCCTCAAGGACTTCCAGCTGACCTACGCTACACTGTTCTCAGGTGTTCGTCATGACTCCGGAGATCCTATCGAATGGGGCGAGAAGATGATCGCACACTATGAGAGCCTTGGAATCGATCCTAAGACCAAGACCCTTCTTTTCAGCGACAGTCTCGACTTTGAGAGAGCAACGGGGCTCTTTGACCACTTCAATGGCAGAGCCAAAGTGGGCTTTGGAATCGGAACCTACATAGCGAACGACACCAAGGTTCCGCCCCTCAACATTGTTATGAAGACCACAAGATGTAACGGCATGGATGTAGCCAAGGTTTCAGATATCAAGGGCAAGGGAATGTGCAAGAATCCTGAATACGAGGAATACCTTCTCAGATGTATCAACTGGAGAATGGAGCACGACCTTAAGTGATGGCAAATTTTGGACCATGGGGAGGATATATGGCTGAGTGGCTTAAAGATTTTAATCCTGAAAAAGAAATAGAAAATATCACAGAGTGGATCAGACAGTGGTTCGCAGTAAATGGCCCCACTGCCAATGCGGTTATCGGTCTTTCCGGTGGCAAGGACTCCACTATTGTTGCGCATCTTCTTGTACGAGCTCTGGGAAAAGAGCGTGTGGTAGGCGTTCTGATGCCTGACGGAGAGCAGAAGGATATCGATGACTCCAAGAGAGTTGTGGAACTCCTTGGAATTAAGAGCTACGTTGTAAATATTCATCCTGCTGTTGAGGCTGCAAAAGAAATGCTAAAGTCCGCAGGAGTAGAGCCTGCAAAGGATGCAATCATCAATACACCGCCCAGGATCAGAATGGCCACACTTTATGCTGTTGCCCAGTCTGTACCAAATGGCGGAAGAGTGGCAAATACCTGCAACCGCTCTGAGGACTATGTTGGATATTCGACTAAGTACGGCGATGCTGCAGGGGATTTCAGCCCCTGCTCTAATTTCACCGTAACTGAGATGAGAATGCTGGGAGATACCCTTGGCGTACCAAAGGACCTTACCCATAAAACACCATCCGATGGCCTTTCAGGTATGTCTGATGAGGATAAGCTTGGCTTTACCTACGATGAGCTTGACAGATACATTTTCACCGGTGAGTGCGAGGATGAGGAGAAGAGGAAAAAGATTGATCGTCTTCACGTGATCAATCTTCACAAGCTTCAGCTGATGCCAATGTACAAGCAAAATCAGAAATGATATTATGTATATGTAATGTTGTTAACATATTGGCGGGGGAACGGAAATGACATTTGATGTATCAAGCGTCATTAGTGCTGTTAATAGTTATCTTTACTCAATATCAGATGTAAACAAACTTCTGACGGAAGGTGAAACATCCGGTAAGACACCAGGGCTTAGCGGGATTTTTCAGAAGTACCTGAACAAGGCGGTTGAAGATACTGAATCATCAGTAGCGCAAACAGCAGAATCGATAGCTGCTTCGGCTACAAAGGAATCATCAGCGTCGTCTTCCCTGACTGACTTGGATTCTCTTACGGACGCAGAAGTTTTAAGCGCTCTAAATGACCTTAAAGGACTTGCTACATCTTCTGCTTTTGATTCATCAAACACGGGAAGTAATTCGACTGATTCTTCTTTGTCATCTCTTTTAACGATGAGTCTTCCGGATCTGGTGGATGGAAAGAAAACTGATACAAAGCCGCAGACATCACAGACAGCAAGGGTAGATGGGGCACTTGCTCCGGCAACAAAGGTCGCCGACAATTCCATGGCAAATTCCATTACATCGGAGATTACGAACAGATTTGCCAATATGGACTTAGAGAGCCAGATCAAACAACCCTTCCAGAATCTTGATCTTAAAAGCGAGATAAATCAAGCTTTCAGGAATGTGGATGTGGATGCGGTATTTGATGAAGCTTTTCGTGGAGTGGATTTAAGTGCTGAGATTGAGAAGAGTATCAACTCCCATAACAAGATGAATGAGGCTGTAAGCTACAACGAATCAAGGCTTCAGGCCTATAGGAGGTCCGCAAAAGCTGCTGCAGAAAGCAGCACCTTCGGAGATTTTCGACTGTGAGAAAAAAATAGTTGAAAAATCCAGGAGGATAGTTTAATATAAATTAGTTGTTTGATGAAGTAATTTAGGAGGATAATTTATGATTTCTGCAAGTGATTTCAGAAATGGTGTAACTATCGAAATCGATGGTAACGTATGTCAGATTATTGAATTTCAGCATGTTAAGCCTGGTAAGGGCGCTGCTTTCGTAAGAACTAAGCTTAAGGACATCATCAATGGCGGTGTTAAGGAGACAACATTCCGTCCTACTGAGAAGTTCCCGGCAGCTAGAATTGACAAGAAGGATATGCAGTATCTCTATCAGGATGGCGATATCTTCAATTTCATGGATTCAGAGACATATGAGCAGATCGGTCTTACATCTGACCAGATCGGCGATTCTCTCAAGTTCGTGAAGGAGAACGAGACTTGTAAGGTTATGTCTTACAATGGTAACGTATTCGCAGTTGAGCCACCTATGTTCGTAGAGCTCGCAATCACAGAGACTGAGCCTGGCTTCAAGGGCGATACAGCTACAGGTGCTACAAAGCCTGCAACTGTTGAGACAGGTGCTAACGTAGCAGTTCCTCTCTTTGTTAACGAGGGAGATGTAATCAAGATTGATACCAGAACAGGTGAGTATCTTTCAAGAGTTTAATCTGACTAATTTGATCATATCTGACACAGTATAAAGTCATAATTTTATATATTTAGTTAAGTAGACTTTTTAAGACAATAGGAATTCCACATTTTCATGTGGCACTTCTATTGTCTTTTTTTGTCCAAAAACCGCTCCGTCAGGGGCAGGAATTAAGTTTAAGGAGGAGAATAATATGAATACAGATTTAAGAATACAGGATTTTGGAGTTTTATTGGCAGATGGTGCAAAGGATAGCCTTGGCGATGGCTATAGCGTCGAGTACAAGGAGGTTATCAAGAATAACGGCGTTGTTTATCATGCCATTGTAATCAAGAAAGAAGAGGAGAACGTGGCGCCTACGATATACATTGACGAGCTTTACAGAGAATATTTGAAGGGTAAAAAGGTCAAGACTCTTACAGATGAAATTGTGAAGTTCTATTTTAGCGGCAATTTAAGTAGAAACGTGAATATTGATTTCTTTACTGATTTCTCGAAGGCATGTGCTCACCTTTGTTTTAAGGCGATAAATCTTGAAAAGAACAGACAGATATTATCTGAGGTGCCCTATAGACAGATAGAGGACCTTGCTATGGTTCCAATCTGCTGTGTCAATGACAGAGATCTTGGCAGTGGCAATATCATGATCAACAGAAAGCACCTTGAATTGTGGGAGATTTCAGAGGAAGAACTCTGGGAGAATATCTATGAGAATGCAGAAAAGATCTCTCCTGTAAAGGTGGTGGGGATCAGTGAATACCTGAGCAAGCAGACAGGAATTCCTTTTGAAGAGTATCTGAGCAATGTATATGTGGTATCCAACAGCGAGATGCGCAATGGGGCATCAGCAGCTTTTTTCCCGGGTGTACTTAAGAAAATCGCCGATAAAATAGAGGCTGATCTGATCGTGATTCCTTCATCAGTGCATGAGACCATCGTCATGCCTTCATATATGGGCGATAAAGCGGAATTTACTATTGCTCAGATGATCAGGGAGGTAAATGAGAGCGTAGTTACTGACGAGGAAATTCTGGGTGACAATGCGTACTTCTATGACAGGGCAGAGAATAAGCTTAAAATATACGAGGAATAATCAGCATTATTGGACATTGGGGGGCCTATATGGTATCATATTCGGGTACGCTATTATGACATGCACCCGTAGTCTAACGGATAGAACGTAGGCCTCCGACGCCTTTAATGCAGGTTCGAGTCCTGTCGGGTGCATATTTCTTTTGTTTTATCGAGAAATATACTGACATATAGTTATAGAGGTTTTTATGAAGAAGAATAATAAATCCCGTTCCTTTAGGAATAACAGGAATAACATCTTTGCTATCCTGGGAGATAATAAGAAAATCCTTATGCCGCTGGTGTTTGTTGTGGCAGTTATCATTACAGTCAGCATTGCTCTTTCGGCCAATAAGAGAGCTGCAGAGATGGCCAGCATCGAGAACGAAGGGGCAGCGGCAGCTACACTTGAAGTACCTGATGGAACCATGCAGGAGAATGCATATCCAGAGGTAAATGCACTTGTTGAGAAGTATTATACAGCTTCAGCAAACGGTGATTCCGAGACCATTGCATCAATATATAAGGGTCTTGAGGAGACTGAACTTTTGAAGGCTGTAGCAGCTGCGGATTATATTGATGAGTATCAGAATATCACGGTTTACACCAAGCCCGGTCCGGTGGCAGGCAGCTATGTTGCCTATGTTTACAATGAAGTTAAGCTTTATGATTATGATAAGGCTATTCCGGGACTTGAAACATTTTATATCTGTACAGATGAGAACGGTGAGCTCTACGTGAACGTAGATATCGCAGATGCCAGCGAGATTGAGTATCTCAAGCAGATCAATCTTCAGGCTGATGTTATTGACCTGAACAACAGGGTAGCTACAAGCTACAACGATATGGTCAATTCAGATGAGACTCTTGCTGAAATTCTTACTACCATGAGATCAGGTCTTCAGGTTTCTGTAGGTGAGGCCCTTGCTTCATCTGAAGCCAGTGCATCTGAGAGCTCTGAGCAGGAAGAGACAACAGATGAACCTTCAGGGGCAGCATCTTCTGACAAGCAGACAGTGACAACTCATACTATCAGGGCAACAGATGTTGTAAATATCAGAAAATCCGACTCTGAGACTGCAGATATTCTTTCCAAGACCAAGAAGGGCGAGGAATTCAAGCAGCTTGAGGCTTTGGCCAATGGCTGGAGCAGGATTGAGTATAAGGGCTCAGTTGCTTATGTTAAGACTGAATTCTTTGAGGTTGTGGGTGAAGAGACTGTAGAGGTAGAGAATACTGATGCAGCCGGTACTGAATCAGAAGAGGTGGCTGCTACTGATACAAACAAGGATACCAATAAAGATACTGCAGAGAACAACAAGGATACAAGTAGCACAGACTCTTCAAGCAAGAAGGTCGGCTCTGCTGCTACCGGCAAGATGCAGGTTACAGATACTGTAAGACTTCGTAAGAGCGAGAGCACAGATTCTGATGTCCTTAAAGTGATCTATTCCGGCAGTACGGTTAATGTTATTGAGCAGTATTCAAATGGCTGGGCTAAGGTTGAATATGACAAGAAGACTGGTTATATCAAGTCTGAGTTCCTTACAAAAGAATAAGACAGATTTAGACCCGGATAAGGTCTGATATTCTCAAGGAGGCTTAAGTTATGTTTGGAAGTACCAAGATTGGAATCATTGGAACCGGTAATATAGCAGGCATCATGGCTGATACCATCAAGAGCATGAGAGGTGTCAGTGTTTATGCTGTTGGATCAAGAACTCCTGAGAATGCCAGCAGATTTGCGACTCTGTATGGCGTCAAAAAGAGCTATGGCTCATATGAAGAGCTGGTAAATGATCCTAAGGTAGAACTTATCTACGTGGCTACACCACACTCCGAACATTTTGAGAACGTGAAGCTTGCCCTTAACGCAGGCAAGAACGTTATTTGTGAGAAGGCATTCATGCTAAACAAACGCCAGGCTGAGGAAGTTTTTAAACTGGCTGAGGAGAAGAATCTCCTTCTTACTGAGGCTATCTGGACCAGATACATGCCCATGAGAGCCAAGCTTAATGAGATTCTTGCCAGCAATGTGATTGGCGAGCCTACAATGCTCACAGCAAATCTTGGCTATAGTATTGCGAACAAGGACAGAATTGCAAGACCCGAGCTGGGAGGCGGTGCGCTTCTTGATCTGGGTGTATATGTTCTTAACTTTGCTTCCATGGTCTTTGGAGATGATGTGACTGATATTATGTCCATTTGCACTTTTAACGAGTTTGGAATGGATATGAATGACAGTATAACCCTTCGCTATCGCGATGGCAGAATGGCGGTTTTAAATGCCACAGCAAGGGGCGTTGCCGACAGAAGCGGCGTGATATATGGCAGCAAGGGATATATTCAGGTCGATAATATCAATAATATAGAAGCTATCACTGTTTATGACAATGAGCGCAAGAAGATTGGCAGCTACAAGGCGCCAAGGCAGATATCCGGGTACGAGTATGAAATCCAGTCATGCCTTAAGGCAATTTCAGAGAACTGGATCGAGTGCCCTGAGATGCCACATTCAGAGTCCCTTAAGATGCTTGACATGATGGACTTTATCAGAAAGACCAATGGGATAGTGTTCCCCGGTGAGGGAGAGCCTGCTCCTGAAGTTTATGAGACTACGTCAGCCCATGTTGAGGATGCCTATTCTTTAGATGCGTCTACAGTCATTGAGAACAATAATGCGGAAACAGAAAGCTGATTTGTCAAAATCAACAAAAAGCATTGGAAAAACTTTTCCAATTTAGTGCAATAAATTCTCTTGCACTTTAAATTATTGAAGTATATAATATCCATCAGGCAGAGATGTCTGCGCAATGGGGCGTAGAGACGTTTAGTTTCACACGCCCTTTTTTAATACCAAAAAATAAATAATATATAGCAGATAATATCTGCGTTGTGCCAAGTGGTACGGGAAGGAGAAAAAATGTCATACGTTGACGAGATTTACAATTATGTTGTTGAAAAGAACCCAGCTCAGCCTGAGTTCCACCAGGCAGTAAAAGAGGTGCTTGAGTCTCTTCGTGTAGTTATCGAGGCTAACGAGGATGAGTATCGTAAGGATGCGCTTTTAGAGAGACTTGTTACTCCTGAGAGACAGATTCTTTTCAGAGTACCTTGGGTTGATGATAAGGGACAGGTTCAGGTTAACAACGGTTTCCGTGTACAGTTCAATTCAGCAATTGGACCATACAAGGGAGGTCTTCGTTTCCATCCTTCAGTAAACCTTGGTATTATTAAATTCCTTGGATTTGAGCAGATCTTCAAGAACTCTCTTACAAGCCTTCCAATCGGCGGTGGTAAGGGTGGTTCTGACTTCGATCCTAAGGGCAAGTCAGACAGAGAAGTTATGGCTTTCTGCCAGAGCTTCATGACAGAGCTTTACAGACACATCGGAGCTGACACAGACGTTCCTGCAGGTGATATCGGTGTTGGCGGACGTGAGATTGGTTATATGTACGGTCAGTACAAGAGAATCAGAGACGTA
>JAILMY010000071.1 GCA_024692165.1 Butyrivibrio sp. | reverse complement strand
TTGGTACATGGGCATGTCGAGAAGGCGCATGACATTTTCCCCAATGCCGATGGCTGTTTCAAGACCTCTTTCATCGCCTGTGAAGTGATAGTAGTCAAGAAGCCCTTCCACCCACTCGTGGGAGCAGACCATGACACCGTTCTGGACGTGGCCCGCGGTGTGTTCCCACTGACCGCCGATATAGAGCGGATCCTTGTGATAGTGGCATACATCCACATCCATCCAGTGGCTTACAGAAGCTATATTGTAGTCAAGAAATCTCCTGATTCCGGTCTTTGCAAAAAGAAGTGCACAGGCATGAGGATAATCGTATTCATTGTTGCACCATACAAGCTTGCCACCGCCGCGGCCCTGAGCCGTGTAGTTTGAATCATAGGAATCGCCAAAGTTCAGCATTCCGTAAGCCCTGCTGTGAGTATCTGCGCGGGCAATGAGACTGCGCTCCACAGTGAAGGATGATGAGCCCGCGAAGATATCGGGCCATACGCCGGATTCTTTGTGAACCTCGGGAAGAACGTAGGGACTGTAGGGCATCTGGTAGACGATGCTGCGGTCGTTGAGGCTGCTGATACTCTCGGAGGCGCCATGGAAGTGCAGCAGGAATTTCTGCTCCCTGGACATGCCGCTTTCGAGGATGATCTCCTCTACATTTTCAGGGACGATAAAGAGGGTGATGCCTGAAATGTCTGCCTGGACAGCCTTTGGATAGTTTTGCTGTGCCTGATATATGGTTGCGCATACGCCGCCCATGGCATCTGTGCAGTCTGCAAAGAAGGTGCCGTAGAAGGTCTCAGCGAAATGTTCGTTGGCTTCCTTCATGAGGTACTCGGAGTCGATGACCTTTTTGGCGGTCACTCCGTCTTTTCCCAGATAATAATCAGTCTTGTAATTTGAGGAGGCAGCAATGGTCCTGACGTCGCCAAAGTTCACCTCGCCGGTGAGCTTGTCGGCATCGGCGGAATTGCCCACATGGTAAAGAGGTCCCTCACCGAAGGTTGCACCGGTCAGACTGTCTCCGCAGCCGGTGGAATCAAGATGGTGGCCTGGAGCAGGCATTGCCTCCACGGGAGAGCATTTCTCAAGAGTTCTGTATATGTGGTATTTGAGGGAGTCAATCTTAAGCTGCTCGTCTGTATCATTTATGATTCGGTATGAAACTTCTGTATAGGACTTTCCGGCCCAGGCTGTGAGCTTAAGTTCGAAGCTGATTTCTTCGCCGGTGGTCCGGTTTATGTGAGAGCCCTTGTTCTTCAGGATTGCGCAGATAGGGCCTTCTTCGATTACCTGCCAGGTGCCGGTCTTGATGGAAAACTCGCTGTCTTCGCCATTTTTCTTAAGAACAGGGCCCACCAGCTGGCGGCCTTCGTAGGTTCTTTCGCCGGTGAGGATAGACTCGAAGACTTCGCTAGAGTTGTTCCTAAGGACGTAGGAAAAGGGTTCGCCTGTAACGTCGTCGGTGGTGGAGATTTCATAGCCATTGGCATTCGCCTTGACTGACACAGGAGTGTAGGCGGGGGCGTCACTTACGGTGCCGATCTCACACAGGAATCTGCACTTCTGATTGGCAGGGATGTCTGCCAAAAATCTTATGAAAATGAAGCGTATTGAGCCATCATCGTAACGGGATGTGACCTTGATCTGGTTGGGAAGCACTTCATTTTTTGCCGGATCAGTTAACGTGAAGCTTGCTGTATCACTGACCAGCCCCTTTTCCAGTGGGAATCCAATGTAACAGGGCTCTGAAACTCGGTCATATCGATAAAGTTTGTCGATGAAGATTTCTATTGTCTTACTCATATACACTCCTTCGTTAATTCGCGTCGGTTTCCACATTTATTCTATGTTATAATTAAATAGAAAACCATCGTAATCATGCGAGATTGCTGCGAGAATCTTAGAAATTATGATATTTGGAGAAAACCATGCCCATAGAAATGCCCGTTGATTCAAAGATAACCATACAGAGGCGCGAGCTTCCTGCGGATTTTCAGATGCCCCAGATGGAACAGGCAGAGAAACACTACGGCCTTGGCTATATTTTGTCCGGGGATAGAAGATTTATCACGCCCTATGAGCAGTACGACGCCCATGCGGGGGATGTGACAGCCATGCCTCCAAGAATCTATCACCGCACATTTTCTCTCAGCCGAAGGCCCTACGTCAACTATCTTATTAAGATATCGCCTGAGGTGGGAGAGGAGTTCTGCGCCCGGTTCGACAAGGATATCTGGGACTATATCTTCCGCCAGAAGCGCTTTTCTTTTGACGAGGTTACGAGAGCCAAGATAGAAATGCTGCTGGCAGACATGCTTGAAGTCTACGAGCAGGGGGAGGCCTATGCAGAAGAGCTTCTTAAGGGGCTCTTTTACCGGCTCATCGTCCTCATCAGCAAAAGCAACATCGCCGGGGATAACGACCAGTTCAAGGGCAAGCTCTCTCACGATATGATGGAAGCCATGTATTACATAGAACAAAACTATACGGAAAATTTAAGGCTTTCGGAGGTGGCCAGACAGATCGGCTTTTCCGAGGGTCACTTTTCGAGACTTTTCAGTTCTCAGGTTGGAAACTCTTTTTCCAGCTATCTAATCAATGTCCGCATTCGTCATGCCAAGGAACTCCTTATCAACACTGACGATTCAGTGTCGGAGATTGCCCTGAAGACAGGCTTTGGAAGCGGAGATTATCTATCGGCAAGCTTTACCCAAAATGAGGGCGTATCGCCCACCGCATTCCGCAAGAGCTTTCGTACTGCCACGGGCCAAGCTGACTGACGGGAGGCCAGCGCATAAATATACCGTACTGACAGATTATGATAAGGGCCTGCGCAGATTATAAGAAGAAATTCCATGGCCGCCAAACCTATAATAGACAAAAAAGGAGGCAAGCGCATGGACAAGATTAAATGGGGCGTTTTAGGTACGGCCAATATAGCCAGGGGCTGCACAATACCCGGTATGAAGCTGGCGAAGAACTGCGAGCTCTACGCCATTGCAGGAAGAAAGCTGGAGAAGGCTCAGAGCTTTAAGGAAGAGTTCGGCTTTGAAAAGGCCTATGGCAGCTACATGGAGCTGGTTGATGATTCGGAGGTTCAGGCAATCTACATTCCACTTCCCAACGATCTGCACCTTAAATGGGTAAAAGAGGCTCTGGAGCAAAAAAAGCATGTGATCTGCGAAAAACCTCTGGCACTTAATGCAGAGGATGCAAAAGAAATGTATAAGACCGCAAAGGACAACGGCGTCATCCTCATGGAGGCCTATGCCTATCTTCACAGTCCCTATGTGGAGAGTCTTAAGAAGGATGTGAAGGACGGCATCATCGGAGATGTGGACTATATTGAATCCGCGTTCCTTACCCAGGGGTACAAGGAGGATTTCCGACTTCACAAGGAGCAGGGCGGCGGAGCCATGTATGATCTGGGCTGCTACTGTACCACCATGATCTTGTCGATTGTTGACTCGGAGCCTTCCTATGTTAAGGCAAATGCAGAGTTTACAGACCTTGGTGTGGATTTCCTCACCACAGCGATAATGGGCTTTAAGAACGGTGTAAGAGCGAATTTCACCGTGGGAATGAATCTGGGAGAGAACTCCAATTCAAGGTTTGACAGGCTCTTTATCCATGGTTCCAAGGGCAGCATCCGTTCTGACGTGGAGTACAACCAGAACGGCGATGTTTCCTATCGCATATATCTTCCCGGAGAAGTCATCGAGAGAAAGGTTTCTGTGCCCCAGAACTACTCGCTGGAGGTTGAGCAGCTGGGCAGATGCATCCTGGAAGGAGAAAAGCCACACATAACACCGGAGTTTTCCATCAGAAACGCAGAGCTTATAGATAAGGTTCTTGATGAGATTGGTTACTACAAAAATTGATCATAAAGGTGAGCGGCGACTGGATGACCCATAAGCTTGAGCATGAGTCCTCAACGAAGAGGCGATGTTAGCCATCTATCGCGCCAGCATGTAAATTTATGTCTTCCAATATTTTATGTTTACAAATGACAATTTAGTATGGTAGTATGGTAAAGTGTTAAATGAATACTAAATTATCACGCTAAATAGAGGAGGACTCATTATGAAAAAGAAAATAATCACAGCGCTCATGGCAGCAACCATGGTACTTTCACTGGCAGGCTGTGGATCAAATGCCGGTAATGCAGCTACAGCAGCAGATACCACTGCAGACACAGCAGCTGCTGCGGACAGCGATGTTTCTTACATCAAGGAAAAGGGTACACTTATTGTAGGTATCACAGACTTTGCGCCTATGGATTACAAGGACGACAACGGCGAATGGATCGGCTTTGACGCCGACATGGCCAAAAAGGTTGCCGAGTCCCTGGGAGTTAAGGCTGAATTTGTAGAGATCGACTGGGATAACAAGATATTAGAGCTTGATAACAAGTCAATTGACGTGGTATGGAACGGCATGACTCTTACAAATGAGGTTAAGAGTGCCATGGAGTGCACCAATGCGTACCTTAACAACGCACAGGTAGTTGTAGTTCCTGCAGCAGATGCAGCAAACTATCAGAAGCTTGAGGATCTGGCAGGTCTTAGCTTTGCTGTTGAATCAGGTTCAGCAGGAGAGGCTGCAGCAGCTGAGAATAACTTTGATTACACATCCCTGACATCCCAGGCTGACGCTGTTATGGAGGTTGAGGCCGGCACTTCAGGAGCATGCATCATCGACCTTCTTATGGCCGGAGCTATGGTGGGCGAGGGCACAAGCTATGCTGATCTTACACACACTGTTGAGCTTACAACAGAGGAATACGGAATCGGATGCCGCAAGGGCTCTGATCTTGCCGCATACATCAACGGCCAGCTGGGGGCTTATTACGAGGATGGTTCAATGCAGGATATTGCAAAGACATATGGGGTTCAGGATGCCCTTGTAACTCAGTAAGGAGCATGAATAGCTGATGTTTTGGACCGTTACCTTATCCCTGCTTGAGGGATTTCTTGGCACAATTAAATTATTTATACTGACCCTGATTTTTTCACTGCCTCTGGGGCTTTTCATAAGCTTTGGATCCATGAGTAAATATGCGGTCATCAAATATCCTATCAGATTTATCATCTGGATAATCCGCGGAACTCCGCTGATGCTGCAGCTTTTGGTTATCTACTACGGCCCCGGCATTTTCTTTGGAGTCAACGTTTGGGGATCTAATCCAAGTGGAAGGTTTGTGGCGGCTCTTTTTGCCTTTGTGATCAACTATGCATGCTACTTCTCAGAGATCTACAGAGGTGGAATCCAGTCCATACCTGTAGGGCAGTACGAAGCCGGTCAGGTGCTGGGCATGACCAAGAGACAGATATTCAACAAGATCATTCTCCTGCAGGTCATCAAGCGCATCGTTCCGCCTATTTCCAACGAAGTCATCACTCTGGTAAAAGATACTTCGCTGGCCAGGGTTATCGCCGTTTACGAGATCATCTGGAACGGCCAGGCTTTCATTAAATCCAGCGGAATCATCTGGCCTCTGTTTTATACAGGCGCATTTTACCTGATATTCAGCGGACTTTTGACATTCCTCTTCGGATACATCGAGAAGAAACTAAGCTATTTCAGATAAGGAACATTTACGATCAACATGCCAATATTAGAAGTCAGAGATTTAAAAAAGAATTTTGAAAATACACAGGTCCTTAAGGGGATCAGCTTTGACCTTGAAGAGGGAGAGGCTATTTCCATCATTGGATCCTCGGGAAGCGGCAAGACTACGCTTCTTAGGTGCCTTAATTTTCTTGAGACCGCAGATGAAGGGACCATCACGGTCCGTGGGAAAAAACTCTTCGACGGAGCAAAGCCTGTAACCAACCAGGATGAACTTAGAAAGATGAGATTGCACTTCGGACTGGTATTCCAGCAGTTCAATCTTTTCCCTCAGTACACAGCCTTGGAAAATGTTACTTTGGCCCCACTTCTTGCAGCTGAAGGAGGAGACAAGGCAGGCATAATCGAGAACGGTAAAAGGCTCCTTGATCAGATGGGACTTTCCGACAGGATGGACAACTATCCTCACCAGCTCTCCGGTGGTCAGCAGCAGAGAGTAGCCATTGCAAGGGCACTGGCTCTCAAGCCCGATATTCTCTGTTTTGACGAGCCTACATCGGCACTGGATCCCGAGCTTACAGGGGAAGTTTTGAAGGTAATCAGAAACCTTGCCGAGAAGAAGACCACCATGATCATCGTGACCCACGAGATGGCCTTTGCCAGAGATGTGGCGGACAAGGCAATTTTCATGGACGGCGGAGTTATCTTAGAGCAGGGCTCTGCAAAAGAACTTATCAATAATCCAAAAGAAGAGAGAACAAGGCAGTTCTTGTCAGGCCTTGCCAAATGAGCATGGAATACTATAGAAAGTCCTCCGGTGAACAATTCATCGGAGGACTTTTTTACATATTTAGTGCAAATTCGACTGTTTCTGGTGTAGAATTCCCCATAACTAAGCCATTTATGTTATAGTAGGATACATTAAAGCAAAGAAGGAGGAGATGTTATGATAAAAAACGTTGCAATCGTGAGTTTATCCCGAGGAATCATCGGAGAATCATTCGTTAAGTTTGAGACGGATATAGGCGTTAAGAGACTTGAGGACTTCGGGCTTAATGTGAAATTTATGCCCCATGCCCTTTCCGGGATTGACTATGTGGAAAAGCACCCGGAAAAAAGAGCCCAGGATCTTCTTGAGGCTTTTAAAGACCCTGAAATTGATATGATACTTTGTGCAATCGGCGGAGATGATACCTATCGTCTGCTTCCATATCTTTTTGAGAATGATGAGCTTAAGAAAGCTGTCACAAACAAGGTCTTTCTTGGATTTTCAGATACTACAATAAATCACTTTATGCTTCATAAAGTGGGTCTTCCCACCTTTTACGGACAGGCATTTCTGTGCGATCTTTGTGAGATCGGTCCGGACATGCTGCCCTATACAAAGAAATATTTCAAGGAGCTGATAACCACCGGAACCATTAAGGAGATTACTCCAAGCGATGTGTGGTATGAGGAAAGAACAGAGTTTTCACCTGAGGAGGTCGGAACTATGACACCTTCACATCCAAATCAGGGCTTTGAGCTTTTACAGGGACCTTCCGTATTCTCCGGAAAGATCCTGGGAGGCTGTGTGGACTCCATGTATGATTTCTTCGACGGTGAACGCTATGAAGATATGCCTGTGCTCTGCGAGAAGTATCATCTTTTCCCTGATGCAAAGGATTGGGAAGGACGCATCATTCTTCTGGAGACCAGTGAAGAGAAACCTACTCCCGAAAAGTACAGACAGGCTCTTGAGTTTATCAAGGCCCGTGGCGTATTTGACGCAGTAAATGGCGTCCTGGTTGGCAAGCCTCAGGACGAATGCTACGCAGAAGAGTACAAAGAGATTTTAAAGAGCGTTATAGATAACCCGAATCTTCCGGTACTGTTTAATGTTAACATAGGCCATGCCACACCAAGATGCATCATTCCTTTCGGCGTGGAGGCCACTGTCGATGCAGACAAGCAGATTATCAGGTTTGCAAACTGATAGCGAAGTATTGAAACCGGCTTATGCCGGGGACTTACATCAGCGTTACTTTCACATTTTTGCCGATGATCTCGTCAATTGCTGTAATGGTGATGAAGCAGTTAAAGTCAGATACGATCTCTCGTAGCTGTCTTAGTTCATACTGGCTTATTACTACGTAGAGGGCTCTGTTTTCACCGCCCACATATCCTTCGGTTTTCCATTCGGTACAGGTTCTGCCAAGTTCCTGGTAGATCCTGTCCTTTATGGCGTTAACATCATCATGGGTGAAGATAAGGCAGCCCCTCTGGGCGTCGAAACCTTCCTCAACCCTGGTCATGACAACGGATACCAGGACATAGGTAAGTATGGAGTACAGGCCGTAATTCCAGCCATATAGAAGGCCGATGATCATATACAGCACGACATTAAAGCATAAAACCTGTCTTCCGATAGGCATGTGAAGTTTGGGACTTAAAAGGGATGCAACGATTTCTGTGCCGTCGAGGCATCCGCCGTACCTTAGTACAATTCCCACGCCCACGCCCAGGATAAGGCCCCCAAAGGTCACAGCCAGAAGGTGCTCATTAGTAACGGCCGGAGTAGATTCAAAGATTGCAACTGCAATTGCGAACACGGTCATGGCAAATACGGATCTTATAACGAAGGGCAGACCTCTCTTTTTCCATCCAAGGAGCAGGAATGGCACGTTTAAAAACCATGTCAGGATACTGAGCTTAAAGCCTGTAAACCTTGCAACGATCATGGATACGCCTACGATTCCGCCGTCAAAAATCATGTTTGGGCCAAGGAAATCTTCAATTGCAAAGGCGGCGATACAGGCACCTATAGTGATCATTACATAGCTGAAGATATCTTTACTTACAGATTTTTTTTGCATAAGCATATTCTCCATTTCGTTTATTCACTTATTATTTTAGCATCTAAAGGAGGTTTATTTATATGAAAGGTTTGAAAAAGTTTTTTAAGGGACTGCTGACAGTGGTCCTTGTATTTATTTTGCTCTTGGCAGTTCTTGATGCAGCCTGGGTGCTTGTTCCCCGGATCAAAGCAGGCAAAAAGATCTCAGATATCGGAGATTATGGCCACAGTGGTTATAAGATTGAGATCCCTGATGGCAAGACCATCATAGCCCTTGGAGAAGCAACCCACGGCAACAAAGAATTTCAGGAGCTGAAGCTCTCGGTATTTCAGCATCTTGTGGAGACTACTGCCGTAAGATCTTTTGCCCTGGAGGCTGATTACGGAGAGGGCATCATGATAAATGAATTTATTCATGGAAACGGTGATATCAAGAATGCACGAGCAGCGGTGGAAAGGCTCTCTTTTAACATCTATCAGACCCGGCAGATGGTGGACCTGGTGCAGTGGATGTACGACTACAACCAGAGTGCTGCTGAGGCTGACAAGCTCTCTTTTTACGGATTTGATATGCAAAACCCCGATATTGATGCCGGAGCGATTGCAGAGTTCTGCGACGAAAACGGCATTATTCCCAGGAGCGGAAGCACTGCTTTGTTAAAAGAGTTTGCAAAGGCGCAGGGTCAGATTTCTGAGGATAAGAAGGATGCATTTTACGAAGATGTGGCCGGCATTAAGGAAAGCCTTGATGAGAGTGATGTAAAGGCTCGCAGCATTGAGATATCCTGTGACTGCGTTCTAAAGTCAAAAGAGCTGGCAGAGCTTGGTTTTGCTTATGATTACAGTTACATCGACTATAACAATGCAAGAGATACTGCTATGGCTGAAGTTGTAGAGCAGATCGTTTCCCTGGAAAAAGAACTGGGGCACGATATGATCTATAT
>JAILMY010000055.1 GCA_024692165.1 Butyrivibrio sp. | reverse complement strand
AGCCACTGCATCCCTTGCTGAGAGGAAGGATGTCATTGTTGTTGCCAGTGTATCATGTATCTATGGCCTTGGTAGCCCAGAGGAATTCAAGGGAATGTCCATATCGCTCCGTCCCGGAATGCAGAAGGACAGAGATGATACGATAAAAGAGCTGGTTGCTATCCAGTACAACAGAAATGACCTGGACCTGGGCAGATGTAATTTCAGGGTAAGAGGAGATACTATCGAAATCTTCCCGGCCAATGCAGATGATTATCTCATAAGAGTTGAGTTTTTTGGAGATGAAATAGACAGGATCACAGAGGTGGAGCCGGTAACCGGCAAGGTCAGGAGTGAACTGACCCATGTCATGATCTATCCTGCTTCCCACTATGTTGTCCCTCAGGAGAAGATCAACATGGCCTGTGACAATATTGAAAAAGAGCTGGAGGAGCAGGTCAAATTCTTTAAGGGTGAGGACAGGCTGATCGAAGCCCAGAGAATATCGGAACGCACCAACTTTGATGTGGAAATGATGCGTGAAACCGGCTTTTGCTCAGGAATCGAGAACTATTCAAGGCATCTTAACTTCGCAGCTCCCGGAGAGCCTCCGCTTACGCTTTTGGACTTCTTTGACAGAGATTTTCTTATTATCGTGGATGAGTCCCACATGACAATACCTCAGGTGGGAGCTATGTATCACGGTGACCGTTCCAGAAAGCTTACACTGGTGGACTACGGATTCAGACTGCCCTCGGCTCTGGATAACAGACCGCTTAACTTTGAAGAATTTGAGGAGCATATCGACCAGATGTTGTTCTGCTCTGCTACTCCGGGCAAATATGAGGAGGAGCACGAGCTTCTTAGGGCTGAACAGGTAATCAGACCTACCGGACTTCTGGATCCGGAGATATCTGTGCGCCCTGTTGAGGGACAGATTGATGATCTCATCGGCGAGATCAGGACCGAAATAGACAAGAAGAACAAGGTGCTCATCACCACACTGACCAAGAGAATGGCAGAGGATCTGACGGAATATCTTGCAGAGTCCGGCATCAGGGTCAAGTACCTTCATTCTGATATAGACACCCTGGAAAGAGCGGAGATCATCAGGGATATGCGACTGGATGTATTTGATGTTCTGGTTGGTATCAACCTTCTCAGAGAGGGCCTTGATATTCCTGAGATTTCTTTGGTAGCCATCATTGACGCGGACAAGGAAGGGTTCCTTAGATCCGAGACATCACTCATTCAGACCATAGGCCGTGCGGCCCGTAACTCTGAGGGAAGAGTTATCATGTACGCCGACAATATGACTGACTCCATGAAGAAGGCTATCGATGAGACCAAGAGACGTCGTGCCATTCAGGAGAAGTACAATGAGGAGAACGGCATTACGCCTAAGACCATCAAGAAGGCAGTAAGGGATCTTATTGCTGTTACTAAGGCTATAGCCAAGGAAGAAGTACAGTTTGAGAAGGATCCGGAATCCATGGATCAGGAAGAGCTTGAGAAGCTCATTGGACAGGTACAGAAGAAGATGAAGAGAGCGGCCACAGAGCTTGACTTTGAGACTGCTGCTATGCTCAGAGACAAGATGGTTGAGCTGAAAAAGGTGCTCAATGATCTGACAGAGGGAAAATAAGCTTAGGCTGCGTCCAGGAGCTTGTATTAGGAGAAAATATTAAATGGCTGATAACAGACAAATGACCAAGAAGAACACCACCGCCAAGAGGATATTGCCCTCGGATATTCATGACTATATCCGTGTTCGTGGTGCCAATGAACATAATCTTAAGAACGTTAGTGTAAAGATTCCAAGGGAGACCCTGACTGTATTTACCGGTCTTTCAGGTTCCGGAAAATCTTCTCTTGCCTTTGATACCATTTTTGCCGAGGGACAGAGAAGATACATGGAGTCCCTGTCTTCCTATGCCAGAATGTTTTTGGGACAGATGGACAAGCCCAATGTGGAGAGGATAGAAGGTCTTTCTCCCACTATTTCCATAGATCAGAAGTCCACTAACAAAAACCCCAGATCTACTGTGGGAACTGTGACTGAGATATACGATCACTTCAGACTTTTGTATGCAAGGATAGGTATTCCTCACTGTCCTAACTGTGGCAGAGAGATCAGAAGACAGACTGTGGATGAGATGTGCGATCAGATCATGGCTTTGGGAGACGGAACCAAGCTCCAGATCCTTGCTCCCGTTGTAAGGGGCAAAAAGGGTGAACATGCCAAGACCCTGGATAGAGCCAAGAGATCAGGCTATGTAAGAGCAAGAATTGACGGAAGCCAGTACGACCTCTCTGAAGAGATCAGTCTGGATAAGAATATTAAGCATTCCATCGAGATTATCGTGGACAGAATCGTGGTTCATGATGACAATGAGAACTTAAGAAGACGACTTACAGACTCTGTTGAGAGCGCTCTGGCGCTGGCAGACGGACTTCTTCTTGTGGACGTGGTGGATGGCAAGGAGCTTAGCTTTAGCCAGAACTTTGCATGTCCTGATTGCGGTGTCAGCGTCCCAGAGATCGAGCCCAGAAGCTTTTCCTTCAACAATCCTTTCGGAGCATGTCCGGACTGCTTTGGTCTTGGTTACAAGATGGAATTTGATGAGGATCTGATGATCCCGGACAAGTCTTTGTCCCTGAATGATGGATGTATAGTGGTCATGGGATGGCAGTCCTCCAACAAGGAAGGAAGCTTTAGTAATGCCATACTTAAGGCTCTTTCCAAGGCTTATAAGTTCAGTATGGATACACCTTATGAGGAACTTCCCGAAAAGATCAGATATATGCTGATCCATGGATTTGATAAGACTGTAAATGTGCACTATGAAGGCAGCAGGGGCGTTGGTGACTATCCTATCCTGTTTGATGGACTTATTAAAAACGTCGAGCAGAGATACAGAGAGACCTTCTCAGAGACAGCCAAGGCAGAATACGAGGAGTATATGAGAATCACTCCCTGTCAGCTTTGCGGTGGTCAGAGACTTAAGAAGGAATCTCTTGCTGTAACCATAGACAACAAGAATATCTTTGAGATCACCTCCATGTCCATAGGAGAACTCCACGACTATCTGGAGAATATGACACTTACCGAGCAGCAACAGGTTATCGGAGCCCAGGTTCTTAAGGAAATCAGAGCAAGAGTAGGATTCCTTATCGATGTAGGCCTTGATTATCTGTCTCTTTCAAGAGCGACAGGTACTTTGTCCGGAGGAGAGGCCCAGAGAATCAGGCTTGCAACCCAGATTGGATCGGGACTTTGCGGCGTATGCTATATCCTGGACGAACCTAGTATCGGTCTTCACCAAAGAGACAATGACAAGCTTCTTAATACCCTCAAGAACCTGAGGGACCTTGGAAATACCCTGATCGTGGTTGAGCATGACGAGGATACCATGAGGGAAGCTGATTACATCGTGGATGTAGGCCCCGGAGCCGGATCCCACGGAGGCAAGATTGTAGCCTGCGGAACTGCAGAAGAGATCATGCAGGTAAAAGAGTCCATCACGGGCCAGTACCTTTCAGGCAAGCTCAAGATTGACGTGCCCAAGGAGCGCAGGAAGCCCAGTGGATTCCTTAAGGTGGTGGGCGCCCAGGAGAACAATCTTAAGAACATAGATGTGGAAATCCCTGTAGGGGTTATGACTATAGTGACCGGAGTTTCAGGCTCCGGTAAGAGCTCTCTTGTAAACGAGATTCTCTACAAGCGTCTTGCCAAGGAGCTCAACAGAGCCAGATGCATACCTGGCAAGCATAAGACCATCGAGGGGCTTGAACAGGTGGACAAGGTCATTGCCATTGACCAGTCACCTATAGGCAGAACTCCAAGATCAAACCCTGCCACTTATACAGGGGTTTTTGATATGATCAGAGATCTTTTTGCCGGAACCCCTGATGCCAAGGCAAGAGGCTACAAGAAGGGCAGATTCTCCTTCAACGTAAAGGGCGGAAGATGTGAAGCCTGCAGCGGAGACGGAATCATCAAGATCGAGATGCACTTTTTACCTGACGTATATGTTCCCTGTGAGGTCTGCGGCGGAAAGCGCTACAATCACGAGACTCTTGAAGTCAAGTACAAGGGAAAGAGTATCTACGACGTCCTTGATATGACTGTGGAAGAGGCTCTCAAGTTCTTTGAGAACGTGAAGACCATTCAGCGTAAGATCCAGACCCTCTATGATGTGGGGCTTGGTTATATCAAGCTTGGTCAGCCAAGTACTGAGCTCTCCGGCGGAGAAGCCCAGAGAATCAAGCTTGCCACCGAGCTTAGTAAAGTTGGGACCGGTAAGACCGTGTACATTCTGGACGAGCCCACTACCGGACTTCATTTCGCAGATGTTCAGAAGCTGGTAAAGATTATGCACAAGCTGGTTGAACAGGGCAACACGGTAGTTGTCATTGAGCACAATCTGGATGTCATAAAGACCGGTGATTATATCATTGATATGGGTCCTGAGGGAGGCTCCGGCGGAGGCACTGTAGTGGTTGCCGGAACACCTGAGGAAGTAGCAAAGTGTAAAAAATCCTATACAGGAGCATATATCAAGAAGATGCTCAAGTAATTGCGTTTATGTGCCGATAAACATAAGGGACTCCCCTTTTCAATAAGTTTTATTTGGTTTATAATGGCAGTAACTGTGAGTATGTGCTGATATCACAGCTACTTACGATTTTATATGTGCTTTTTTGAAAGGGGTACTTAATTAATATGCAGTATGCAGATATTGGAATTGATTTAGGAACAGCCTCAGTTCTTGTTTACATCAGAGGCAAGGGAGTAGTACTTAAAGAGCCTTCAGTTGTGGCTTATGACAGAGATACCGAAGAGATCAAGGCTATTGGAGAGGATGCACGTCTTATGCTTGGTCGTACACCGGGCAACATCGTTGCAGTAAGACCTCTTCGCCAGGGAGTTATCTCCAATTACAAGATTACCGAGCAGATGATGAGATACTTCATCAAGAAGGCAATAGGCCGCAGGATTCACAGAAAGCCTTTCATTGCTGTATGTGTTCCCAGTGGAGCTACCGAGGTTGAGAAGAAGGCTGTAGAGGATGCTACAAGACTTTGCGGAGCAAGAGATGTCAAGACAATTGAGGAGCCTATCGCAGCAGCAATAGGTGCCGGTATTGATATTACCAAGCCTTGCGGAAATATGATCGTTGATATCGGCGGTGGTACATCTGATATCGCAGTTATCTCCCTTGGCGGAACTGTTGTTAGTACATCAGTCAAGGTTGCCGGCGATGATTTCGATGAAGCCATTGTCCGCTACATGAGAAAGAAACACAATCTTCTCATTGGTGATCGTACAGCAGAAGATATTAAGATCAAGATCGGATCAGCTTATCCACGAGCTGAGGATGATTACATGGATGTCAGAGGACGTAACCTGGTAACAGGTCTTCCCAAGACAGTAAGAGTATCATCCGAGGAGACAGAGGAAGCGCTCAGAGAGCCTACATCACAGATAATTGAGGCTATCCACAGCGTACTTGAGAACACGCCTCCAGAGCTTGCGGCAGATATCGCCGACCGAGGAATTGTCCTTACAGGTGGTGGTGCACTCCTTCGTGGACTTGAGGATCTTATCTATTCCAAGACAGGTATCAACACAATGACAGCAGAGGATCCAATGACAGCAGTGGCTATCGGAACCGGACGTTATGTGGAATTCATCATGGGCTTCCATGAGGATTAAATGTTGCTCGTGACAAACTTGCATGTAGCAGGAAGCACAGCGTTGCTTACTGCGTAAGAAAATGATGCAGGAGTGAGCGCATTCTTCTCCGAAGGAGAATTGGAATGAATGCGCGAATAGTCTGCATGGGAGCGAGTTGAAAACGAGCGAACAGTGCAGACTGTTCAGGGATTGAACTTTAGGTAGGACCAGGATGGTATGAGGGATTCAAGATGGTAAAAGGTCTTTACACTGCTTACACAGGAATGATCAACGAGCAGCACCGTATGGATGTGCTCACCAACAATCTTGCGAATGCCAACACGAATGGTTACAAAAAAGAAGGCGCAACTGCGCAGTCCTTTAGGGACCACCTTGCGCTGAAAATAAAGGATTATACTGATGCCCCTAACACTGCACGTGGATTGGGCATCATTAATCCAGGTGTAAAAATTGGAGAAGGCTATGTCGACTGGAGCGAAGGGCCAATGAAGGAAACTCAGAATACCTTCGATTTCGCTATCGGTGGATATGGCTTTTTTGCTGTGGAATACACAAATAAAGCTGTGAACATCCAGAGGGATCAGGCCAATCAGACAAATATCATGTACACCAGAGACGGTGATTTTACTTTGAACATCGATGGAGAGCTGGTTACTCAGGACGGCGACTTCGTTTTGGATAATGGAGGAAGCCATATTCAGCTAAATCCTAATCTTCCTACTACGGTCAATACTTTGGGACAGATAATTCAAGACGGTGCAGTTGTGGCAACCATCGGTGTCTATGATTTTGAAAAGACTATTTATCCGGATGGAAGAGTAGCTTACAACAACCTTGAACACTACGGAGAGAATTTCTTTTACCCGGTTGATACGGACGCCGTAGCGGCAGAAAACTACACGATAGCTCCGGGCTTTCTTGAACAGTCCAATGTATCCGTAGTTGATGAGATGGTTCAGATGATCGCGGTTCAGAGAAACTATGATACCAACCAGAGGATGATCCTGTCAGTGGATGATACTCTTGACGTGGCAGTTAACCAGCTTGGAAGACTGTAAATAAACCCGGCGAATAAGATTTAATATTTTTTTTATAAATTTAGACTCAAGTTGTGCCGATAAAAAACCTAGAGGGAGGTACACTCTATGGTTAGAAGTTTATGGTCAGCTGCAACAGGCATGAATGCCCAGCAGACAAACGTTGACACAATCTCCAACAATCTTGCGAATGTTAATACTTCGGGTTACAAGGGACAGGTAGCCCAGTTTAAATCTCTTTTATATCAGGAACTCCAGACCGTTACCACAACAGCTAACGGTGCACCAAAGCCAATCTCCTCACAGGTTGGTCTTGGAACCAGAGTATCAGCAATAAATCAGCTTTTCAAACAGGGATCGTTTTTAAGCAGTGATAATCCGGCAGCTTTGGCAATTGGAGGCGACGGCTTCTTTAGCTATATGGATGCTGACGGACAGACACAGCTCTATACAAGAAATGGTAACTTCAGCTGGGCGCTTCAGGCCGTTGGTGGAACTACACTTATTCTTACCACAGCAGAAGGTAACCCGGTTCTTGATATTAACGGGCAGCAGATTACCGTTGATAATGCGGTGGCCAGCAGAATCACTATTGATGGCAGCGGAAGGGTTTATTATCCTGATGATCAGGGCGTTCTCCAGGACACAGGCAGACAGATCGGACTTTGGCAGTTCAGAAACAGAGAAGGTCTTGAGAGAGTTGGAAGTGCAGCCTGGAGGCAGACTCCTGCCAGCGGCGAACCGATCAATGAATCCCAGAATCCTCAGGGCATTAAGCTCAGTGAGATCGTTCAGGGATATCTGGAGGGTTCAAATGTCAATGTTGCCAACGAGATGGTTAACCTGATCGTGGCACAGCGTGCATATGAAATGAACTCAACAGCGATCCAGACAACAGACGAGATGATGCAGACTGCTAACGGACTTAAGAGATAACAGTTTTTAACAGGGGGATAGATAAAGTATGGCAAGTATGGATTTGACAGGCCTTAGTGCCAGTGCTTTAACTGAATATGCGGCAAATGAGACCCAGTTCGCAAGCGGCACAGCTCTTAAGAACAAGCTCCAGAATGTAAATGGCAAGACAGACGATAAAGAGCTGATGGAAGCCTGCAAGAGCTTTGAGGCATATTTTCTGGAGCAGATCTTCAAGGAGATGTATAAATCCGTGGATGCTTTAAAGCCTGAGACCGGTGATAATGCCACCAATACTCTGGTGGAATACTTCAGAAATGAGACTCTTCAGGATGTATGTGCAAATTCTGTGGAGAACCAGAGTAATGGATTTGCCCAGATGTTATACGAAAATCTCAAACGAAATTACGATATTCCTCCTGCTCCGAATCAGGTGGAGAGCGAGGGTAATAAATAAGCGATTATTAGTTGCTTATATAGCGCATAATTCTTAAGAAATCTTAAGATTTATGCGCTTTTTATTATGGTATAATCCATATCATGGAAAAAGAGTTGGAACAGATCAAGGGATATATTGAACATTTTATATACAGGAATGCTGATAACGGCTATGGAGTGGCAAATCTGGTGACGGAGGATGAGGAGATCATCTGCACCGGTAATTTCAAGGATGCCGATGTGGGAGATACCCTGGAGGTCCGGGGGGAATATGTCCTTCATCCGGTTTATGGCCAGCAGCTTAAGATGACCGGTTTTAAGATCACGGTTCCCGATGATGCTGCATCTATGCAGAGATATCTCGGCTCAGGAGCAATCCATGGCATTGGAGAGGCTTTGGCAGCCAGGATCGTCAAGAAATTTGGGGACGAGACCTTCAGGATCATCGAGGATGAACCTGAAAGACTGGCTGAGATAAAGGGCATCAGTGAGAAGAAGGCGAGAGATATCGCTGTTCAGATGGCTGAGAAGAGAGAAATGCGAGATGCCATGATCTTTTTGCAGCAGTATGGCATCAGCAATACCCTTGCGGTAAAGATATTTAACAAGTACGGCAGCAGGATCTACGGAATTCTCAAGGAAAACCCATATCAGCTGGCGGATGATATAAGCGGAGTGGGCTTTAAGACCGCCGATGAGATTGCAGGCAAGGTGGGCATCAGGGTAGATTCCGAGTACAGAATCAAATCCGGCATCATGTATGCACTTTTACAGTCCTCTCTGGATGGCAACACCTATCTTCCCATGGAGCATCTTGTGAGAAGGACCATAGAGCTTTTGAGCGGAGGACCGGAAGCTGTCATAGATGAGGAAATGGTTAAGGTTCAGATCAGCAACCTGATGATGGAGCAGAAGCTTGTCTGCAAGAATAATGATCAGGTTTTCGCTGCCTCTTACTACTATGAGGAGCAGGGCTGTGCAGCTATGCTCTGCGACCTGAATCTGGCTGAAAACGTCACAGCCAGGGATGAACAGATGTACTTAAGCAGCATAATGGAAATTGAGGAGCGGCGCGGCATTGAACTGGATGATCTTCAGAGGGAAGCGGTCCTTAAGAGTATATCCAACGGAATTGTCATTATCACTGGAGGCCCAGGTACCGGTAAGACCACTACCATTAACACCATAATTGGGTACTATGCTGCCCAGGGTATGGATATTATGCTGGCGGCACCTACAGGGAGAGCAGCCAAGAGAATGACTGAGGCCACCGGATATGAAGCCAGGACCATCCACAGACTTTTAGAGGTCTCGGGACAGGTAAGTGATGAGGATGATTCCAGGTCCTCGGCTGCAAGATTTGAGAGAAACAGAGATAATCCATTGGAGGCAGACGCCATCATTATTGATGAGATGTCCATGGTGGATATACATCTTTTTTATGCACTGCTTAAGGCAATAGTGCCGGGAACTCATCTTATACTGGTAGGGGATAGCTCTCAGCTGCCAAGCGTTGGCCCTGGACAGGTTTTATCAGACCTTATAGGCAGCGGACGCTTTCCGACCATAGTCCTTCGCAAGATCTTCAGACAGGCGGAGGAGAGCGACATAGTCATGAATGCCCACAGGATTCATAAGGGTGAGAGGCTGGTTCTTAACAACAAGGAGAGCAAGGATTTCTTTTTCCTGGAGAGAAGCGACAGCAATGTGATCTACAAGCACATGATCCAGCTCATAAGGGACAAGCTTCCAGGGTATGTGAAGGCGGAGCCCTTTGACATTCAGGTCCTTACTCCTATGAGAAAGGGGCCTCTCGGGGCTATGCAGCTGAACCTTATACTGCAGGAGTACTTAAACCCTCCGGATTCCTCCAAGAAGGAGCATGAATACGGTGACATGCTCTTCAGGGAAGGGGACAAGGTCATGCAGATTAAGAACAACTACCAGGCCCAGTGGGAAGTAGTTGGCACGCACAACATTCCCGTTGATTCCGGAATGGGAATATTTAACGGTGATATGGGAATTATCAGAGAAATCAACGAGTATTCTCAGGATATGGTGGTGGAATATGATGAACACAGGAGAGTAAGATATCCTTTTTCTGAGCTGGATGAGATAGAGCTTTCCTATGCCATCACCATTCATAAATCCCAGGGAAGTGAGTATCCGGCGGTTATTTTACCTCTACTTGGCGGACCGAGGATGCTCCTTAACAGAAATCTGCTGTATACAGCGGTCACCAGGGCCAAGAACACGGTGTGCATTTTGGGCAGCAGCCAGACCCTTGAGCAGATGGTGGACAATGAGGAACAGCTCAGAAGATTTACCGGATTAAAGGATAGGATCATTAGTTTTTTTGATGCATGAATTTGATTTTTTAGATACGGCCATCTCCCTGGTTTACCCGAGGCATTGCCCGGTCTGTGACGGTGTTCTGAAAACTGTCGAGATTAAGGATGGCGAACTTATCACAGGAAGGCTTATTCATGACAGCTGTAACAGAAAAGTAGCGAGAATACGGGGGAATACCTGTGCTAAATGTGGCAAACTCCTTGACAGAGCCTGCCAGGATGATGAATACTGTAATGACTGCATGAAAATGCGGCATCTTTTCGACAGAGGCTTTGCTGTGTTCGAGTACAGGAGCATTTCGGGATCCATATACCGTTTCAAGTACATGGGACGCAGGGAATACGCCCGGTTTTATGCCAAAGAAGCCAAAAGGCTCCTGGGAAGGAAACTTTCGGGCCTTGGAATAGAGGCTATCATACCTGTTCCCATGTTTCGGGATAAGGAGAACAAGAGGGGATATAATCAGGCGCAGGTTTTGGCAAAAAGCCTGTCAAAAGAGCTTGGAATTCCGATGTTTTCTGACGTTTTAGTGAGGAACAGAAACACGCTTCCGATGAAGCAACTGGACGTTCGCGGACGCCGTAATAATTTGAAAAAAGCTTTTAATATAGCGCGAAATGATGTAAAATTTAAGTGCATACTAATTATCGATGACATCTATACAACTGGAAGTACTATTGACGAGATCGCCCATGAGTTTCGGGTTGCCGGAGTGAAGAAAATCTATTTTTTGTCCCTGGCAATCGGGCAAACTACTTAAAATATACGGAGGTCACTATATGAACTTACGGAATTGTGCAAGATGCGGTAAAATGTTCAATTTTATTGGAGGTCAGCCTATTTGTGAGAACTGTAAGAAGGCAATTGAGGAGGACTTCCAAAAGGTAAAACAGTACATCATCGATAATCCAAGAGCTAGTTTGAAAGAGATATCCGAAGCTAATGAGGTAACAACCAAACAGCTTCAGCAGTGGATTCGCGAAGAGCGACTCATGTTTTCAAGTGATTCTCCCATTCAGCTGCTTTGCGAGAAATGCGGAGAGAAAATTCAGACAGGAAGATTCTGCGCTAAGTGCAGATCAAGTATGGCCAATAATCTTAATAATACCTTTGCTAAGCCTAAGCCACAGATCCAGCAGCCGGTTAAGAAGGAAGCAAAGGCCGGAATGCACTTCCTGGATACCTAAGGAGTAGTAATGTTAGATGAAGAAAAAGTCATTTTGATGACCAAAATGGCTGCGTTCATAGATCGTGAAGGAAAGAAGAACGACGCAATAAATTCTTATTTCAGAAGTGACTATGTGGGATTTAACATCATTAAATCAATCCTCAGCGCCACAGTTGTGTTTGTCATTTTCCTCGCAACCTATGTTCTTTGTAACTTTGAAGAGTTTTTGTCAAACATCTATAATACAGAAAATCTATTGTCAGAAGGCAGGAGGTGTCTTACATATTACCTCCTGCTTGTTGGCGTGTATTCTCTTGCAACATATGTCATTTATTCCTATCGGTACAGTAAAATGCGGCAGAGTATGAAGGCATATTATGGGAATCTAAAAAAACTGGCTAGAATGTACGAAAAAAAGGATTGATAATATGACTTCATTACTGGAACTTAAGCAATACATAAAAAGGTTTTATATAAAAAACGAAACCTATATTACTTATGCTTGGAAATTCCTCCTGGCTATAGTTACTATAGCCGTGATCAATAACAAGCTGGGATACATGCAGGCATTGAACAATATTGCGATTGTTTTGATGGCTTCACTTTTGTGCGCTATTTTGCCGGCTAATTTTATTGTGATCATGGCAGCTATATTTATCCTGGGACACCTCTATTCCATGGGTATTGAGTGTACGCTTATTGCCGGAGTGATATTCCTTCTGATGTTTTTGCTGTACTTCAGGTTTTCACCGAAGGATACCCTGGCGGTTCTTTTGACACCGCTGTTCTTTTTCATGCACCTGCCATATGTGATGCCTTTGGCAATGGGACTATTGGGACTGCCCACCTCAGTGGTTTCGGTTTCATTCGGTCTTGTTATCTCATTCATGATAAATTATTTTGCAACCACCGCATCTGTTGCCAAGATAGGTACTGACGTGGAGGAGACATCAAATCAGTTCCAGCAGGTACTTACGGGGATCATCGGAAATAAGTCAATGCTGGTAATGATCGGTGCATTTGCGGTAACGATTGTTATTGTATATATCATCCGCAGGACATCCATCGATCATTCATGGAGAATCGCCATTGCAACAGGAAGCATAAGCCTTATTGCTTGCACACTGATTGGCTCACTGGTTTCCAACACGGATATTTCACTTTTCGGAGTGATCATCGGAACCGTCATTTCAGCAGCGCTGATGCTCGTGGTTGAGTTCTTTGCATTTAATGTGGATTACAACAGAACCGAGAAGGTTCAGTTTGAAGATGACGAATATTACTATTATGTTAAGGCTGTTCCAAAGGTAACAGTTTCAACACCGGAGAGGAGAGTTAAGAGAATTAATCGTGCCAGCGAGAGGCGCAGATAATATAAAGGACTGAATATGCAGAATATAGATTTTCTTTTTGATTTTAATAGAACAACCCTGCATATGCCGACTATCAGGTTCTTTGATATTTTGGAGATTGCGATCATCGCATTTCTCGTGTATCACATTCTGGTTTGGGCTAAGGATACAAGACTATGGTCTCTTTTAAAAGGGGTCATAGTTATTGTTGTGTTTATACTTATTGCGGCTATCTTCAATATGTCCACCATACTTTGGATAGTTGAAAAGGTAGTTGGAATCGCCTTTACAGCCATGGTTGTAATTCTGCAGCCAGAGCTTCGTAAGGCTTTGGAGGAACTGGGCAGGAAGAATTTCTTTGCTAATCTTTTTGCCATCGGGGATGGAAGGACTGAAGAGAGATTTTCGGACAAGACCCTTAATGAGATCACAAGAGCATGTGTTGAAATGGGTAAGGTCAGAACCGGAGCTCTTATCGTTATTGAGCAGAACCATCCTCTTACCGAGTTTGAACGTACAGGAATCGATGTTGACGGCATAGTTACAAGCCAGCTTCTTATCAATATTTTTGAGCACAACACACCTCTTCATGACGGTGCTGTTATTATCCGTGGCAATAGAATTACTTCCGCTACATGCTACCTGCCACTTTCGGACAATATGGGAATCGGAAAAGAACTTGGAACAAGACACCGCGCAGGAATCGGTGTTTCAGAGGCTACGGATTCCCTTACGATAATCGTTTCCGAGGAAACAGGAAAAATAAGTGTTGCTTACGAGGGCGAACTGGAGAGAGCTGTGGACAGCGACAGACTCAGAGAGAGACTGAGATTCATCCAGAACAAGCATAAGACTGAGGTTCCGGTCAAGCACTTCGCCAGAAAGGCCAGGGCTAAGAAATGAAAAGATTATTAGCTAACTGGGGACTGAAGATAGCCTCACTTTTATTTGCCATTATCGTGTGGTTTCTGGTAACAAACATCAATGACCCTATCATATCCGTTAGATATACCAATATTCCCGTTACCATTAAAAACGGCAATCTTATCACGGAAAAGGGACAGGTTTACACCGTTCTTGATGGCAGTGATACCATTGAGTCTGTTACGGTATATGCTCCGAGAACAGTCATTGATTCACTTAGCCAGAGTAACATTGTCGCTACAGCGGATATTCAGGAATTATCCAGTCTTAACACAGTCAGCATCGAGGTTAAGACTAATAAATACTCAGACAAGATTGAGAATATCACCACCAGCTCAGATATTGTCAAACTTAATGTGGAGAGAAAGGCCAGCAAGGGTATGGCGCTTTCGGCCACAACTTCAGGAACCTTGTCTGATGGATACGTAATTGGTGATGTGACCACAGAGCAGAATATGGTCAGAGTCAGCGGCCCTGAATCCTTTATAGGCAAGATTGCAAGAGCTTCGGTGGATGTGGATGTCACCGGCTTTACATCAAATATCGGAACGGATGCGGATATCCTTCTCTATGATTCAGACGGAAATGTGCTGGATCCTACAGCCCAGGGAGCATCCATGAACATCAAGACAGTAAGAGTCAATGTTCAGATCCTTGAGACCAAGTATGTTCCGGTTAATTATGTGGTATCAGGAGAACCTGCAGCAGGCTATGCACTCACTGGCAAGGTTGAGGCGAGCCCAAATGAGGTACTTATTGCCGGAAGAAGCAGTGTTATTTCCGGGGTTTCAGAGATCACAGTAAGTGATGAGATACTTGATGTAACAGGACTTACAGGCAACCTTACAGCGACTGTTGAACTTGCTAATTATCTGCCAAACGGAGTTTCCTTTGGAGATAGTGATTTCAACGGAACAGCATCAGTGGTTGTTTATATCGGAAGCCTGGTAGAGGATACCTTTGATGTTAGCATCAGGAACATTGAAGTGATCAATCCTGTTGAAGGTTTTGATATACAGGTGGATGACAGCGAATATGAGACGGTTTCATTGACACTGCAGGGACTTTATGCCGATCTGACATCGGTTAAGGCCCAGGATCTTATGGGTTCGGTGGATATTACCGCTATGATGGAAAAGAATGGGCTGTCAGAGCTTAAGGAAGGCACTTACAGTGCTGATGTAACATGGAGTCTTCCGACCGGTGTTACAGAAAAGGGTACAGTCAGCGTTTACATAACTGTACATGAATAATTTGAATTAGAAAGTTAAGAGGTTTTATTTATGGCTAGATTGTTTGGAACAGATGGTGTTAGAGGAGTTGCCAACGATGAACTAACTCCACTTCTTGCTATGCAGCTTGGACAGGCAGGAGCCTATGTTTTATCCAAGGAAGTAAACCACAGACCTACTATTATGGTTGGCTGTGACACACGTCTTTCCGGAGATATGCTTGCAAGTGCCCTGATGGCAGGAGCTTGTTCAGTAGGTGCAGATGTGGTAAATATAGGAGTCATTCCTACTCCGGGAGTTGCATTCCTTACCAGGAAGTACCGTGTAGATGCAGGAGTTGTGATCTCTGCATCCCATAACCCGATGGAGTTTAACGGTATCAAATTCTTTGATGCCAACGGATATAAACTTCCGGATGCTCTTGAGGATGAGATTGAAGAGCTCATAAAGAATAATCTGGAAGGCGTCAAGATGCCTACAGGTGCAGGCGTCGGCAAGATCAAGAACAGAACAGACGCCAGAGAAGAGTATATCAATCACAATCTGAATGCTGTAGATATAAACCTTTCAGGCATGAAGATAGTTATGGACTGCGCAGAAGGCGCTTCACACTATACATCAGTAGAAGCCATCAGACAGCTGGGGGCTGAGGTTGTGGTAATCCACAACAATCCGGACGGCACGAATATCAACGCCGGCTGCGGTTCAACCCACATGGAAGAGCTGATGGGAAGAGTTGTAACAGAGAATGCAAACATTGGTCTTGCCTTTGATGGCGATGCAGACAGATTCCTGGCTGTAGATGAAAACGGCAAGATGGTAGACGGCGATGAGATCATGGCTATCATCGGTAAATTTATGAAGGATGAGGGCAGACTCAAGAAGAACACGATCGTTACCACCGTAATGAGTAACCTTGGCTTCTTCAAGATGGCAGAGCGTGAAGGGATTCAGGTTGACAAGACCAAGGTCGGTGACAGATATGTTCTTGAGCACATGAAGGAAATCGGAGCAAATCTCGGTGGAGAGCAGTCGGGACATATTATTTTCCTTGATGACAATACCACGGGAGACGGACTTTTATCAGCACTTCATCTCTTGGAGGTAATGGTATCCACCGGCAAGCCCCTTTCAGAGCTTGCAAAAATAATGGAGGTTATGCCACAGGCTCTTGTTAATGCCCGCGTTCCAAATCACAAGAAGCATTCTTACATGGATTATCCTGAAATCGCAGAAGCTATCGAAAAGCTTGAGAGCGAATTTGCAGGAGATGGAAGAGTACTTATCAGACCATCAGGAACAGAGCCCCTTGTCAGAGTTATGATTGAAGGCAAGGATCAGAACAAGATTGAAGAAGAAGCTAAGAAACTGGCCAAGCTGATCGAGGAGGTTATGCTTTAATGATAAGCCAAAAGGTAGTGATAACGAACCCTACCGGATTGCATTTAAGACCCGCCGGCAATCTGTGTAAGGTAGCAATGAATTTTAAATCACATATTACCTTCAGCTATGGAGAAAACACTGCAAATGCGAAGAGCGTATTAAGCGTTCTTGGAGCATGCATTAAATGCGGTGATGAGTTGGAGTTTAAATGTGAAGGCCCCGATGAGGAGGAGGCTATGGAAGCGCTGGTAAGCGCTATTGAAAATGGCCTTGGGGAATAATATTTTTTGTATTAAAAGGTTTTTTTGGAGGAATATAGTAATGAAGAGGATTAAAGCGTTTATTGTAGCAGGACTTACAGCTGCTATGCTTGTTGGCTGTGGAAGTTCCAGCGATGACGCGGTAGTAGGGATCAGTATCGAGAAACTTGAGGATGTTCAGCCGGTTCAGCAGGAGGAGGCAGTGCAGGAAGCTACTGTTGAGGAACCAAGCGAAGATGATCCGCCGGCTGAAGGAATGGTTAGAAGTTATTTTACCAACGAGTGGGTTAACTCAGATATCAACGAGAAGAGACCACTGGCGGTAATGTATCCTATAAACAAAGAGGCTCAGCCCCAGTACGGACTTAGCAATGTGGCTGTTTTCTATGAAATCATGGAAGAGGGCAGCATGAGCCGTCAGATGGGTATCGTTCAGGATTGGGAGAACCTTGAGAGAATCGGTAACATCAGAAGTATTCGTGACTACTTCATTTATGCAGCTCTTGAGTACGATCCTATCGTAATTCATTACGGCGGACCGGAACTCTACGTGAGCGGTGTTTTGACAGGCAAGAACAGACCTGACGGTGTTGATGATGTTGAGAACCTTAACGGTGTTGGCGGCAAGGCTATGGGTTCCGACTACGGAGCATTCTTCAGAGTACCTGAGGGAAGTACATCAGAGCACACAGCTTTCACAGACGGCGCTCATGTTAAGTCAGCCTGCGAAAAGGCAGGATATTCTCTCACCCACAGAGATCAGTATTTTGAAGGTGGTCCACACTTCACCTTTACAGGATATACAAATCCAAATACACTGGATGCTTATGCAGATGCTGTAGAAGCTACAGAGATTGATATGGCCGGTTGCTTCCCGGTAACCAAGTCAGCACTTACTTACGATCCTGAAAAAGAGGTTTATCTCAAGACTCTCTACGGATCAGAGCAGAAGGATGCCATAACAGGCGAGCAGCTTGCATTTGCAAATGTTATCATTCAGAGAACTTACCACGAGGTTCGTGATGGTAACGGATATCTTGCATATCAGATGCATGATAAGACCCATGATGGATACTTCCTTACAAAGGGCAAGATGATCCATGTTACATGGGAAAAGACATCAGATTATTCTCCAACGACATATTACGATGATAATGGACAGGAGATAACCTTTAATACAGGAAAGACAATGATCTTTGTTATTCAGGAAAAGGGCAAGTCATTCTCAACATTTAAGGTTAATGGCGTAACTTACGAGGACTAAGGCAGTTTGATTTAGGTTTCGCGTGAATATTGAACTGGACGGCAGCAATGCCGTCCGTTTTATGCTTAATTACGGAATGTGAAAGGGAAGGCACGATAAATGGAAAAGATAATCGTCACAGGATGTAACGGACAGCTTGGCAGAGCTATAAACAAACAGCTTGCAGGCAGTGACAGGTACGAGATAGTAAATTCCGATGTGTTTGAGGGAGAGGGGATTACTCCTTTGGACATCACAAATGTTGATGCAGTACTTAAGCTGGCAAGGGAGGTAAAGCCCTCTACTATTATTAACTGTGCTGCCTATACAGCAGTGGACAAGCAGGAATCAGATGTGGATCTGTCCTACAAAATAAATGCCATTGGTCCAAGAAATCTTGCGATTGCAGCAAGTGAGGTCGGCGCTAAGCTGGTTCATGTTTCAACTGACTATGTCTTTGCCGGAGATGGAAACAAACCTTATATCGAATTTGACAAGACCGGTCCTACAAGTGTATATGGCAAGACAAAGCTTGCCGGCGAAGAGATGGTTAAGGCTTTTGCTGACAGATACTTTATCGTCAGAACAGCCTGGCTTTACGGCGATGGCAAGAACTTTGTGAAAACCATGCTGGGACTATCTGAGAAACTTGATGAAGTCAGTGTTGTAAAGGATCAGCTGGGTACACCTACAAGCTCCAAGGAACTTGCCAAGGCGATCACATATCTTTTCCCTACAGATAATTACGGTATATTCCACGGTACCTGTGAGGGATCAACGAACTGGGCAGATTTTACTGAAGAAATCTTCAAACTGACAGGAAAGAAGACTAAGGTCAATCATGTCACCACAAAAGAGTATATTGCAAAGAATCCTCAGGCAGCCCCAAGACCGGCATACAGTATTCTAGAGAACTACATGCTCAAGCTGACATCAGATTACATGTTTGCTGATTGGCATGATGCAATAGATGAGTATTTAAAAGAGCTTTTGTGAGGATTTTATGCAGTTTATTTCAGATTTATTAAGTAACAGGATTTTAACAGCAGCCTTCTTTGGCTGGCTTACAGCTCAGGTTTTGAAAACAATTATTTATATTCTGGTAAATAAGGAATTTAATCCTGAGAGATTACTCGGGGACGGAGGAATGCCAAGTTCCCATTCAGCAACAGTTATGGCTCTTGTAACATCCACTTGCTTTTACTATGGCCCATCCAGCTTTGAAGTGGCTATCGCCGGAGTACTGGCGCTGATAACCATGCACGACGCCATGGGAGTCAGAAGGGAGACCGGAATCCAGGCCAAAGTCATCAACAATATGATGGAGTGGCTAAAGGAGCTTAACGGCGACATCAATGTTGAAGAAAAATTAAAGGAATTTGTAGGCCATACACCGCTTCAGGTTTTATTTGGAGCTATTCTCGGTGTTATCGTAGGCCTTATTGTTTGTAATATTTTCTAAAATACTTTCTTATGATCAGAGCAGGAGTTGTAGATGCTGGCAGTTTTACTTATTTGGACATATGTATTATTTACAACTTATCTTGTAGGTTATGCTGTTCTAAACTTTATCACATCTTTGGATTGTATGAAGGTGCATAAGGGCAAGAACAGCAAAAAGTATAGTATCCACTACCACGAGAGCTATGTTGTTGCCGGAGTGATAGCAGTCACTATCTATGCACAGCTTTTCAGTCTGGCAGGTGGAGTGGGATTTATTGCCAATCTGCTTCTCTTGGCTGTTTGTGTTACGATCGCTGTTTATTACAGAAATGATTTGTTAAACGATATTCTGTCTATGGCAAGAAACCTTGTTGCCGGCAGAACAGGTCTGTATTATGTGTTTATTTTTGCAGTGATGGCCTATGGTGCATCCCATGGCATCATGCATTATGATTCTGATCTATATCATGCCCAGGCTATCCACTGGATTGAGAACTATGGAATTGTCAGGGGCCTTGGCAACCTTCATGTAAGATTTGCATATAACAGCGCGGCATTTCCTCTTTCGGCACTTTATAGCATGAGTTTTATCACAGGTAAATCCTACCATGTAATGAGCGGTTTCTTTGCGCTCCTTCTTGCATGGCAGTGCCTGGATCTCAAGAATATTGCCAGAAGAGGTCATATCATCCTCTCAGATTTTGCAAGGATCATGGCCATCTACTATCTCTTTTCAATTTACGACGAGATGGTGGCACCGGCATCAGATTATTTCCTGTCTACAATTGTTTTCTATATTATCATCCATTGGCTGGATATGAATGTGAGACGTGAGCATTCATATGTGCCCTATATTCTCCTGGCTTTAACCGGAGTTTATGCGGTGACAATAAAGCTCTCAGCAGCGCCAATGCTGATACTGTCAGTAATTCCCATTTATAAGCTTCTACATGACAGGAACCATGAAAAGATAAAGGCCTTCTGGCTTTCTATTCTCATGGGAGTATTGATCTCACTGCCATATTTCATCAGAAATATAGTCATATCCGGATGGCTCATCTATCCTGTGACTTTTATTGATTTCTTTAACCTTCCATGGGAGATTCCTAAGGGGGTTGCAGAATTTGATGCAAAAGAGATCAAGACCTTCGGAAGAGGCTACAACGACGTGGTAAAATACGGCGATCTTCCCTTCAGGGAATGGTTCGTTCACTGGTTTAACGGCATGGGCACAGTCAGCAAGATCATGCTCATTCTGGATCTTGTCGCCATTGTACTGTACATCATGTGCGTGATCTATTTTGTGATTGTTGCTGTAAATGCCAAAACAAAGCGACAGACCGCTTTTTCTGAGAGTAAAGTGTTTAACATCAGTAATCACAGTATTGTGAGGATGATGGACTTTATTACTCTTGCCGGAACGATCATTCTGTGCCTTATATTCTGGCTCTTTAGTGCTCCGCTTATCAGATATGGTGAGGTATATGTCTTCACCACCTTTATGATAGTCTTTGGCAGGCTGATAATAACAGGACTTTATAAATACTGTAATAATAAAAACTTTGTGGTTTATTTCTTCAGGTTTTTTGTATTCCTGCTCACAGGATGGTTATTGTACAAGACTGCCAATGTTGTCAGGGAGGATATCGGAAGGTTTAATCCGGTATATCTGGTTGATCAGCAGGATTATGGCGAATATGAGGTGGACAGCTTTGAAATTGGTGATACCACCATATATTATCCAAAGGAGGGTGACAGGGTAGGTTATTATCCATTCCCGGCTGCCACAAATGATGTATCAGACAAGATAGAACTTCTTGGAAGCAGCTTGGATGACGGAATAAAATCAATAAACAACTGATAAATTATTATAAACAAAGAATAAACAGCCTTAAATAAATCTTAAATAACCCGCATGGGCACTGGATTTGAGAGACTTTCGTACCGAAATAAAGTATCATACTGGTAGGGAATATGTAATATTTTATTATTAACTACCGTTCACTTTTCTAAAGAGGGGGATGCTTTATGAAGAAGACGATAGTTTCACTGGTAACATTATTACTGATTGGACTGTTACTTTGTCCGGTTGCTGCAAATGCATCAGACTCAAAGGCTGATGATGTTCTGGCTGAGATCAACGAATATAGGGAAAGCTATGGACTTGGGGCTCTGACAATGGACCAGGGTCTTACAGATGTTGCTTCCGTAAGAGCAGAAGAGTGTTCACAGAGATTTTCACACATCAGACCGAACGGAGAAGAGTGGTACACAGTATCAAGTCTTACAAATGGTGAGAATCTGGCCCACGCAAAGAATAATAATCAGCAGAAGCCTGAGAATGTGGTTCTGGCCTGGATGTTGAGTCCCGGACACAGTGCAAATGTTCTTAGAAAATCCTACAGTACTGCCGGAATCTATTACTATCAGAGTGATAGCGGCGAGATATACATTGCTTGTGAATTTAGATGATATAAGTGTCATAAATAAAAGGGACCTTACATGCATGTAAAGGCCCCTTTTATTTTATGACCTGAACAAATATGAGGAAAAAGCAATTTATTTTAAATTGCGATTTCCGAATATTTGTAGAATTGTGAGAATGACGAAGTCATGGAGCAATTCGTATATCATCTTGTACATTTTATCTCTCGGCACGCATAGGATTATTGAGGAAATCCTCGTATGCCAGCTTGATGCCGTCATCAAGCTCTGTAGTATAAGTCCATCCCAGGGCTTTTGCCTTGGAAACATCAAGAAGCTTTCTTGGTGTTCCGTTTGGCTTGGAAGGATCCCAGCGGATCTCTCCCTTATAGCCGATGATATTAGCAACCTTTTCTGTGAGCTCTTTGATTGTAAGCTCCTTGCCGGTACCGGCATTTACAGTCTCATCTCCGCTGTAGTTGTTCATAAGGAAAACACAGAGGTTTGCCAGATCATCAACATAAAGGAACTCACGAAGAGGACTTCCGTCACCCCAACATGTAACGTAAGGGAGGTGCTGCTCCTTGGCCTCGTGGAAACGTCTGATGAGGGCCGGTAATACATGTGAATGGGTTGGATGATAGTTGTCGTTTGGTCCGTAAAGATTTGTAGGCATTACAGAGATATAATCTGTTCCGTACTGTTTGTTGAGATACTCGCAGTACTTAAGACCGGAAATCTTTGCAAGGGCGTAAGCCTCGTTTGTCTTCTCAAGCTCCGATGTAAGAAGGCAGTTCTCCTTCATTGGCTGTGGAGCCATCCTTGGATAGATACATGATGAACCAAGGAATTCAACCTTTTTACAACCGTTCTTCCATGCTGAGTGGATAACATTCATCTCAAGGATCATGTTCTCGTACATGAAATCAGCAAGGGCCTCTGAGTTGCCCATGATTCCGCCAACCTTAGCGGCAGCAAGGAATACATACTCGGGCTTTTCTTCAGCAAAAAACTTCTCAACCTGATCCTGTCTTGTAAGATCAAGCTCTTTATGGGTGCGGGTTATTATGTTGTTGTAACCCTGCTTATTTAACTCTCTTACGATGGCAGAGCCAACCATTCCTCTGTGACCTGCAACGTAGATTTTGGAATTCTTTTCCATTTTTGGTGCCTCCAAATATTTAAATTACTTAATTACTTGTCGATACCTTTCTCAAGGAACTCAGCAAGGTTAAACTTAACGTGCTCGTTTGCTCTCTCTACAGCAACCTTCTTCATATCATGCTCAACCATGATTCTTACAAGCTCTTCGAAGGAAGTTGTCTGAGGATTCCAGTGAAGCTTCTCTTTTGCCTTTGTAGGATCACCAAGAAGGTTTACAACGTCTGTAGGTCTGTAGAAGTCAGGTGATACCTCAACGAGAACCTTTCCTGTTGCCTTGTCGTAACCCTTCTCATCAGCGCCTTCACCCCTGAACTCAAGCTCGATGCCTGCATAGTGGAAAGCAAGCTGAGCGAACTCACGAACTGAGTGCTGCACGCCTGTAGCGATTACGAAGTCTTCAGGCTTGTCGTTCTGAAGGATGAGCCACATACACTCAACATAATCTTTTGCATAACCCCAGTCACGAAGTGAAGAAAGGTTACCAAGATAAAGCTTATCCTGCTTGCCCTGAGCAATTCTTGATGCTGCAAGAGTGATCTTACGCGTAACGAATGTCTCACCTCTTCTCTCTGACTCGTGGTTAAAGCGGATACCCTTACATGCGCACGTGTTGTAAGCATCACGATACTCTTTTACGTTCCAGACACCAGACTGCTTAGCAAC
>JAILMY010000047.1 GCA_024692165.1 Butyrivibrio sp. | reverse complement strand
TTAAAAAGACGTATCATCTCCGGAATATTTGTGTGAATCGGGCAGCCATTCTCCCTGCACCTTGGATTAGGGCACTGAAGGCAACGATTTGCTTCATCGATAACATGTACTGACATAGAATAATCCCCCGCTTTCTTTTTTTGATTATTCTATATGTAAAGAAAATCAATAAATACCCCTTTTTATGGAGCATTTATTGATTCTCTTGAAGTGTGGGATAGGGAGACGTTTTGCAGTTCTTATGTCAGGGTCCTTAAAATAATTCCTGACCGGATCAGCGCCAGCTCGATTTGCTGTAATCAGATATTTAAGCTATGGATCTTCCAAGCGCGGAGCAGTTCTCCAAATCATCATCAGAAGGAGCGTTATTTGCTATAACGCTATCTGTTACAAGGTTTGCATTATCGGATCTGCATCTATCTTCCCAGTCACGCATCCACTGGCCATCCCCCCAACCATAAGAACCGAAGAGCACCACCTTTTTACCGGATAATGAGCTTTCTATCGATGCGAACATCGGATCAAACTCTGTTTCCTCAAGAACTTCTGCTCCCATTGCAGGACAACCGAATGCTATGGCATCGTAGCCTGAAACAAGAGATGAATTGAACTCAGATGGTGAGAACATATCTACAGAAGCACCGCTGCTTTCAGCTCCTGCTTTTACTGCCTCAGCCATTGACTGAGTATTGCCGGTACCGCTCCAATAAACAATTGCTATTTTACTCATACTTTCCTCCTTTATTTTTGGGTTAGCATATGCTAACATTATATTTGACAGTGCTATAAGGTCAATACTTAGCACTGAGAAAATATCTCAAGAGGTGTGTATATATGGATAATCAGGCAATAATGGCTGCTTTAATATTGGTGGTAGCAATAATTCTTTTAATAGGCATGATGAGGAACAAGCTTCGTCATGGTAGTTCATGCTGCGGTGAGCATGAGGCACCGGAATCCAAGGTGAAGGTAGCAGATAAGAATATAAACCATTACGACAATCACTATGAAGCGACGATTGACGGCATGGTGTGCGGTAACTGTGCTACGAGAGTAGAGAACGCGCTTAACAGAAATGATGGCATATATGCCAGGGTTGATCTTGGAAACAAAAAGGCGACTATTCACGCCAAGAAAACGCTGAGTAAAGATGAAGTTGTCGGGTATCTTAAGGAACTTCCTTATACGCTCGTGGATTTTAATCAAAAGTGAGACAGCCTCCGCGCGGTAGCCAAAATGGAATAGCACGTAAATAATATCTTTAGTGTTATAATACAAAAGAGGTAAAAATTTATGGCAAAAGAAATTTGGCAACCGGGTAATATGCTTTATCCCATACCGGCGGTGATGGTCAGCTGTCAGAGACCAGGAGAGAAACCTAATATTATAACAGTTGCATGGGCAGGGAACGTATGCAGTTCACCTGCCATGCTTTCTATATCTGTGAGAAAATCGAGATATTCCTACGATATTATCAAGGAAACCGGAGAATTTGTGGTCAATCTCACAAATGAGAAACTCACTAGAGCGACGGATTGGTGCGGAGTCAGATCAGGCAGGGACTACGACAAGTTCAAGGAGATGAAGCTGACACCACAGGAGTCCGCTAAAATCTCAGCGCCCGGAATCGCCGAGAGCCCTGTCAATATTGAATGTAAAGTGAAGTCGGTTATAGAACTGGGCACCCACGACCTCTTTATAGCTGAGGTTATGTGTGTAACCGTAGATGACAAGTACCTGGATGACAAGAACCGCTTTGACATGAAAAAGGCCAAACTTGTGGCATATTCTCACGGAGAGTACTTTACACTTGGAGAAAAATTAGGTAAATTTGGTTATAGTATTGCAAAACCTAAAAGTAAATCCAAGTCTAAGAAAAAAGGAAAAGCAAAGAAATGACAATCTTACAGCTCAAGTATGTGATTGCTATTGACGAAGAATGTTCCATGAGAAAGGCTGCAGACAGACTCTACGTATCTCAGCCGGGACTTTCCAGTGCCATCAGGGATCTGGAGAATGAACTGGGTATTCAGATTTTTGAAAGAGTTCATAACGGCGTTGTAACGACAGCGGCCGGCGCTTCTTTTATTGCCTATGCAAGAAGCGCTGTTGAACAGTTCGAAAGGGTTGAGGACAAATACCTCAATTCCAAGGCTGAGCGCCCTACATTCTCAGTGTCAATGCAGCATTACACGGTAGCTGTTAATGCTTTTATCGATACAGTAAAAGAGTATGATCTTGAGGAGTATCAGTACTACATTCGCGAGACTCAGACCAGTGAGGTTATAGAGGATGTCAAGAACCTGAAGAGTGAGGTTGGTGTAATCGCCCTCAGTGATTTCAACAAGAGCACTTTCAAGAAAATCTTTGCAGATGCTTCTCTGGAGTTTCACGAGCTTTTTACAAGAAATACTTATGTATACTTATCCAAAGATCATCCATTGGCAGATCACGAGGAGTTGTCCTTGGAGGATCTCCAGGATTATCCATGTATGGTATTTGATCAGGGTGACAATACATCTTTCTATTATAGGGAGGAAGCCCTTGCTACCTACGATTACAAGAAGATAATCTGTACCAACGAAAGAGCTACCTCCATCGAGCTTATGCTGGGACTTAACGGCTACGCAGTAGGTGTGGCAATGCTGGGAGACAGTCTTAATTCCAGTAAGATCAAGGTTATAAAGCTTAAGGAAGAAGAGACTCTGACCTTTGGCTATATTTCAAGAAAAGGCGCGAAGCTCAGTGAAATGGGTGAGACCTTCGTGGAAAAACTCAGTAAGTTTTAAGATAATTCAAAATTTTTGTCTTATTTAGAAAAATTTTAGCGCATTTTTATACGCAATTTCGTCACGAATAGTACTATTATAATATGCTTTTATGCTCAGTGATATTTCGTGACAGGAGGTATAAAAATGCGCAAAAAAATACTATCCTTAGTTGTGGCTATGGCTGCAACTATCTGTCTTCTTGCCGGTTGTGGTAATAATGTTGCCGTTACAAGCAGCGAACCTTCACCTGCAGAGGCTTCTTCCGGTGAAACTACCGTAAGTTCCGGTGCTGCTATTGAAGAATCCTGGCCAAGCACATTGACCAATTCTGTTCATAACAGTGCAGCTCCTGACTGGACGGAGTACAACCAGATCATATTTAATATCAAGAATACTACTGACTATAATGAACGTGAGAAAATGATGCATCGTGCAGAGGATATTCTCATGTCTACCGGCGCGGTAGTACCTCTTTATTACTATAATGATCCTTACCTCCAGAAAACTTCCATTACAGGAGTCTTTTCATCCCTTTTTGGTACTAAATACTTCATGTACGCAAGAGGGTGTCAGAATAATACTTTAAGGGTAAGCCTTTCCTCAGATCCCACATATCTGGATCCGGCCCTGAACTCCTCTGTTGACGGAGCCTGCCTTGTGGCTAATACTTTTGCAGGACTTTACACCTACAACGCAGCAGGAGAGTGCATTCCGGCTTTGGCGGATGAGGCAAATCCCTATGAAGTCTCTGAAGACGGCCTTTCTTATACCTTCCACTTGAAAAAAGATCTGAAGTGGTCCGATGGATCACCTCTTACAGCATCTGATTTCGTATATTCCTGGAACAGAGCAGTCAGCTCATCCTTAAATGCTGACTATGCATATATGTTCAGTAATTTTGTCGGTTATGATGACGGCAAGGTTAAGGCAAAAGCGGTGGATGATTCAACCCTTTCCTTTAGCCTTACATCTCCTTGCGCATATATTTTGGATCTTATGGCGTTTCCTATCTTTTTCCCTGTTCATCAGGCAAGTGTAGAAGCTGCCGACCCTGACGGAATAAATCCCGGAGCCTGGACAGAGCAGCCCGGATTTACCGTAAGTGGTGCATTCATGCTTCAGAGCTGGGAACCCGGCGTTCAGATGGTTTACGTAAAGAATCCTAATTTCTATGATGCAGCCAATGTAGAGATTGATCAGCTGGTTTACAGTCTGGAATCCGATGAGGATGCAATCTACGCTGCATATAAGAATGGTGAGCTGGATTTTGCTGATTCAGTTCCTACATCAGAAATTGCCGGCTTTTTATCCTCCGGGAATCCTGAGTTTGTGATAGCTCCAAGCCTTGGAACCTATTACTTCGCATTTAATGTAAACAGTCATATGTTTGACGGCAAAACCTCCATGCAGGCTGCTGCAATGAGGCGTGCAATAGGTCTTTTGGTAGACAGAGCGTATATTGCTGAGAATATTGGTCAGACAGGACAGGTTGTGGCAACATCCTTTATTCCGGAGGGAATGCTGGATGGCAACGGAGGCGTCTTTAAGACGGATGATGGACAGTATTCATTCCCGGATTCCTCCTCAACAGGTTATTATCCTGCCCAGAAGACAGATGCTTCGGTTTCGGAGGCGAAGGCTCTTTTGGAAGAAGCCGGATATACCTTTGGTGCTGACGGCAAGCTATCAGCGGATACGCCTATTGCCTTTGAATTTCTGACAAATAACAGCGGAGCCCATATTCTTGTGGCAGAAGCAATTCAGAAGGATCTGGCAGAAGTTGGAATAGAAATGACCATAGCCAAGGAGGAGTGGACAACCTTCCTTCAGGATCGTAAGGACGGTAACTACGACGTGGCCCGTGAAGGATGGCTTGCAGATTTCAATGATCCTATAAATATGCTTGAAATGTTTATTACAGAATCAGGAAACAATGACCCTCAGTTCGGCAGAGAGCCGTTTGAAGAAGAGTAAGGAGGGAAGCTTATGTTTAAGAAAACAAGTTTGCTGGCCAAGATGCTCCTTGGAATTATTCCGGCAGTTGCACTGGCACTTATTCTTCTGACGGTAATAAGTGTAAATAAGTCATCTGAGGCTATTCAAACACTGACTGCCCAGAAGGCTGAAGAATCTATTCTTGCTAATGTGAGTGACATCAATGGAACTCTTCAGACCTTGAAATCCACTGCGACCACTCTTGCTACTACAATCGGTGGAACCTACAGTTCAACTGATCTGGATATATATCAGTCTATTTTTAAAAAGGCTATCATGTCTGATGATGTTATCTCCGGAGCCGGAATCTGGTTCAAGCAGGGCGTATACGAGCACAAGAACTATGCAGGCCCCTATTGGTACAGAGATGGCAATACGGTAACCTACACGGATGAATATGCAAATGCAGAATATGATTATTTTAATCAGGAATACTATCTGGCAGCAGCTTCATTGCCGGAAGGCAAGGCAAATATAACAAATCCATATTATGATGAGTCCAGCGGTAAGGTTATGGCAACCTGCTCAGCTCCGATATATGACGTTGCAGGCTACTTCTCAGGCTGTGTTACTGTTGATACATATCTGGATTCGATTCAGAGAATGGTATCAGGAGTCTCTTTGGGACAGAATTCTGCCCCTATACTTCTGGATTCTGAAGGTGTATACCTCTATGATGTGGATGCTGAAAAAATCGCCAACGGCATGAATATTGCCAATGACAGCAATGCAACACTGGCAGCTGCAAGTTCGCAGGTGATGGGTAATGACAGCGGAATGACTTCTTTTATTCAGAATGGAGAGAAATACCTTCTGTTTTACGGAACAGTACCGGATGTTAACTGGAAGCTGGCGGTTACTCTTCAGGAAAAAGAAATGAATTCCACCGTAACGTCAATACAGTCATTTCTCATCCTTTTGGGCTGTATTGCCGTTGTAATATGTGTGGCTATCGTTATTTTCATAGCACTGTCTATAGTTAAAAATGTAAACAACGTTAAAGCCTTTGCCGGAGAACTTGCAAAGGGTGACTTTACTATCAAGAATATTAAGACAAGATCTTCAGACGAACTGGGACAGATGTCACAATCTCTTAACAGCATGTATGAGAGCAATAAGGCTGTTATTACACAGGTATCCGAGGAATCTGACAAGATTGGTGAGGCTTCCTCAACCCTTGGAAATATGGCAGATCAGCTGACAAATGATTTCCAGACCATCAGAGACAACATGACCGGTGTAAATGACGCCATGATGAGCGCATCTGCTGCAACAGAGCAGGTAAATGCCTCTATCGAAGAAGTTAATGCATCTGTGCATATGCTGTCGGGACAGGCTGATGAAACAAGGAGTCAGGCTGAGGATATTCAGCGCAAGGCTTCTGACATCGAAGACAATGCAAGAAGAGCCAGCGAGAATGCTGCTTTGATAGCATCTGAAAGAGAGAAAGAAGTTCAGGAGGCCAATGCTCAGGCAGAGGTTGTTGGTGAAATCGGATCTCTGGCCGATTCTATAGCAGAAATCGCTGATCAGATCAATCTTTTGTCCCTCAATGCTTCCATCGAGGCTGCAAGAGCAGGAGAGCATGGTAAGGGATTTGCAGTTGTTGCTTCTGAGATCAACAAGCTGGCAGGAGAGACAGCTGAGGCTGTAGGACAGATTCAGGGAACAGTCGATAATGTTCAGGCTGCTTTCGCGAATCTCTTAAGTGCTACAAATCAGCTTCTTGTATTCGTAAATGACACAGTTAAGTCCGACTATGACAATTTCGTAAATATCGCTCAGGAATATGGAAACGACGCTGCTTCCTTCGGACAGCAGTCCAATTCCATTGCTGAGATGGTTGATACTATCCGTGGTGCTATGACTGAGGTAAGCTCCGCTATTCAGAATATTACCGAGTCTACTCAGGATACAGCTACAAGAAGCTCAGAGATAACCGATACAGTTAATACTGTAGCAGGCGTTGTAGACAGTGTTACCGATATGTCAGAACGTCAGCAGGATATTTCAAAGAGCTTGTCCAATGTGGTTGGCAAGTTCAAGCTTAAATAAATTAAAAGTAATAAAAAAGATTGTCAGCCGAGCTTTTATCAGCCGGTTGACAATCTTTTTTTAGATTATATTATATGTATTTCCCTCTGTCTGTTTACTCTTGTACATGGCTTTGTCAGCTCTTTGATATAGGAATTCGAATGAGTCATCTTCTTTTGCTGTAAAGAAGGTAGCACCTACACTTATGCATATCTTTCGACCCTGAATCTGGGAAATGCTTATATTTTCTACATAGTTAAATAATCTGTCCATGATCTTCTGTGCAACGTCCAAAGTTTCAACTGTTGGAGCAAAGGCTGCGAATTCATCGCCTCCCAGTCGGAACACTACGTCTGAATCACGGAAGGTCTTTTTCAGGCAATTTGCCAGATTTACAATGACCATATCACCTACATCATGGCCATAGGTATCATTTACTGATTTGAAGTGATCCGCATCCATCAGGATAAACATACCCGGAGTGCCCTTTGACATAATGCTGCGGATACTTGATTCACCGTAATTTCTGTTTCTGATACCTGTCAGATTGTCGGTTTCAGCCAGCTGAATCAGGTGCTCTTGCTGTTTCTTGGCTTCGTCAATGGATTCCAGGGTTATCATCAGGTGATAGAGTTTGTTCTCAGAATCCCTATTAAGGGGAACAATCTGAATTCTTACCCATTTGCCGTTAATATCCAAAAATTCATGAGAAATTGAATTTAAATCTCCGATACGTTCTTCGTAGGTCTCGGGATTCAGGAACTGAAGAAGAGAGTCCTTTGATTGCGGAGATACAAGATCGGCAGTAAGTTCAAATATCCTGAAATTGTAGTTATCAATATTTCCAATTCCAAGTTCATCAAACCCACGACTGCATTTTACAAGCCTGGCATGGTCTGATTTCAGATCGACGTCATAAACAGCCGAATAAATATTCGCGATTGCCCACACCTCTCTGGACAGTCCTTCGATTTCATCAATTTTGTGCCTGAAGACCATGAAGACGGAAAAGATGATTATGATAGCAGCAATAAGTATCATTGCGGATATCAGGTAAATGAATTTCAGAGAACTGAAGATTTCGGTCTCATCCAGAATAAACACTATGAACCAGCCAATGTTAAGCTTGCGGGAGATAATATAGCAGGGGTAGCTGTCATGAAATACTTCAAAAGAGGCTCTATCTGAAGTCATAACCTTTTGTGCTACTTTGGAATTAAAGCTGTCGTCGGAATGGGGATAGCATGACCCAATTTCTTCCTTTACAGAGCTTGAGACTATATAACCTTCGTCATCCATGACAATAACAGATTTGATACTTTTGGCGTTAATATAATCAGCCACCATATCCTGGAGACCATCAAGAAAGATATCCATAGATATGACATTTTCAGGGTCTTTTAGCACTTTACATACGGATGTCATCATGGTATTGGTCTGGAGATTAAGGTAGGGCTGCGTGAAAACTATGGCGCCCTTAGCCTCTCTGGCTGCGATATACCATGGCCTTGAAGTGGCGTCAAAGCCTGCCGGAGGTATCCAGCCTGAGCCGTCCAGGTATTCACCGTTGCAGTAACCATAAACTCCGCTGGGGTTATTATCAATAATCGCGGAATAACTGCTGGTCTGATCTTCAAGATATTTTTTTATATCTTCGTTGGATGCCCCCATATTGAGCATTTCATCCACTTCGTGGGCTGCAAATTCCACAGCATGAGATGGAGAGGACAAATAGTAATCTGTTTCGGAAGCCATCTGCCCCACGTTGCTTTCCCAGTTGCTTATAAGATTTCTTCTGGAAATACCATAGATGTTGTAAAAGACGCACAAAACAAGGCCACAAGTGGCAATAAGAGCAAGTATAAAGATGATTACCTGAATTAGTGTATTGGACTTATTATTCTCCATAGAGTGAGTTCCTTTATGAAATGGAAACACATCATCACTATAATCATAACATCTATAGTATTAGGTGACATCTTAAATGTTTATTAACTAAATTTTGATAAAAAATACAGATAAAACGGAGATTTTGCGCATGTTTTAGTATATAATTATATTGTTATTACATCTAGAATGCTGATTTAAAGAAAGGGGACAATGAATGTTTGTTTCGACTCCCTATGAATATTTCAGCTACTCTCCGGTAGGTGATATCCTTGTTTTAGCTATTATTATGATCTTTGCGGTTCTGATAAAAACCGCTCAGATAAGGACAAGTCAGGATCTAAGAGTTTTTACGTTAATTCTGGCTATTCTTTCAGTGGCATCCTGCGCTCACATTATTTTCCATCAGTTGTTGTATAACATTAACAGAAATACACTGCTTCTGATTTATTTTCTGTATTTTGCCTATCATTTCCTTTTATTCTTTGATATCGCCCTATACCTGCTTTATATAGAGAGGATAACCTGGCTATCTTCGGGAAGAAACCGAAGCATTTTTAAAAGAGCCCTTGTTGGTGTCGTTATCTTCTCAGCACTTGAGATGGTAACTACAATTTCCAAGGTTGGTTTCTATATAACAGAGGACTATCAGGTTATTCAAGGGATAAATGTAACCTCCATAGAGTACGTTCTTTATGTGGGTGTAGTTGTCATTTCCATCATCGGTTACAAGGATAGAGTATACAAACCGATAATTATGGGCTTTATTTTTACCATTGGAATATCTCTTGTAGTTATGTATATTCAGGAGATCCATCGCCAGATGTCCTTTACGACGGCGACATTTCTTTTCCCTGCCTTTTCGGTGCTTTATTATCTGCATTCCAACTCCTTCAATCCGGAAACCGGTGTGTTGCCGCTGGAATCCTTTGAAAAAACCTTTGAGACCTTTACAAAGGGCAAGGAGGGGGTACTTATCCTCAGCCTGTTTCTTCATGAATTCGAGGACCCCGGGAAAAAATATACCAAGGGCTTTCGCGATTTCATAAGAATGTATGCCAATAACTTCTTTAAAGGCTCCACAGCCTTCCAAATCTCCAACGGAAGATTCATGCTCATAGCGGATATGGAAAAGAATCAGGATTATAAGAAGGCCACGGATAAGATCCTTGAGGTGTTCAGAGGACAATACAGCGTATATAAGCATGATTTCAAGATTGTAATCACCAGGTCCTATGAGTCCTTTACAGAGCCTGAGATGTATATAAAGCTCATCAAGTATGCAGAAGGAATGATGCAGGAGAATGAGATAAAGTATATCGACGACGAGTTCTTTGAAGGTTTCAATAAGTATGTATATGTATTGAAACAACTGGCAGATATTGATGAAAAGAAAAATCCGGAGGACGAGAGAGTTCTGGTATTCTGTCAGCCTGTCTATAATCTTCGCAATGGAAGATTTGACACGGCCGAAGCACTAATGAGGCTTCAGCTTGATGAGACCGGAATGGTATTCCCCAATGAGTTCATTCCCATTGCGGAAGAAAGCAATTACATCAACACACTCAGCCTAATTATCCTGTCAAAAACCTGTAAGGCAGTCAGGAAGTTCCTTGATGAGGGCTATGATGTGCAGCGTGTATCTGTAAACTTCTCCATGTTGGATTTAAAGAGCGAGCAGTTCAGTAATAATGTTAAGCGGATTATCAGTGACAGCAGGACTCCTTTCGATAAGATTGCCATGGAGATTAAAGAGATCCAGAATGAAAAGGACTTTCTGATCGTAAAAGAGAGAATGAATGAGCTTAAAGAAAGCGGCATTATGTTCTATCTGGACGATTTTGGTACCGGATATTCAAGCTTTGAAAGAATCATGGAACTTCCATTTGACATAATCAAATTTGACAGATCAACGGTTATTGCCAGCAGAAACAGCACCAGATCACAGACTATGCTCTCATCCATGGCCCAAATGTTCAAAAATATGAACTATTCGGCTCTTTTCGAGGGAATCGAGGATGATCACGACGAAGAACTTTGCAGCAATATGAATGCAGGATATCTGCAGGGATTTAAGTATTCAAAGCCCATTCCTATTGAGGATCTGACTGAGTATTTCGCTAAGGCCTGATGCTATTGACATTACTTTTTTAAAAGAGTAATATCAACTCCAGCGAGGACAAAGGCGTCATAGAGCTACCAAGGCTCTACGACGCCCTTTTTTATGCAATTCGGCGCTAGGAGGAAAAAATGGCAAAGATTAATAGGAATTATTTGAAGCTCCCCGGAAGCTATCTGTTTTCGAGAATTGGCCAGAAGGTGGCCAAGTACCAGAAAGATCACCCTGAAGCTGAGATAATAAGGCTCGGTATCGGTGATGTTACAAGACCAATAGCTCCGGCAGTTATAAATGCACTTAATAATGCAGTGGAAGAAATGGGCAATGAAGCCACATTTAAGGGCTATGCCCCGGACCTTGGCTATGAGTTCTTAAGGAAAGCCATTGCAGAAAATGACTATGCACCAAGAGGCTGTGATATTTCTCCCGAGGAGATCTTTGTTTCCGACGGAGCAAAGTGCGACTGCGGCAATATTCAGGAAATTTTCGGCCTTGATAATGTTATTGCAGTCTGCGACCCTGTTTATCCTGTTTATGTAGATTCAAATGTAATGGCCGGAAGGACAGGGGAATTTGACCCTGAGGCCGACAGATACAAAGGCGTCGTTTATATGCCTTGCAAGGAAGAGAACGGCTTTGCCCCGGAGCTTCCGACAAAAGTACCGGATCTTATTTATCTTTGTTTTCCGAATAATCCTACAGGCGCTGTTGCCACTAAGGAAAAGCTTCAGGAATTTGTGGATTATGCCAACGAGCATGGCTCCATAATTCTTTTTGATGCTGCCTATGAGGCATATATTTCAGAGCCCGATATTCCCCACAGTATCTATGAATGTGACGGGGCAAAAAAGTGCGCTATCGAATTCAGATCTTTTTCCAAGACAGCCGGATTTACAGGGCTGCGTCTTGGTTTTACCGTTGTGCCAAAAGAGCTGGAGACAGACGGTGAAAAGCTTTGGCCACTGTGGGCCAGAAGACACGGCACAAAGTATAACGGCGCTCCATATATTATCCAGAGAGCCGGAGAAGCCATCTATACCGAGGAAGGCAAGGCTCAGGTAAAAGAGCAGATTGGATATTACATGTGGAATGCCAAATACATACACGATGGCCTTAAGGAAGCCGGATACGACGTATCGGGCGGAGTTAATGCACCTTATATCTGGCTTAAAACTCCAAATGGAATGACCAGTTGGGAATTCTTTGATACTCTTCTCGATAAGGCAAATGTGGTAGGTACACCCGGATCAGGTTTTGGTCCCGGCGGCGAGCACTATTTCAGGCTTACAGGCTTTGGCTCAAAAGAAAACACTATAAAAGCTGTGGATAGGATTAAACAATGCAGGATTTGAGTAGAACAGCGCCATACAAGCACTTAGGAGAAGAGTGTGGCGTTTTTGGTATGTATGATTTTGACGGTGGAGATGTGGCAACCTCCATCTATTACGGACTTGTTTCTTTGCAGCACAGAGGACAGGAGAGCTGTGGTATTGCGGTCAGCGATACCACAGGCCCCAAGGGAAAGATTCTCAGCTACAAGGATATGGGTCTTGTTAACGAAGCCTTCACTCACGAAGAGCTGGATAAGCTTAAGGGAGATATTGGCGTTGGTCATGTTCGCTATTCTACGGCAGGGAGCAGTACCAGAGAAAACGCTCAGCCTCTTGTGCTGAACTATGTAAAGGGTACCCTCGCCCTGGCTCACAATGGAAATCTTATCAATGCTCCGGAGCTTCGTCATGAGCTCGCGTACACCGGAGCTATTTTCCAGACAACCATCGATTCAGAGGTAATTGCATATTATATCGCCAGAGAAAGGCTGAAATCCAATTCAGTTGAGGAAGCGGTTGGAAGGGCTATGCTCAAAATAAAAGGAGCCTATAGCCTTGTTATTTCGTCTCCCAGAAAGCTCATCGGAGCAAGAGATCCATACGGCTTTAAGCCTCTGGTCATAGGAAGAAGAGAAAATTGCTATGTGCTGGCTTCAGAAACCTGTGCTTTGGACACCATCGGTGCCACCTTTATCAGAGATGTTGAGCCCGGTGAGATCGTAACTATTTCTCCTGAGTACGGAATCAGATCCGATAAGAGCCTTTGTATTCCTGAGGAGAAGCACGCCAGATGTATCTTTGAGTATATCTATTTTGCAAGACCCGACAGCAATATTGACGGCATAAGTGTCTATGATGCCAGAATTGCTGCAGGAAGATTCCTTGCCAAGGATTCTCCTGTGGACGCAGATATGGTTGTGGGCGTTCCGGAATCCGGAAATGTGGCAGCTTTAGGCTATGCCCTTGAGTCCGGTATTCCCTACGGACAGGCCTTTGTAAAGAATTCCTATATTGGCAGAACCTTCATTAAGCCCAAGCAAAAGAACCGTGAATCCAGCGTTCAGGTCAAGCTTAATGCGCTAAAGCACGCTGTTCAGGGCAAGCGTATCATCATGATCGATGACTCCATTGTTCGCGGAACCACCTCAGACAGGATTGTCAGAATGCTTCGTGATGCCGGGGCAAAAGAGGTGCATATGAGGGTTAGTTCTCCGCCATTTTTGTGGCCCTGCTACTTTGGCACTGACGTTCCGGCCAGAGACCAGCTCATTGCCTATAACCGAAATGTGGAGGACATCTGTAAGATCATTGGTGCAGATTCTCTTGCATATCTGGGTATTGAGAGACTTAAGGAGATGGTTGGAGGAAAGCTTGGCATCTGCAAAGGATGCTTTACCGGACAGTATCCGATGGACCCTCCTACAGGAGATATCCGCGGTGAATTTGAACAATAAATAATTTTTTTGAAAAAAAGTGTTGACAAGATAAATCACTTAGAATTATATTTGAGAAAAGCAATTGTATACAAGTATTCACAAGTACTCAACAAGGGCGTTGATGGAAAAGAGTCAGTTTGACTGATACTTTCCACCAACGCCCTTTTTTCATGGGAGAAATTGACTATGTGCTCAATACTGGGAACCACATCCAAAACAATTAAAGAGCAGGAACTTAAGCCCTTCTTTGACAGGACAATTCCAAGAGGCCCGGATATGTCAAGGCTTGTGGAGACAAAGATTGGATTCCTGGGCTTCCACAGACTGGCTATCATGGGACTTCATCTTGAAGGAATGCAGCCCTTTGACCTTGGAGAAAACCTGGTGGTTTGCAACGGCGAGATATACGGCTTCCGCCAGCTCAAGAAGGATCTAATCAAGAAAGGATACTACTTCAAGAGCGATTCAGATTGCGAAGTAATCCTTCCCCTGTACAGAGAATACGGAAGGGACATGTGGAAAATGCTGGGCAGTGAATTTGCCTGCATCATCTACGACAGCGCCAAGAATGCACTTATCGCAGGAAGAGATCCAATGGGAATCAGACCTCTCTTTTACGGATATGACGAAAGCGGCGCCATAATGTTTGCTTCAGAGGCCTGCAACCTTGAGGGTCTGTGTGACGAAATAAAGCCTTTCCCTCCGGGACACTACTACGAGGATGGTGAGTTTGTAAGATTTGAAAACCTTACAGATGTTGAGAAGTACAGCACAGCAAGTGTTGAAGTAGCCTGCGAGCAGATCCACGACAGATTTATCAAATCAGTTGAGGACAGAATGGATGCAGATGCTCCACTGGGATTCCTCTTATCAGGAGGCCTCGATTCAAGCCTTGTATGCGCCATAAGCCAGAGACTTCTCGATGAAAAAGCTAAAAAAGAGAAGACTCCGCGAAAGAAGATAAGAACCTTCGCCATAGGAATGGAGAAGGACGCCATAGATCTTAAGTTTGCAAAAGAAGTTGCGGACTTCATCGGATCAGAACATACAGAAGTGTTCATGACTCCGGAGCAGGTAATAAAAGAGCTTCCACACGTAATAAAGCTCCTTGGAACCTGGGATATAACCACAATAAGAGCCAGCATGGGAATGTATCTTTGCTGCAAATGGATCCACGAGAATACAGACGTCAGAGCCCTCATGACCGGAGAGATTTCAGATGAGCTCTTCGGTTACAAATATACAGATTTTGCACCGAACGCTGAAGAGTTTCAGAAGGAGGCAAAAAAGAGGGTTGATGAGCTTTACATGTACGATGTACTAAGGGCTGACAGATGCATAAGTGCTAACAGCCTTGAAGCGAGAGTTCCTTTCGGCGATGTATCTTTTGTCAAATATGTAATGGGCATCGATCCGGAGATCAAGCTTAACAAGTACAACATGGGTAAGTACCTTTTAAGACATGCCTTTGAAAAGGATGACTTACTTCCTGAAAACATCCTGTGGAGACAGAAAGCAGCTTTTTCTGATGCCGTTGGACACAGCATGGTGGATGACATAAAGGCCTACGCAGAAGAGAAGTACACTGACGCTGAGTATGAAGAGAGAAGAAAGAAATACACATACTGCCAGCCATTTACCAAGGAAAGCCTTCTTTACAGAGAGATTTTCGAGGAGTACTACCCGGGCCAGGCAGAAATGATAAAAGACTTCTGGATGCCAAATAAAAACTGGGAGGGATGCGATGTAAACGATCCGTCCGCAAGAGTTCTTTCAAACTACGGTGAGTCCGGAAGCACATTAGACGAAACAAATGTAGAAAACAGGAGGAGAGCAGTATGAAAAACGAGGCTACACAATTACCTGAACTTTTTGGAAGCAATGTTTTCAATGAGGAGACAATGAAAGAAAGACTTTCCAGCGCATCATTCAAGGCCTGGAAAAAATGCATCACAGATGGATCCCCACTGGAGCTTTCTACAGCTAATGAGATCGCTGAAGCAATGAAGCAGTGGGCTGTAGAAAAAGGTGCGACACATTATACACACTGGTTCCAGCCAATGACCGGTGTAACAGCAGAAAAGCACGACAGCTTCATCGATCCTGTAGGCGGCGGAAAGATCGTTATGGATTTCTCCGGAAAAGAGCTTGTAAGAGGCGAGCCTGATGCTTCCTCATTCCCTTCAGGTGGCCTTAGAGCAACCTTCGAGGCAAGAGGATATACAGCATGGGATCCAACATCCTTCGCTTTTGTAAAGGACAACTCCCTTTACATTCCTACAATCTTCCTTTCATATTCAGGAGAAGCCCTTGATAAGAAGACACCTCTTCTTCGTTCTATGGATGCAGTAAGCAAACAGTCAATCAGAGTCCTCAGACTCTTTGGCGATACAGAGACAAAGCGCGTAACAGCACAGTGCGGTCCTGAGCAGGAGTACTTCCTTGTTGATAAGGCTCTTTACAAAGAGCGTGAAGACCTGATCATGACAGGAAGAACACTTTTCGGCAACAAGCCTCCTAAGGGACAGGAGCTTGAGGATCACTACTTCGGAGCTATCAAGCCAAGAGTTGCAGCATACATGGAGGATCTTGACAACGAGCTCTGGAAGCTTGGAGTTCTTTCAAAGACAAAGCACAACGAGGTTGCTCCATCACAGCATGAGATGGCACCTGTTTACTCAGATGCAAATACAGCTTCTGATTCCAATCAGATTGCAATGGATATCATGAAAAAAGTTGCTGACAGACATGGATTTGTATGTCTCCTTCACGAGAAGCCATTCGCAGGTGTAAACGGATCC
>JAILMY010000045.1 GCA_024692165.1 Butyrivibrio sp. | reverse complement strand
ATGCACATCAGAGATGTTGCGGGAAAAGTCGGTATTGTAGAGGATGACCTTGAATACTATGGCAAGTACAAGGCAAAGCTTACTGAGGAATACCTTAAAAAGGCTGAGAATAACAAAAAAGGCAAACTTATCCTTGTAACTGCAATCAATCCCACACCTGCCGGTGAAGGCAAGACCACAACAAGTGTAGGACTTGGCGATGCGCTTAACAGACTGGGATACAAGACTGTAATTGCTCTTAGGGAACCATCCCTGGGACCATGCTTTGGAATTAAGGGCGGAGCTGCAGGTGGCGGCTATGCTCAGGTTGTTCCAATGGAAGATATAAATCTTCATTTTACAGGTGATTTTCATGCCATTACTTCAGCCAATAACCTTCTTGCAGCTATCATTGATAATCATATTCAGCTGGGAAATGAACTTGGAATAGATACCAGACAGATTATCTGGAAAAGAGCTCTCGACATGAATGACAGAGCCCTTCGTAACATCGTTGTGGGCCTTGGTGCAAAGGCAGACGGTGTTCCGAGAGAGGATCATTTTGTAATCACTGTTGCATCTGAGATCATGGCTATTCTCTGCCTTGCAGATGATATGGAGGACCTCAAGAAGAGACTTTCCAGGATCATAGTAGCTTACACAAGGGATGGAGAGCCTGTTACAGCCGGTCAGCTTAATGCTGTTGGCGCTATGGCAGCTCTTTTGAAGGATGCTATTAAGCCAAACCTGGTACAGACCCTGGAGCATAATCCTGTTATCATTCATGGCGGTCCTTTCGCAAACATAGCTCACGGTTGCAATTCAGTTAGAGCAACCAAGACAGCTCTTGGAATTGCTGATTATACAGTAACTGAGGCTGGTTTTGGCGCTGACCTTGGAGCTGAAAAGTTCCTTGATATCAAGTGCAGAATGGCTGGTCTTAAACCTGATGCTGTTGTGCTGGTTGCTACTATCAGAGCACTTAAATACAACGGCGGTGTAGACAAGAAGAACCTTGGTGAGGAGAATCTTGATGCTCTTAAGAAAGGAATCGTAAATCTTGAGAAGCATATTGAGAATATCCAGAAGTACGGAGTGCCTGTAGTTGTAACCCTTAACTCATTCCTTACAGATACTCAGGCAGAGACAGAGTTCGTCAAGGCCTTCTGCGAGGAGAGAAACTGCAGATTTGCTCTGTCAGAGGTTTGGGCTAAAGGTGGAGAAGGTGGCGAGGCTCTTGCAAAAGAGGTTATCGAGACCCTTAACACAAAGCCAAGCAACTATGCTCCAATCTATGGCGATGATCTTTCACTTAAAGAGAAGATTGAAACCGTTTCAAAAGAAATCTATGGTGCTGATGGCGTAACCTTTACCCCTGCAGCTTTAAGACAGCTGTCCAAGATTGAGGAGATGGGCTTTGGGAAGATGCCTGTATGTATGGCTAAGACCCAGTATTCACTTTCTGATGATCCTGCTCTTTTAGGCAGACCATCAGGTTACAATATCACTGTGAGAGAAGCTTATGTTTCAGCAGGAGCAGGCTTTGTAGTAGCCCTTACAGGATCTATCGTAACAATGCCAGGACTTCCCAAGCATCCTGCAGCATATGACATCGATGTAAATGAGGAAGGAAAGATCACAGGTCTCTTCTAAGCGAAGCGGAGTAATCCGCATATCGCTCATAATATATGGAGTGTATACATGACAATAATTGACGGAAAACTTATTTCGCAGCAGATCAAGGATGAACTCAAGGAGAAGACAGCTCTTTTGAAGGAAAAAGGAGTGGAGGTTACTCTTGCAGTTATTCTTGTGGGAGAGGATCCTGCTTCTCAGGTATATGTAAGAAACAAGAAAAAGGCCTGCGAATACATCGGCTACAGATCTCTTTCCTATGAGCTTTCCGGTGAGACAACGCAGGAAGAACTTTTGGAGCTGATCAATGAGCTTAATAACAGAGAGGATGTGGACGGAATCCTTGTCCAGATGCCTCTTCCAAAGCATATAAATGAGAAGGCGGTTATAGATGCCATCAGCCCTTCCAAGGACGTGGATGGTTTCCATCCAATGAACGTTGGCGCCCTTTGTATCGGCGAAGAGGGATTCGTATCCTGCACACCGGCAGGAGTTATCCAGCTTCTCAAGAGAGGGCTTCCTTCTGATTACAGCATTTCAGGAAAAGAGTGTGTGATTGTAGGAAGATCCAATATTGTAGGTAAGCCAATGTCTCTTTTGATGCTGAGAGAAAATGCCACTGTAACCGTTGCCCATTCAAGAACTGCAAACCTTAAAGAAGTATGTAAAAGAGCGGATATCCTTATCTCTGCTGTAGGCAAGGCGGGAATGATCACTGCTGATCATGTAAAAGACAAAGCGGTGGTAATCGATGTTGGTATCAACCGAAACGCAGATGGTAAGCTCTGCGGCGATGTGCTCTATGATGAAGTAAAAGAAAAGGCTCTGGCTATCACTCCGGTTCCAGGTGGTGTTGGACCTATGACAATTGCTATGCTGATGAACAACTGCTATGAGGCAGCACTGATGCATAACGCTGATATTTTGAAATGACAATTATTCAAACTCACTTTACCTGTTTACAATCCATGTACTTGACTTTACAGATTGGAATAGACGTAGATGAAATGTCCTAATTGTGGTATGGAAATTCCGGAAGGGCATATGTACTGTGATTTCTGCGGCAAGGAGATCAATTTCGTTCCTGATTTTGAGCCGGAGGTAGAGAATCAGATAAATGCCACTCTTTCCGGAGTTGCGGATGAACTGAATAGGGAAGATCGTCTTAAGGAAGAGAGAAGGAAAAAGATTATGGCTTTTCTTGATGCTCTTTCGCAAAGGCGCCATATCATAATCATGACTGCAGCTGTAGTTGTTATTTTGCTGGGCATAATTATCCTGATTCCGCAGTTTGTCGGAAACAGCGCCCATTCTTACCTTAGGAATGCTGAAAGAGCCAAGAGTGCAGGCAAGCTGGATGAGGCCATTGAGATTTTGGCAGAGGGCAACAGTTCTTTTCCCAGGAATTCGGATATAATATTCAGATTATCTGATTACTATCTGGAGGCAGGCAACAGTAAAGAGGCTGTGGAGGTACTCAAGCAGATCACGGATACAGCTCATTTTACTGATGAGACAGTGACTACCGCCTATGAGAGCATTATCTCAATCTACAAGCAGAGCGATGAGCTGGATGATATATCACTTATCCTTAATGACAGTAATAATGAGGTTGCTACGGCTATCAAGGAGAAGTATGTACCTACAAATCCGGTAATGTCGCCGGCTTCCGGAGAGTTTGACGATTACGTGGTGGTTACCTTAGGACACAGTAATACAGAGGGCAATTGCAAGATTTATTACACGGTTAACGGCGATGATCCGGACAGTACAAGCATTGTCTATGAAAACGAGATCGTTGTGGATACTCCCGGAGAATACAACATCAAGGCTATATGTATCAACGAATACGGTATTTCCAGCGGTGTAATTCAGAATAGCTATAGGGTTGTGGAGGGACTTCCGGATGCACCGGTGATCATGGAACCCAGCGGAGACTACAACCAGAACACCATGATTGTGGCTGTGGCTGAGGCCGGATGCACGATTTTTTATACAACTGACGGAAGCGACCCGGATATCAATTCCAAACAGTATGTATCGCCAATATCCATGCCGGTTGGCACAACTCATTACAAGTTTGTGGCCATAAATGCTGATGGTGAGATGAGTGAGATCGTTGAAAGGGACTATCACCTGGTATTTACAAGGCTTGTTTCCACGGAGCAGGCTGTAAGTAATCTGGTGAGCACTCTGGTAAGACTTGACTATCTGCTGGATGCAAACGGAAAAGTCAGAGGTCTTGATGGCCATAATGAGTATATATACAGTAATGAGATAGAAGTTGCCGGAGCAGGTGAGTACTACGTAATCGTGGAAAACCATGTTTCTTACGATGGCGTTACGACACCTACAGGACTCTTGTATGCGGTCAATACCCATGACGGTTCTGTGAACAGATTGGGGTATGATTCAAGCGGAAAATACACACTGATCAAAATATCGAATAGATAAGTTCGTGATTTAGCACTTTACTAATTTAAAGTATTCATGTACTATTTATACAATATATAAGTATTGGCAGGAGGATGACTATGTTCAAGATTTTAGAGGCTAATGAGCTGGCAACGAACATCTTTCAGATGATAGTTGAAGCTCCACGTGTAGCTCAGGCGTGCTTACCCGGACAGTTTCTTATTATCCGTGTAGATGCAGAAGGGGAGAGAATTCCACTTACAATTTGTGACTATGACAGAGAAAAGGGTACTGTTGAGATAGTTGTACAGGCTATCGGTGCAGAGACTTTTGCTCTCAAGAATCTTAAGGCCGGTGATTGCCTGGCAGATGTTGTCGGACCTCTTGGAAAGCCTTCAGATCTTTGTGAAGAGCCTGTCGAGGAACTTAAGAAAAAGAAGATCGTATTTATCGCAGGTGGTGTAGGTACAGCACCGGTATATCCACAGGCAAAATGGCTCAAGGAACATGGCGTAGACTGCGACGTTATTATCGGCGCAAAGACCAAGGATCTCGTTATCCTTGAGGACAGATTTAAGAAAGTATGTAATCTTCATATTACAACTGATGACGGTTCATATGGCAGAAGCGGTATGGTTACAAAGGCTCTCCAGGATCTTTGGGATGAGGGCAACAAGTATGATCACTGCGTAGCTATCGGACCAATGATCATGATGAAGTTTGTTTGTAAGCTTACACAGGAACTTGGAATTCACACAATTGTCAGCATGAACCCTATCATGGTTGACGGTACCGGAATGTGCGGAGCTTGTCGTCTTACTGTTGACGGACAGGTAAAGTTTGCATGTGTTGATGGACCTGAGTTCGACGGACACAAGGTTGATTTTGATCAGGCTATGAACAGAATGAAGCTTTACAAGACAGAAGAGGGAAGACTTCTTCTCAGAGAGCAGGAAGGCAAGACTCACCACGGCGGATGTGGTAACTGCAACGACTAACGAATATCAAGGATAATATAGGAGATTAACAAATGGATGGATTTGTAAGAGTTCCTGTTCGTGAGCAGGATCCCAAGGTCCGCGCCACTAACTTCGGTGAGGTTTGCCTTGGATATAATAAAGAAGAAGCTATGCAGGAGGCAACCAGATGCCTTAACTGTAAGAACCCTAAATGTGTTCAGGGATGCCCTGTATCTATCGATATCCCTGCATTTATTCAGCAGGTAAAAGAGGGAGATGTTGAGGGAGCATACCAGACAATCAGCCTTTCAAGTGCACTTCCTGCAGTATGTGGACGTGTTTGCCCACAGGAGAGCCAGTGTGAAGGCCAGTGCGTAAGAGGAATCAAGGGCGACGCCGTTTCAATCGGTAAGCTTGAGAGATATGTTGCTGATACAGCAAGAGAGATGGGCATTAAGCCTGCAGGAGCCAAGGAGAAGAAGGGTAAGAAGGTTGCCATCATCGGATCAGGCCCTTCAGGTCTTACATGTGCAGGAGATCTTGCAAAGATGGGCTACGATGTAACTATCTTCGAGGCTCTGCATGAGGCGGGCGGAGTACTTGTTTATGGTATTCCTGAGTTCCGTCTTCCTAAGGATGACGTAGTTAAGAAGGAAATCGAGAACGTTAAGTCCCTTGGCGTTAAGCTTGAGACAGACGTTGTTATCGGCAAGTCAGTTACTATTGACGAGCTTATGGAGAAAGAGGGCTTTGAGGCAGTATTCATTGGCTCAGGTGCCGGACTTCCAAGATTCATGAATATCCCGGGCGAGCAGGCTATGGGTGTATTCTCAGCTAATGAGTTCCTTACAAGAAGTAACCTCATGAAGGCTTTTGATGAGAATTCAAGAACACCTATCATGAGACCTAAGAAGTGCGTTGTAGTTGGTGGCGGTAACGTTGCTATGGACGCTGCAAGAACAGCACTTCGTCTTGGCGCTGAGGTTCACGTTGTTTACAGACGTGGCGAGGAAGAGCTTCCTGCACGTAAGGAAGAGGTTGGACATGCTAAGGAAGAGGGAATCATCTTTGACCTTCTTACAAACCCTGTTGAGATCCACGCTGACGAGAACGGCTGGGTAACCGGCATCACATGTATCAGAATGGAGCTTGGTGAGCCTGATGAGTCAGGAAGAAGAAGTCCTGTTGAGATTCCCGGTTCTGAGTTCAGAATTGATTGCGATGCAGTAATCATGTCCCTTGGAACATCACCTAATCCGCTTATTTCTTCAACAACCGATGGACTTGAGGTTAACCGCAGAAAGTGTATCGTTGCCGAGGAAGCAAACGGACAGACATCCAAGAAGGGCGTATTCGCAGGCGGAGACGCTGTAACCGGCGCAGCAACAGTTATTCTTGCCATGGGCGCAGGAAAGGCTGCAGCAAAGGGTATCGACGAGTACCTGTCAAATAAATAAGCAGTGAATCACTAATAAAATCAAAAAGGAAATCCTAATTTCATGTTTTTCATAGAAATAGGATTTTCTTTTTTTGTCATAAAATACTTCGTCAGGTATAGTTTTGTAATTGGGCGTATATGAGAAAGATGAAAAAAGTACCCACGTTTTTTCATGGTTTTTGGGCTCATATTAAATATTTGAAAAAAGTACCCAAAGTTTTTTTTGAATTTTGGGCTCATAGAAGAAAATTGAAATTTGTACCCAAAAATTCAGCTAAAAACTTGGGTACTTTTTTTAGAATCCTCTATATAGCCCAAAATCTGTAAATCTTCTTGGGTATTATTTTCAAATTCCGGCAATACAGCCCAAAATGTTGAAATTTCTATGGGTAAAAATTTCAGAAATACCAGATTCAGCCCAAAGATATTCGAAGGCTGAACATTCCTTATTTCGAACGAACAAACTATGAATACAAAAATAATTCTAATAAAATAATCATTAACATCAATTTTGCTCATGTTTCCTCGTTAATCGCAAGACTCATGCCTTAGCTTATGGTATAATTATAAGGATTGCATAAATGTTTGAGGTAAATTTAACGGATTGACTGCATACCTGTAATTATGGCAGTTGAATATTTGATAAGAATTTAAAGGTAGTGGTGATATAGATGGAGAGAGATGACAAGATAAGAGTTGCGATAACAGCGGGCATTATGGCTGTTATATTGCTGATATTAGTGTTATACGTAGCACTATCAGGAAAGAAGACAGGCGAGAGTGGAAACGATAGCGTTGGTAGCGAGAATGGAATTGAAGCTGTTGGCGACGATGTAAACAAGGATGGCGATACGGACGCAGCAAATGGCGCATCTGATCAGGATGGCGATAAGGAAGATGCTGACGGCGCGGGCGCCGGTGAATCTAAGGATGAGGCAGATGCAGCCGCCAGCGCAGGAAGTTCAGTGGATAAGAAGGCTGTAGCAAAGAAGAAATCCGTATCCGGAAACAGTTTTTATAAGACTGAATCTGCGGAGATCAGAAATGTATACAAGGGACTTGCCATTGATATAAATGCTCAGATGAATGAAATGGCTACTTACTGGGGCGATGGCAATATGGAAGCTGTAAGTGATCTGGCAGGTCTTGAGCGCTTTGAAGCCATGTCCTACAAGCTTAACGGAACCACAGACTTTTTATACTACGGAGATACTGATGGAACCGGCGTTCCTAATGGTACAGGACTTGCCTGCTACGCAAACGATCAGTACTACTACGGCGAGTGGAGCAACGGTGTCAGAAGCGGAAAGGGAACCTGGATCTCTTTTTACCCGGATTACAATCAGAACGTAGTAATAGAGCATATGTATGCCGGCCAGTGGGCAAACGACCTTCCAAACGGTGAGGGTCAGGAGCATTACGACTACGACCAGAACTATATGAACGAGGATGATCTTTACGTTCAGAACGCCATCGGCAACTTCACGAACGGTCTGTACAACGGCCGCATGTACATGATCACAGTAAACAGTGATTACCAGACTAAGGAATGGTACGGAGACTGCGAGAACGGCACCTGGAAGCAGGTAGTAAACACTACGGAGGATGCTGAGAAGAAGATCGCTGTTTTGGACGAGAAGGACAATACAGATAATCACATCTGGATGGCCAAGGACAAGGTGAAGGACAGCGGAATTCACGGCATCATTACCGGCGGCAAAGTGGTGAAGAAATGAGCACTATCAGTATAATCTGTGTTGGTAAGATCAAGGAGAAGTACTGGAATGATGCGATTTCAGAGTATTCCAAGCGACTTTCCAGATACTGCAAGCTGAATATTATTGAGGTTGCGGATGAGAAGACTCCCGACAATGCTCCTGCTGCAATAGAGGAGCAGATCAAGAAAAAAGAGGGAGACCGGATCCTGCAGAACATTGACCAAAGCGCCTATGTCTGTGTACTGGCCATAAATGGGAAGAAGTATTCTTCTGAGGGCTTTTCTGAGTACATAAGCGGTCTCGGAGTTCAGGGCACAAATCACATCGCCTTTGTAATTGGTGGATCACTAGGGCTGCATGAGGATGTTTTAAAAAGAGCCAATTCCAAGATCAGTTTCTCCGACATGACCTTTCCGCACCAGATGATGAGGGTGGTACTCCTTGAGCAGATATACAGAGCCTATCGAATCATGCACAATGAGCCTTACCATAAGTAATTAAATTCTTTATCCCGGGTCAGCAAACTCGACCGGGAAACCAATAAACTTACGGAGCAAAACATTATATGAGTGAAATCACAGAACTTTCCCTGGCGCTGACGGCTGAGGATCAGCGCAATATCTTCGGGGGAAATGACAGCTACATCAAGAAGATTGAAAAGAGTCTTCATGTGGAGATCATTGACAGAAACGGCGAGCTCCACATTATCGGTGATAAGGAAGGCGCAAACAAGGCCTCCGGGATCATAAGGGAACTGGTGCAGCTTTCAAGACGGGGAAGCAGCATCGAGGAGCAGAGCGTTGACTATGCCATATCCCTTAAGCAGGACGATACCATCAAGGACAAACCTGTCAATGACAATATTCTGGTGGATATAGATAAAGATGTTATCTGCCACACAATATCCGGAAAGCCTATAAAACCCAAGACTTTGGGACAGAAGAAATATATCGATGCCATCAGGAACAATATGATCGTATTTGGTCTTGGTCCTGCCGGAACCGGTAAGACTTATCTGGGAATGGCCATGGCTATTACGGCATTCCAGAGAGAAGAGGTTTCAAGGATCATCCTTACAAGACCTGCTATAGAAGCGGGAGAAAAGCTTGGCTTCTTGCCGGGAGATTTACAGAGCAAGGTTGATCCATACCTGCGACCCTTGTACGACGCCCTTTATCAGATAATGGGCACGGAGAACTTTATCAAGAACATGGAAAAGGGACTTATCGAAGTGGCGCCTCTGGCTTACATGAGAGGACGAACTCTTGATAACGCCTTCATTATCCTGGATGAGGCTCAGAATACTACGCCTGCCCAGATGAAGATGTTCCTTACCAGAATAGGTTTTGGTTCAAAGGTTATCATCACAGGCGATGCATCCCAGAAGGATCTGGCACCTGATGCCAAGTCAGGACTGGATATCGCACAGAGTGTACTTAAAGGAATCGACGATATTTCTTTTTGCACCCTGACCAGCAGCGATGTTGTAAGACATCCGCTTGTTCAGAAAATTGTAAAAGCATATGAGGATTACGAAAAGAAGAGTGTAAATAAACAAAGGAAGAAAGCTATTCATAAACTGGAGAGACATTAAAGGGATGGAGAACGAAAATAAAGATGTAGCAGTGGACAGGAAGTTTCGTTACTGCTATGGGGGAATTTTTATTTTTACTGGTTTAACTGTTTTTGCCTTTTCATTTTTTATGGGAAAGAGCTACGAAGCTATTCTGCGTAACGTGATAGTTTCGCTGATCATTACCGGAACGGTTACATTTATGCTTGTGGACGCCTGCTCTAGGGGATATGAGGGATTATCTTATGACAACTGTGACCACAAGATGCGATTTGTGCTGTTCTATGCGGGGATGATTGTTCTTTCCTGTGCATTTTCGCTGGTACCGCATCAGTTCTGGCCCTATATGGCACTGTTCGTAATACTGGCGCTTTTTTCAAATGCTGAGATCGGAATGGTCTCAGGAATAGGTTTTGTAATTATATCTGTTCTGCTGGAAGAAAATGGCAGCCCCTACGAGATTTTCATGTATGTAATTGCCGGAGTGGTGGCTATTGTTCTTTTCCGGGAGCTGAAAGAGGACACCTCAGTGGGATTAAAGGTTATCATGTCACTGATGATGCAGGCAGTTCTTTTGATGGCCTTTGACGTGCTGTTCCAGAACAGAACCCTTTCCTTTAAGCTTTTGATCTTGCCGTTTATAAACTTAATGTTCAATCTTGTAATTCTCATGGCTTTCCTTAACATGTTCGGTCTGTATGTTATCAGAAAGTCCAACGATAATTACATGGAGATAAATGATACTGAATTTCCGCTACTTGCCAGCCTTCGTGAGAACAACAAGGATGAGTATTTCAGGGCAATCCACACCGGGTATCTGGCTGAGAGAATTGCACTGGGGCTTGGCTTTAACGACAGAGCTGTGAAGAACTGCTCCTATTACCACAGGATCGGGACCTTAGAGGGCAAGACCAAGTGGGAGGATGTGGAGCACATTTATCTGGAGAATAATTTCCCCAAGGAGGCTGTAGCTCTTTTACGAGAGTTTATAGAAAACCCCGGGAATACCGTTAAGTCCAGGGAGTGTCTGGCAGTGGTGATCTCGGAAACCGTAATTGCATCTATTATGTACATGGTAAAAAAAGATAAGAATGCCAAGATAGACTACGACCAGATGATCGACAAGATCTTTGACAAGAAGGAAGCTGACGGGGAACTTAAGGGATACAATATTACCTACGGTGAGTATGATCAGATGAGAAAAATTCTGAAGAAAGAGAAACTATACTATGACTTTTTACGTTGAGAATGAAGTTGATGCAAAGTTTGATTTTGACTTTGAAGAGCTGACCAGAACTGTGGCAGAAGCTGTTCTTAAGGAAGAAAAGTGCGACTACGAGGTGGAGATAAGTCTCACTATTACAGACGATGCGGGAATTCATGAGATTAATAAAGAGTTCCGTGGAATAGACAGACCTACAGATGTTTTGTCTTTTCCCACAATAAACTATGACGAGCCGGGAGACTTTTCTGTTGTTGAATCAGAACAGAAAAATGATATATTGAATCCGGACACAGGCAATATTTCTTTTGGAGATATCGTCATAAACGAAGGGAGAGTCAGATCACAGGCTGCGGAATATGGACATTCCGAGAAAAGGGAATTTGCATTTCTCATAGCTCACAGCATGCTTCATCTTTGCGGATACGACCACATGGAGGATGTGGAGGCAAAGATCATGGAGGAGAAACAGGAGAGCATTTTAGAGTCTTTGGGGATAACAAGGGACTAAGTATTAGTTGGGAGAGTCTAGATGAAGACCTATACTGAGGAAAAAAGGATACGACCGGATATACTTACAGCAGCGCTTTATTGGTCTGTCATTATCATGATGCTTTACAATATCATTTCCGTTCGTATTTTCGGGGATAAAGGGGCCGGCTTTTGCTCGGGACCTCTGACACTGTATTTTTTGATCTATATATCTTTTGTGCTGGCTGTTCAGAAGGCTGTGTACATAATGGTAAGGCTGCGTGCCAGGAGGAGCCAGTTCATTAACGCCGAGATAAATATGCAAAGGTCCTTCAGGATATTTGTGGTTATCGGCATTTTGCTGGGGATACTGCTTATTGGCTGTTCTTTGGTGATCGCCAGAAACCTCTTTGGAGCCGGCAAGATTTATCTGCACTTTATCATGATAGGCGTGAGCCTTATACTTCTGTGTCCTCAGGGCGTGATAAGAGGATATTTGCAGGGACTTGGCTATACCAAGCCCATTATTATCTGTGATCTTCTAATTTCCTGTATCAGCTTTGGCACAGGAGCTGTTATTTCTGGAATTTTGTATAACTATGGCAAAAAAGTGAATGCTCTTTTCCACGGTGATGAATATAGCGCTATCTACGGGGCTTCAGGGATGCTGATTGGTGTTCTCATAGGATCTCTGGCAGGTTTTATTCAGATCAACGTAAGTATGATGCTGAGGAAAAACGAGATTGCAGCCATTGTAAAAAATGGTGCGCCCAGATATCTGGACAACAAGAACGACGTTTTGGCAGGGATCAGACCTATACTGTATCTGTATGCCACGCCGGTACTAATGTGCCTTGCTGACAATATCTTTTACAATATTGTGCACTTAAAAAGTGAAGATTCAGCGGATATGATATCGCTCTACGGCGCGTTTTCAGGTAGGATAGTATCCTTCGTGATACTTGCATCCTTTTTGTGCTGTATTCCATTTATTAAATCCTGGAACAGGGTCATGGCAAGGATTGAACGAGATGAGATGGAGGGAGCAAGGGACAGACTTAAGAGACTTTTGCACTTTGGCTTTATGCTCCTTATTCCTGTCAGCATCTTTTTATTTACAGCGGCTAAAGAGATTCAGGTGATGATTTTCGGTAAATACTCCGGTCTGGTTGAGGGACTTGATCAGTGGGCAGCTTTCATGTTCTTTTTCCTTTCCATGGGAATTTTCCTGTCATGGCTTCTTAACCATATGGGCAAATCTGTGCTGCTGGTGATAAATCTTACTATAGCTTGGCTTAGCCATGTGGCATTTATGGTTTTGTTTGTGGCTATACTTCACAAGGATCTTTTGGGTGTTATATGGGCCCAGATGATTGCCTTTGCGTTGTACGACGTATTCGGCTTTGTTATGCTCTTTAAGATGATAAAGTACAGGCACAATCTGGTGAGAAACCTTGGCATACCTATTATTTCAGCGGCAATATCCGGACTTGTGCTTCTTTTGATAGGAAGGTTCTTTATAGACAGGATTGGAGAAGTTCTTACACTTTTGATCGGAGTGATAGTATATACTATTGTTTACATGATAGTAATGATAGTTCTTAAGGGAGTTAAGACCGAGGAACTTGAGAAAATCCCTATGGGCAGACTGTTTATGGGGCTATCACATGCAATACAACATGATAGATATTATGAGGAATAGTTTTGGTTAAAAAGGTAATTGTACTAGGTGGAGGCGCCTCCGGAATGTGTGCTGCGGTTTATGCAGCCAGGAACGGCGCTGACGTTACAATAATAGAAAAGAATACCCAGCTGGGAAAAAAGCTTTCCATGACCGGAAACGGCAGATGCAATATTTCCAATCTTGATATGAATGAGAAGAGATACAATGCGGCTGCTGAAAAGAGAATGAAAGAATGGCTTTCGGTTTACGGTGTGCTGGATGTTATCAGATTTATGAGATCACTGGGAATAGTGGTCAAGAGCGAGGATGGATATCTTTATCCTGTGTCCGGGCAGGCTACCACCGTGGTGGATGCTTTTAAGAATGAGCTTGGCAGGCTTGGAGTAGAGGTTATATATGGCGAGCAGGCCAAATCCATAAATGTTTTGGATGATACTCTGGATGAACCGGGCAATGAGAGGTATCTGGTCATTACTAATCAGAATTCCTACGAGGCAGACAGAGTGATAATCGCCACCGGCGGACTTTCCGGTGCTAAGACCACCATGTCTACGGGAGATGGTTACTATATCTGCAAGAAGCTGGGACTGACCATTAAGGATACATATCCTGCTTTGGTAGGATTTAAAGCAGATCCTGATGAGATAATGCCGGAAAATGGCGTCAGATGTACAGCGAATATCTCATTCCTTCTTGGCACAGAAGTCATTGCCAAGGAATACGGGGAACTTCAGCTTACAAAGGATGGAATTTCAGGCATCCCTGTAATGCAGGCCAGTGGTAAGGTTGTGAAGTTCCTGGCTGAGGGAAAGCCTATTTATGCATCCATCAACTTTTTCCCCGATTATGACGATGATGATTATGCCGGTTTGACAAAAGAGATGATGAGACTCAGGGACGACAGAAGCCTTGAGGAATTCCTGAACGGTATTCATAATTCTCAGATAAATGAGATGATCATTCGTCGTACCAAGATGAGCCGAACCATGAAAATGAAGAATATTTCAGAGAGCATGGTTCAAAGTATTTTTGAGAATTATCGTAATTACAAATTAAAACTCGCAGACACCAACGGCTATCAACAGTCACAGGTTACCTCCGGAGGCGTGAGTCTTGGGGATATTCGGGATGATATGACTATTGTCTCTAACAACGGTATCTTTGTAGTTGGAGAGCTGGTAGATGTTGACGGCAGATGCGGCGGTTACAATCTGCAGTGGGCCTTCACAAGCGGCGCCATTGCTGGAACTGTGGCATCTATATAGTTTAGATTTAATTCATTTTTGGAAAATTAAAAACAAATTTAACCAACTGAGGTTATTTAATGATTCGAATCAATCAGATTAAAATTAAGCATGACTTAGAGAAATTAGTTAGTGATCAGGAGCTTCACGATATGCTGAAAAAGTATATCGTGAAGCTTTTGCGCATTGATAAGGGTAATTTTGGAGAAATTGAGATAATAAGACGCTCCATCGATGCCCGGAAAAAGCCCGAAATATACGATATTTACCTGGTGGACGTTACGCTTAAGGGCTTAGATGAGAAGAAGGTCGTTAATAAGTGTAAGAGCAAGGATGTGGTTATCAAGGAAAGGGATGACTACGACTTTGACAGGCAGGTTAAGGAGATAATAAGGCGAAGGAGCGAGGAAAGAGATACTTCTTATATAACAGAAGGCTCAGCAGATAAGAGTATATCTGATGATGATAGAATTATTGTCATTGGCGCCGGCCCGGCAGGGCTTTTCTGCGGATATATGCTTGCAAAGAAGGGCTATAAACCTATTGTTTTAGAACGGGGCGCAGATGTAGATAAGAGAACAGCTATAGTCGAGCACTTCTGGAAGACCGGAGAGCTTAATACCTCAACAAATGTACAGTTTGGCGAGGGCGGAGCCGGGACATTTTCCGATGGTAAGCTCAACACTATGGTTAAGGATAAAGATGGAAGAGGAAGAGAAGCACTGAAAATCTTTGTCAGCCACGGAGCTCAGGAAGAAATATTATATGACGCCAAGCCTCATATTGGTACGGACATACTTAGAGAAGTGGTTAGGAATTTGAGGAAAAGTATTATAGAAATGGGCGGTGAAGTACACTTTGAAACTAAGGTTACGGAGATCCTGATTGATGAAAGTGGACGGCTTACGGGTGTTGTCACTGAAAGTGCTACCGGAAACGGAAGTGGTGATGAACATTCACAGCCTTTATCAGAGAAAATATCCTGCAGCAAAGCTGTTCTTGCTATAGGCCACAGCGCAAGGGATACCTTCTATATGTTAAAGGATAAGAAGGTAAACATGGAGAAGAAACCTTTCGCTGTAGGCTTCAGGGTTGAGCATCCCCAGAGCATTATCAATAAGTCACAGTATGGAATAGAAGATCCAAAGACGCTTCCACCGGCACCTTACAAGCTTACAACCACTACAGACGGCGGCAGAGGGGTATATTCGTTTTGTATGTGCCCCGGAGGATACGTGGTTAACGCATCTTCAGAGGAGGGAAGGCTCGCAGTTAACGGTATGAGCTATTCCAAGAGGGATGGTAATAACGCAAACTCAGCTATCATCGTAACTGTAGACCCTAAAGACTTCGGAAGTGACGATATTCTTGGAGGAGTTGAATTCCAAAGACGTCTGGAAGAAAAAGCTTTCAAAATAGGTCACGGGAAAATCCCGGTTGAGTTCTATGGGGATTTTAAAAAAGCTGTAATAGGAAAGAAAGAAACGCTTAACAATTTTGAGAATGTTGAAAATACTACGGTTGAGACATTCTCTTGGAAAATTGACCCATTCATGAGGGGTGAATATGTATTTTCAAATGTTCATGAAATATTACCGGATGAACTTAACGACTGTTTCGTGCAGGGAATGGAGAAGTTTGGTAAGATTATAAAGGGATACAATTGCAGTAATGCTCTGGTTTCCGGAGTTGAATCCAGGACATCATCTCCTGTAAGAATTGTTAGAGATGAGAACTGCGAATCTATAAACATTAAGGGCCTTTATCCATGCGGAGAAGGCGCAGGCTATGCGGGCGGAATAATGTCCGCAGCCATGGATGGAATGAAAGTCGCTGAATATATAGTTGCCGATATAATATCCTGTTGAGGTGAAAGCATGACCAAAGCTGATATTCGCAAGGAAATTCTTGCCAAAAGAGATAGCTTAACTCCTGAAGAACAGCAGGAGAAGAGCCGTCAGATCTTTGAAAAACTCATTACTTTAGAGGAGTACAAGCACTCCAGGAATATCCTTGTTTATGCGGATTTTGGATCTGAAGTAAAAACTGATGATATTATCCTGGATAGCCTGGCTATGGGCAAAAACGTCTATTGTCCCAAGGTTACAGATCATGAAAACGGCCTTATGGTTTTTGCAAAGATTGGATCTCTTGAAGATCTGGAGCTTGGCTTTGTAGGCCTTCGAGAGCCGAATATCGATGACCTGACAACTATATTTCATGTAAATGACAGCATCGATGGAGACATTGGAAGGACGCTGGTTATCCTCCCGGGAGTAGCTTTTGATCGTAATCTCAATAGAATCGGGTACAATGGAGGCTTTTATGATCGGTTTCTCGAGAAGAATAGTAAACTGGAAACCGTTGCAATAGCCTATGATATTCAGGTTGTAGATTACGAAATACCATGTGAATTTCATGATAAAAAACCGAACAAAATTGTTACAGAAAGCGAAATAATTTTAACTAAAACTTAATATTTATTCATCAAATAATTATCAAACGAATTGGTCAATAAAAAAATAAGGCAACGAAGGGAATCCCTTGAAATTGCTTTATTTTTTTTTGAATATTTTTTGTCGAAAATTCTATCCTCACAATTAAAATTATTAAAAAAAAATAAAATTAGCATAAAAAATTACGTAAATTCTTATTGAAAAAAAATAATTATTCATTATCATATTATTAGAATATTTTTTTCGGAGTGGTTTATTTTATGAGTGACGAAATATTGAATAGTTATAACGAAGAGGATGAGATCGATTTCGGTGAACTCTTCTTCGTTCTAATGAGAAAGTGGTGGCTATTAATTTCATGTGCAATCGCAGGGGCAGGAATTGCATTAGCGTATACATTATTCCTGATTCAGCCGGTATATACTTCATCTTCTATGATTTATATATTTTCAAAAACTACTACAGTAACATCAGCTATTGATTTACAAATAGGTAAACAGCTTACTGTAGATTTTGAAATTCTGGGAAAGAGCCGTCCGGTTTTAGAAAAAGTAATAAGCGATCTTGAACTTGATACTACCTACGAAAGTCTTTTGAAGACTGTTACAGTTGAGAATCCAACAGATTCACGTATTATCAAGATTACTGTTAAGAATACTGATCCACAGCTGGCTAGTGATATCGCGAATAACCTTGCGGATAATCTTTCAGCAAGAGTAGCAGAGGTAATCGATACAGATAAACCGTCTTCTGTTGAAAATGCAGTACCTGCTACAAAGCCTTCTAGCCCGAGTAAGTCAAAGAATACTGCACTTGGTGGTATTTTGGGTTTCCTTTTAGCAGCAGCAATAATTCTTATTCTATATTATAGTGATATGTCACTAAGGGATGAAGATGATGTAAGAAAATATTTAGGACTTGGCACATTGGCTTCAATACCTTTTGAGAAAAGCATTAGCGCAGATCACGAAAGCAAGAAAACAAAAAAGAATAAGAAGAGAAAGAAATGAGCAAAAGGAAGTTTCCAATAATTGCTCTTTTCATAGTTGTTTGTGGGATAAGTGCAGGTACGCTAGGATATTTTTATTCTGAGTATTTGCATAACCGCAGTGAAATACAGAATCTACAAGAAATTGCATACGAAGATTCAAAGGTATCTCATTCAATAGATAGCGTCATAGATGATAAATCTAACCTATCTAATAATGAAAAAAGCGAAGATTTTAATAAAAGTACTAATAATGTTGAAATACCTGTAGATATTAAGGTGCTTCAAGAAACTAATCCTGACATATTAGCCTGGATCAGTATTCCGGACACAGTAGTTGATTATCCAATTGCTCAACATCCAATGGATGACGAATACTATCTTAAGCATGGGCCGGATGGAATGTATTCATCTTATGGCTGTCCTTATATAGAGATATGTGATGAGCAACCGTTCGTAGAATTCAATACAGTTATATATGGTCATAACATGAAGGATGGAACAATGTTTGCATCTCTTCATAAATATGAAGATAAAGATTTTTTTGATGATCACCGTGAAATCCTTATCTATACTGCTGATCATGTTTATTTATATGAGGTTTTTGCAGCAGTAATGTACAGTGATAACAGGATACCATATTATTTCGATGACGCGATTGTCACCGACAGAAAAGCTTTTTTAGATTCACTTAGTACAGACATCGTAGAAGAGCGGAGTTATATTTCTGAAGATATGGATGTCACTGAAGATGACAGCATTATTACTTTAAGCACCTGTGATAAGAAACTTCGAGATAAGAGGTTTTTGGTTGTTGCAAAGCTTACAAAAATAGATGGACAGGATGTCGAACAGTAATGAAGAAAAGGGAAGTGTTTATACTAATCATAATTTTTGTTAGTGTGATTATTATTACAGGCATCGGTGGCTTCCTTATTTCTGAAAAAAGAAATGTTAAGGTGGCCAGAAAAACTGATGTTAATAATGCTGAGGCTTTAGAAAGTGATGTTTATGACAATGATACAGGGATTTATAGCCTTGATTCTTTTGATGGAAGTATTACTTATAACGGTAAACGTTATGAAGCTAATACGGCGATAGATACATTATTATTTTTAGGAATTGATAATAGTGATCAGTCGAGAGAAGGTGTTGGAATCGTCGAAGGTGGACGAAGTGATACCATTATTCTTTTTGCTATAGACAATAAGAATAAGATAATAACACCACTTGAGATAAATCGAGACAGCATGGTTGATGTTGATATCTACGACAATGATGGTAACTACTTGGCTCAGGGCCTTGAGCAGCTTACGATGCAGTATTCCTATGGAAGAAATGCAAAACAGGCCTGTAATTTAACCAAGAATAAGATATCAGACCTATTGTGTAGGACTAGGATTGACAGTGTAATATCTCTTACTATGGATGGTATTGAGCCAATCGTTGAATCTATCGGCGGAGTTGATCTAAGACTGGAAACAGATGAAACTCAGCTTGATCCATGCTATGTGGAAGGGGCATTTATTCATCTGGACGGAGCCTCTGCTAAAGATTTTGTTCATATAAGAGATACTGAAATTAGAGGCAGTAATATTGAGCGAATGTCCAGACAGACCCAGTTCATGCTGGCAATGTTTCAGAATATTAAGAGACAGGGCGGTTCAGTTATAGACAAAATGGAAAAAGCCGCCGGGGACTATCTTTATGAAGATGTAGATGCTGATAGTTTGGTACATTTAACTGAATATGAATACTCTGAAAAAATATATTTGCTTCCGGGTGTAAACAAAACAGACGGTATTCATGATGAGTTCTATATAGATGCTAATAAGCTTACTGAAATGATTTTGGATCTATTTTATTTAGAATCTTAGAATCAGGTCGGCAAGATTATTAAATAAATAAAGGAGAAAAGATATGAAAAAGGGAAGATTTTTATCAATTGTTGCTGCTGTAGTAATGCTTATTGCAAGTCTTGGTTATTCAACACCGGTATATGCTACAAGTAGAACAACCACTGGCGAAGTGCTTGGTGCTGCACGTACCATGAACGATGCACAGGTTCTCGGTGCCAGAAGAGGTTCTGATTTAGGACTTGGAATATCTGCTGATGATATTACAGATGAAAACGTCCTCAAAACACTCTCTGATCTTGAGCTCTTTGCACAGCTGATCAGTGCCTATACAGGTAAAACTGTAAAAGCAAGTGAACTTTCTGTACTTGATAAGATGGATATCAAGCTTGCTGCAGGTACTAC
>JAILMY010000037.1 GCA_024692165.1 Butyrivibrio sp. | reverse complement strand
CTCTCTCATTTTGCAATACCTTCTTTCTACACGAGTTTGTGGATCTTATAAGAAAATATTACTCTGAGAACTGTCACAAAACTGTCACACTTCTGAACGCCATTAAATCCAGGTGACTCTCAGATTCCTGTACTCTGCCACCATTGGTGCAAGCTGCCTGAAGCCAATGCAGCCGCCTGTAAGTATATCTCCGTAGGTTACGCCATCGTCTGCGTATTCAAATATCGTTAGATCGTTAATAAAAAAGCCTATCTGTCCTCTCTTTTTTACCACCCGGATCCTGTACCATTCAGAGTCTTTGGAAGCGTCGGGGATTGGGTCCGCCCCCTGGGCTACCAGATGAAATCCATAGCTCTTCCTGAGGTTGCAGGTATGAAAGGCTCTCTCATCCTGCTCTTTTCTCCTAAAATAAGAGACATGAAATGCGTTGATATCCCCGCTGTGATACTGGGGATATTCGCCGGTTCTTTTTGAGAGGCTGCTGTCCAGGACCGGAACTCCGCTTCTTCCCTTGGCGGCAAAAAACATTATGGCAAGCCCGGGTTCTTTGATTGGCCGAAATTCCCACTCAATGCTGACGTCCGAGGGAAATGAGACAGGGCACCACAAAACGAAGTTCGCCTTCTGTCCCTCAGATGGGTCGATGACGCTCTTTAGTCGCATGGCTCCTTCGGGAAAAGAAATATCGGCCTGCCCTTCCAAGACAAACCCCTCGATATCTTCCTTTTTTGCGAGATTGTTCTCATAAATGATTTTCCCCATAGCCTCCCCCTCTTAGTAAATACCCGGATCAAAGCTTCATCAATCTGAAAAGAAATCGCTGAATTTGAACTCCTTACCGGTTCTGTCTTTGTAGATTTCATCAAAGGTCTTGCCCTGATCAGCAGGATCAAAGTCTACATCTTTAAGATGCGAAGCCCACTCACTCTTTTCCCCGAGAAATATGTATCCCAGGTTGTGCTGCTGCCACTCGAAGGTCATATCCTCCGCTGTTCTGTAGGAAGTCATGTCGCTTCCATGAACCGGGTAAAGATCAATAAGTGCCTGACAGATGATCATCATGTCGCTCTTGCTGTTGATCTTGTATGAATCGTAAATGGTCCAGTGGTCTGCAGTGTGCTTGGCTTTAAATGTCTCGCCATTGTATGTGAAAGTATAGTTCCTTGTGCCGCCGTCTGCGCTTGCAAGATTTATGTCAGCGGCAGATTTTAATATGCCGCCTGTTGAAGCGTCATTTGAAGCACTGTCATCTGATGTTGTAACACCGTCGCCGGATGTTGTGGCACCATCGCCCGATGTTGCCGCACTGTCACTATTCTCTGAGTTAGAAGTATCGCTGCTGTCTGCTCCCGCTTTGCCATCTTTTCCAAGACCGGTCGCTTTGCCAAGTTCCTCGACAAGTCCCTTTGCATCTATGTCTTCTGCCATCTGGCTTACAAAGTCAGTAGCCTGATCAGCCAGCTCGTTGATATCCTCTGCAGTCTCCTTAAAGGCGCTGATGCCCTCGCCAGAGCCCGAAAGAATCTCTTTTCCCTGTTCAAGTTTTTCTATAACTTCGCTGTCGATAGTCTCAGTATCAACGCCGGTGATCTCAGATAATCCCGGTACATCAGACAGACCGCAGGCTGTAAGCTGCACACAAGCGGCCACCGTAACACACGCCGCCGCCAATTTCCTATATTTTTTCATAATATTCCCCTCTTTTATCTGATTATTTCATTATATCAGACCCGCTTTGTCTATAAAAGTTTTGGGATTACTGTTAGTGCAAAGAATATTCTCCGCAACAATTAATTGTTCCAAATTCTGACCATTCTCTCATTATCCTGTGAATTTTCTGTGTCTACATGAAATCTTAAGAAATTTCGACGCTATTTCTTAAGATTTATGTGATAGACTATTTTCTGTGCTTATTTCTAAGCCATCAAATCTCTGTTACATTCTTTATTCAAGGGCTGCGCAGCCACATTTCCCAAGAAAGTAGCAACTATGAAAGGATTATATATGAAACACGATAAATCAAAAGGACCATCTTACACTTATGAAAATGCTACCGGTCCAATTGAGTACACTCTCACAAGCGATCTGCTTTTTCATTATGTGATGCAAAAATCAACATCAGCCCTGATAGGCCTTGTCTGCTCACTCCAAGGCATTGATCCCAGCATGGTTAAATCCATCGAGGTAACTAATCCCATTGATTTAAATTCATCCGTCAAAGAAACCGTTATGGATTTAAAGCTCATCCTTAATAACAATGATATACTGAATATTGAACTTCAGACGTATACTGAAAAATACTGGATTCCCAGATCAATTCTGTATCTATGCAGAGCATACGATTGTTTAAAGAAGGGGGAAGATTATTCTAAGCTAAAACCCACAACCCATTTCTGTATTACGAATCAGGAGCTGATTCCGGATAATCCGGA
>JAILMY010000243.1 GCA_024692165.1 Butyrivibrio sp. | reverse complement strand
AAGCGAGTATTATTATATTGAGCCCAAGAAGCGCATATGTGCGACTTCTTGGGCTTTGTTGTTATAATGGCTGAATTTGTCAGAGGCTTATCTTTTAGGCATACCGAATGGAGATACATACGGTTAGAAATATCTTTACTTTTTTTCTGTGTTGTTATATATTGTCACTTGTATTTCAAGATAGTTCTTTTCAAAGTTCGTTTTGAAATGGTTGTTCTTTCTGGGACAGCTTGATAATTTCCAAAAATAGGTAGGGAAGAGGCAAAAGAAGACGGCTTACGTGAGCAGTGGCTTTTTTGCACTGCTATTCGCGTAGTGACAAGCATGATATCTATAGCGCCTACGTGAGCTGTTGCTCTAAACTCTTGTGGTTCACGTAGAAACAGACAGATATTTGGAAGAATTACGTGAGGAGAGATTTGTTAAAAAGGCGGTATCACGTAGAATGCCAAAATATCATTGCAAATCTACGTGATAACAGTCTAAAGGTGAAGTGGAGTCACGTAGAATGCCAGAATACCATTGCGAATCTACGGGATAGCAGTCTAAAGAGAAAGTGGTGTCACGTAGGTCTGAAAAAGAGGAATACATAGAGGAGTGCAGAAATGCAGAATTACAAGAAAGAATTAGAGAAACAGATACAGGAGATAGATGCAATAATAACCCAAATTGATAAGAATGCGTTAAGGGTAAAGAACCTGAGCAATTGCGGTATTGCAATAAGTAAGAGTAACGGGAAAGACCAGTATTACTGGGTAGATAAGCTCACACAAAAACGAAAGTATGCGAGAATTGAAGAACTGGGCAAGCTAAAGAAAGTAGCACAGCGAGATTATGAATTGCTACTAAAAAAGAAACTTGTAAAAATCAGAAATGAAATTTGGGAGTTCTTAAATCTTTATGACATAAAGGCACTTGAAAATGTGTATATAGGCATGGCGGACGCAAGGAAAAAGCTTGTTACACCGATTATTGAACCTCTGGAAATATATGTAGAGAATTGGAAGAAAGAAATCTACGAGCCGATGGGATTTAATGAAAGTGTTACAGAATATATCTCAAACAATGGAACAAGAGTAAGATCAAAATCTGAACTGATAATATCCAATATGCTGGAACAAAAGGGCATTCCATACAGGTATGAATATCCACTTACACTTAAAGGCATAGGAACTGTAAGGCCAGATTTTACATGTCTTAATATTCGTACCCGAAAGGAATATATCTGGGAACATTTCGGAATGATGGATAACATTTCTTATGCAAACAAGAATATAGCTAAGATAGAGTCATATGAGCAAAGTGGGTACTTTCTGGGAAAGAACATGATTATGACCTTTGAGACTTCTCAACATGCCATCAGTTCTAATATAATAAAGGCTATGATTGAAGAATATCTAGTTTAGCAGGTCGAAGTAGTTTGAAAGCAGAAAAGTAGGTGATGATCTTGGAACATAATTGTGGGTTTACAGAGGGAAAACATTGGTTTAGATATCGTGCAGCGGCAATAATAGTTGAAGATGGATATGTGTTATTTGCCGGTAATGAGAAGGATGATTACTACTATTCAATTGGCGGTGCTGTTCATATGGGAGAAACCGCTGAGGACGCGGTAAAAAGAGAGGTATTTGAAGAGACAGGCATTCATTATGAAATTGATCATCTTGCCGTTATTCACGAAAATTTCTTTAATGAAAATATGGGAGCACTTAAGGACATGGACTGTCATGAGATTGCATTCTATTTTGTGATGAAGCCCAGAGGGACAAGGGAGTTAAACAGTAATAGTTATACCCAGGGCGTTAGGGAGAGCATGCACTGGCTGCCCATATCAGAACTTGATAAGTACAAAGCATTTCCGACTTTTATGAAAGAATATTTGCAATCAAATCATGATGGAGTAGAACATATTGTGTCAGATGAGAGAGGATAAATTGATTGGGAGGATAGGATGCTACCAACAGCAGAGGAAGCGCTAAAGGAACTGGAAGCCACCAGTTAAGTAAGGTTTCATTATAACGGTTCTTTCTATATGAAACGACCAGCAGGCTTGTTATCATTCTTTTTGTAAGGCGCCGGTACATAATAAGCATAATACGAAAGGATAATAACTATGAATAGAGATATTTTTATAAAGAACTTAACTAATGACAGGATTGAATTAAGTCCAAAGGGCAGATGTGCCAATGAACTCTCGGTTGAGGATTTTGAAAAAAGCTATGAGAACTTTTTCGATATGATCTTTGAGATTGCCGAAACTGATATTTCTTCACTTACAGGGTATGGTGAGTTTGATGAAGACAATAAGGCTCCATTTGCTACATTTGAGGAGTTTGTTCGCGAGACCTTTAATGAGAATCAGGAAGGCTACTGGCATAATTGGACGCAGATGTTCGAAACAACCTTCCTTAAGAAAGATTACTTTGACAAGATATATGCCAAGATTATGCAGTACGCACCATTTTGTGAAGGACAAAGATTTCTTGCAAACAACAATACCTTTTTTGTTAACATGATCGTGGATGATGCAGGAAAAACATACTGCGCAGACTGGGGACGTGCAGGTATCATGGACTATCTGATGGATTTTGCAATTCTTGATCTGAATAAGCCTTATCTCCTGGTTCCGGAAAAACTGTATGAGTATGCAGCCAGGAAAAATACTGAGATAAAGAACTTTAAAGAGCGCTTCCTGTGCATGGCTTATTTTAAGGGACTTCACACACTCATGTGGCATGCTTCCATCGATGATCTTGAGTCCTGCGAATCTATTACAAGATCAATAAATGAATTGGAAGAAAGATTGAACAGACTGGCTAAATAAAAATGAAATATGAAAATGCCAAGGATATTCTCCCTGCAAGCCTTTTGGAAGAAGTGCAGAAGTATGCAGAAGGAAAGGCAATCTATATACCTACGCGCAGCAAAACTAAAGGCTGGGGAGAAGCATCCGGTTACAGAGAAAAATTGAATAAAAGAAATGCTGCCATTAGTAGCAGATATGCTGCAGGTGCGGGCATAATGGAGCTTGCGGAGGAGTTTTTTCTTTCACCGGAATCCGTTAAAAAAATAGTGTATGGCAAAAAGATAAGTCTTCCTGAGTACTCACCTTCAGTATATTCTGCGGAGCAGTATTCAAATGGCGGTCTCGGTGAAGAGTGGGTAAGGATTTATCTGCAAAGTGTTGGCGTAAAAAAGCCGGAAGGATCGGATTATTTCTTATCTGAACTTGTAAAGATTCCGCTTCGCCTGATAGAAGATGATGCCAGTGAAGTCTCTGAGGAAGAGCCTGACATATATGCAGATGTTCCACTTGTTATCGTATTTGAGGCGCATAGATTCAGGAGCTTGTGCGGAGGGCATTATCTTACTCTTTTGAGAAGGGAAAAGAAAAACGCTTACAAGGCATTTGTTTTCGTCAAGAATGAGGAATATGGCTATTACCTGAATAATTTCGGTAAGCAGTTCCAAAGATAAAAAATGTGCTAAGACGTGCGAGAAGCTATTTTTGTGATACAAAGTCCAGATATTGTGAGATAGTCAGATTAAGAAAGTAGCTAATAGTTTTAATATCTCTGGTAGAAAGATAAGAAGGAACCATTTTATGCGTTCTCTCCGAAATATAGAGTTATCTCACAGACAAAAACGCTATGACGATTACGAAAGCGGTAATCTTAACATCAGACATCTATTGGGCCACCGAATTGCCAATAGAATAGTTGCAATGCTCTATATAAATGGAGCTATAGCTTTTGATTCTGACCACAAGAAAGATCGTAATATAGCAAAAGAAAGATCAGTGGACCTTCTAAGAAAAGGCGAAAATCTCATTATTTTCCCGGAGGGTGCATATAATATTAGTCGCGATAATATGTCAACATTGGAACTAGTACTTAATATGCTGGCTGAGGCTACTACAGCAGATATTGAGGCAGCTAAAGTGTATATAAGCACGCTTGATAGAAGCTTGCAGACTGCAAAGATGCTGTTTAGAGATAGGGATTTCTGCAAGACAGACCAAATAAACGAAGTTCCATTGAAATCTGCCTTTGACACTGCACCTTAGTAACGCATGGCTTCTTCATGCATACACTTATTGTGGTGATGAAGAGCCATGGTTTTATGCCGGATAAGACCAGCCTTAAATATCAAAATGGCGAAGCAGTAGTTTTAAAAAAGTTGAAAAAGTAGGTGTTATTTGCAGGTAATGAGAAGGATGATTACTATTTTCTTGTTACTTCATGGATCATAGAGTATTCATTGAGCAATGTGCCATCCTTCAGCTTTACGGCATTTGGCCTTACGCCGCAGATTCTGAAGCCCATCTTTTCGTAGAGAGCTCTTGCGCGGGTGTTACCTTCAATGAAATCCAGTTCCATCTGAGTTATATCCGGATTTGCTTCTGCAATGCGGATCATCTCCTGGAAAAATTTGGTGCCGATTCCAAGATTCCAGTAATCTTTGCAAAGAGCGATAGCAACTGTTGCTCTATGCTTGGTCTTTATGTTTTTGCTCCATGTAACCTGACAGTTACCGGCAACTATTCCGTCAACTATACAAACCAGCATGGTCTCATTATCAGAAGTATTCATCCTGTCAAAAAGAGCCTTTTCGGCTTCGGCGGTATATTTAACGCATTCTTCCGGATATCTTAAGATAAACTCTGTTTCACCTGCGGATTTGTAAAGATAATCCAAGGTTCCCTGTATATCTTCCTCTCTTGGACTGCGGATTATTGCGCATCTTCCGTCTTTTAATTTTATCTCGAAATCTTCTACCCTCATTTTGTTATACTTCCTTTCTACAGATATACAAAAGATGATTTGTGTTACCAAGAAGCTCTCTTTTTTCTGAGAATGCCAGATACCACTTGGAAAGGGCTTTAAAGTCATCATCAGAAATGGAGAAGTCAGATCGGTCCTCGATTGGTTCAATAAGGCCGTCAACACCGGTTGTGGTGATCCACTCTATCTCTTTTCCATCAAAGAGAGCCTCAAATTCATTCACATCATAACCTGTAAAGAGCTGCTCTTTGAAATGTCTGACCTTATAATCCTTAGTAAAGTTCTCCTCCTGTCCCTCCTGCCAGGTACCATAAAAATAGTTTGAGTACATTATTGCAAATACTGATATAAAGGCAAACATCATGGTTCCACCTGGTTTTGTCACTCGGATGGCTTCATCGATCGCGCTGTTCACATCCTCTTTTTCATATAGGTGATACATTGGACCCAGGACTAATGTCAGGTCAAAAGAGCTGTCGGCAAAGTGGCTGAGATTTGTGGCATCTCCTTGAAAAGCTTTGATATTATCAAGACCTTCGCAGTTTTTCTGTAGGCATTCAAAGTTATTTTGGACAAGTTCAACCGCGGACACATCCATTCCTTCTTTTGCCAAAGCAAGTGAATATCTTCCTGTGCCGGCACCGACTTCAAGGACCTTGGAACTGCTATCTGCAAAGCGGTGAATGTAATGCATTGTAGTAGCGTATTCGAGCTTTCCGTGGATAGAGCGTTCAAGTCTGTCATCTTCAAGATACTGATTGTAGAAATCGCTGACAATCTTCTCTCTGGAACCGTCAGCATCAATCATTTTTATTCTTGTAAAATAGTGATCTTCGTTCTCATGATGGATAATCGCGCCGTTTTTTATCTGTACTCGAAGACTGGCAGGGTTATTCTTGTTTACAGAAAGATATGCCTCATGGATATTGATCTGACGGGCTTTATCAAGAGTAAGAGCAAGCCCTTTTGTGGCGTAGCCCTTTCCGCGGTACTTTTTAGATATGCAGTATCCTATGTGTCCGGCACCTCCCCGCAATGCGTCATTTAAGAAGTGGCGAAGATTAAATACACCAACGTACACACCGTTATCAGAAAGTACGTAGGTTGTATCGGGTACAAAGCCCTCCGGCAATCCTTTCCCTAGAGACCAGTTGCGCTTTTTCTCAATCCATTCAAGAAACTGGGCGTAATCGTAACCGTAAACGCTGTTAATGTAGCCATTTTCGTTTGCTTGAAAAGACATGTAAAGCTCATAAGTCTTCTCATAATCTGAATCCTGTACCCTGATTAGTTCCATAATATCCTCCGTTTTTTATTAAAAAAATAAGCCCCATCAAACTATTGTCTGATGAGGCTTCTTAACAACTTAAAATGCAATTATACTATCATTCTATGCATTTACCGTATCCTCATCAATCCAATCACGAATAAACCCCTGCTTGGTGTTCACGGGAGTTTCATTAATTGATCTGAAATTATTGACGAGGTAAATGTGTATCATATTCATGCCACTTTCTGAAAATTGTTATTTGATAGTATAATTGGCAGACAATTGTATGTCAATACATTAATGCAAAAACTGCCTAAACCGGTGGGAAGATGAAAAACATCCGGGATTGGGTTTAAGGCGCAATAATGATATATTTGTATGAGGTATTGTGTTCAGAAAAGATTATAAACTGACGGAGAGGATCGGTGACAACTATGAAAGTGGAAATAGCATCCTGCTCAAATGGGCATATGCGCGACTGGGAAAGACTTGAAAGAACAACAATTTATGAAAGTGACCATTGACTCTGCCCTTAGGGCATCCTCTAAGATGAAAAACAGCTAAGCACAAGGAGGAAAAAGTTATGGGATACAGTATCAACAGTACAGAAAAGGTTAAGGAGCAATACTCAAAAACAGAGGGGCTCAGCACAAGGATTTCAATTCACGAGAAATATTCCACCAACAAGATGGGTATTTCAAACTGGAATTTCACGATTTACGAGATCAAAGAAGGCATGAAGGTACTGGAGCTGGGATGCGGCACCGGTTCTATGTGGATAGAACATAAGGATGTCCTTGAAAGATGTTCCGAGGCAGTGATTTCTGATTTTTCCGAGGCAATGACAAAAAAGGCAGAGAGTAATATCGGAGCACTTCCTAATGTGAAGTATCAGGTAATCGATATTCAGGATATTCCTTATGAAGATGGCTATTTTGAAGTAGTTATTGCAAATTATATGCTTTATCATGTGCCGGATATTGATAAGGCTCTTTCGGAGGTAAAGAGAGTCCTTAAGAGTGGAGGCCATTTCTATGCCGGAACTGCCGGAGAAAATGGCATTATGGAGACCATCTGCAGGTGGCTTGGCATGGAAAACGCATATAAGAACACCTTCTCCCTTGAAAACGGCGGTGAGAAGCTTTCTAAATATTTCAGCGAAGTGAGTATCGAAAGATACATTGATTCTCTCGAGGTAAAAGAGCTGGATGACCTTATTGAGTACATTTACTCCGGCATTACCTTCAAGAATATCTGTCCATTTTCAAAAGAAGAGATAAAAAAGAAACTGTCAGAGCATATGGATAATGGTGTAATTAAGCTTCCAAAGGATCCGGGAATGTTCGTGGCAGCGTAGAAAGCGAGGAAGACGATGTTACCGACAGCGCAGGAGGCGTTACAGGAATTAAAAGTGGCAGAGGAGCTAAATCCGGGGCCCTGGGTAAAGCATTCAATAAATACTGGGAATGCAGCCAGATTTATTGCAGAAAAGGTTCCGGGGATGGATTCTGAGAAGGCGTATATTGTGGGTTTGCTGCACGATATCGGCAGGAGAGCAGGAATTACGGATATTCCAACTCATGTATATGACGGCTACAAGTACTGCATGGAAAAGGGATGGGACGAAGTTGCCAAAATCTGCATGACTCATTCCTACCTGCAGATGAGTGATGAGTTTGACTACGAGCCGGAAACTGAGCATGAGAAGGCTATAAAAGCTTACATCTTAAGCTGCGAGGCGGATGATTACGACAGACTAATCCAGCTGTGTGACTCCTTGGCTGTGGATTATGGCTTTGTTATTCTGGAAAAGAGATTTGTGGACGTCACCAGGAGATATGGGATTATGGAAGGATATATCAAGGGCTGGGAGATTGCCTTTAAGATAAAAGAGGATTTTGAGGCCAGGATGGGATGTTCAATCTACGATGTGCTTCCAGACATTGGGAAAACCACTCTTTTGACGCCTAAGCCCTGGAAACCGCCGGTGAAATGATCTAAAATAGGTAAAACAATAAACAGGGGGATCAAGGTATGAATTTGACCGGGACACAGACAATAGAAACAAAAAGGCTTATCCTCAGGCGCTTTACGCTGGATGATGCCGAAGATATGTACAATAACTGGGCCTCGGATCCTGAGGTGGCGAAGTTCCTTACATGGCCACCACATGAAAACGTTGATTTTACCAGAGAGCTTTTGAAAGAATGGATATCAAAATATGAAGAAGGCTCCTATTTTAACTGGGTTATGGAAAATAAAGAGACCGGCCATGCCATCGGTAATATTTCTGTTGTGGAATTTAAAGAAAAAGCAGAGGCCGCAGAGATTGGTTACTGCATGAGCAGAGCCCTCTGGGGACAGGGCTATATGCCTGAAGCTTTAAGGGCGGTGATGGATTATCTCTTTGATGTTGTGGGGCTGAATCGCGTTGGTGCCTGCCACGACAGCAACAATCCAAAGTCAGGCAGAGTAATGGAAAAAGCCGGCATGAAGTTTGAGGGAACTTTGAGAGCAGCCGGACATAACAATCAGGGAATCTGTGACAAGGTATTCCATTCCATGATCCGTAGCGATAGAGGGTAAAACAATACTATGAAAACCTATGATGAAATGTATGATCTGATAATAAAGACAGCTCAGGAGGACGATCGCATCCGTGCTGTGACCATGGAGGGCTCCAATGTTACAAAGGGTGCAGTCCACGATGCTTTTTCAGATTTTGATGTCACATTCTTTGTTTCGGACATCAGGGAGTTTACCAAAGACCATGATTATATGAAGCGCTTTGGTGATATCCTTATCATGCAGATGCCGGATGACTACTACGCTGAGCCCTATGATTATGAGGGGACAAAGCGTTTTGCGTATCTTACCCAGTACAAGGATGGGAACAGAATCGATCTGACCTTCATAGACGTCAGCAACATAGGTGAGCAGACAGCCTTCGAAGAACCAAGGACTGTCTTGATCAACAAGGATAACTTCAAGGAATTGAAGGACATAAACTCCTCCGAATGTTTTTTTATCAAAAAGCCCGGAGAGTTCGAGTTTTTCAACACGGTAAATGAATTCCGATGGGTCAGCAACTACGCCACAAAAGGCCTGTGCAGGGATGAATTCTACTATGCAAAGCGCGTCATGGATGAATATATGATGAATATGTTCATGAAGATGATAAGTTGGAAGGTTGGAATAGACAATGATTTTAAAGTCACTACCGGTGCCAGTTCCAAGTACCTCAAGAAATACCTGACAAAAGAAGAAATGGAGAGATTTAAAGGTATTTTTGCAAGTGGGGAATATGAAGACATGTGGAACAAACTGTTCCTGACTTATGACTACTTTGAGGAGCTGTCCATATATGTGGCTAAAAAGCTGGGATTTCCCCTTAATCTTGAGGAGTCACGAAATGTCCGTGATTTCATGGAAAAAAGAAGAAATCTAAATAACTAAAATATTAACAGTACTACGTCCGAGTTCCTCCTGAACCCGGACTTTTATTTTTTCTGCAATGTCCCTTATGGAGCCGTAGTCCATGGTCTCATGGAACTTAAGCTCGATGTCTACTATCTGATCCTCGCCGTTTATTCTGGTGCGGATATCTCCCAGCTCCTCATAGCTGTCAAAAAACTCATTTAAAACCTTCAGGATCTTGAGCTGGCTTTCTTCATCCAAGGTTCTGTCTATGAGCTCAGAAATTGAAGCCTTCATATGACTCAGTACAATCATGAAGAAGGGCACGGCGATAATTATGCAGACAATGGGAGAAAGGTAAGAAATCCAGGTAGTCTTTTCAAACAATAGTTCAATAACCAGGGTAATGATGGCAACAGCATCGAAGAAGAATTCCTTTCTGGCGCTGATATAAGCTGTGTGGAACATTTTGCTCTGAGAGCCCAGCAGGATTTTACTTTGCAGGAAGAGGATCAACATATCTATGAAGAGGCCTATGATGCTGATGATAAGAGCAAGAAAAATGTATCCGCTTTCCGGTTCGGGCTTAATTATGGTCCGGACTGAGAAAAAAACAACACAAAAAAGTCCTGCGATATCAAAGATCTCGCAGCTTAGGGCGGTAATTGCCTCAACTTTTCCAGTGCCGTAATTGTAAACATATTTGAGGTTCTTGTTCAGTCTTTTGGAAAAAACTGCGATAAGAACACCCGGGATCAGTATGCTGGCGCTTTCGATGAACTCAAGCCATACAACGGCAGATCCGCTGGCCGCTGCAGCTACAAAGGAAGTGATGAACTCCGGGAGGCGCCACAGTATCAAAAGCAATGCCACATTATGCTGTTTTTCCAGCTCGTTTCTTTTCCCCTCATTACTCATAAGAAATTATTTCTCCAGGCCCTCAAGGCGCATCATGAATATTGAATACTCATCGTTTTGGAAATCAAGATCCGGAGAATTCTCTCCGCCACCGTTGGTGCTGCGTTTTATCTCAGCGTAGAATTCCTCGCCTTGGTTAACAATATCCATAACCGACATGGGAAATCCATTGTCGCTTGCTATGGTGCAGAAGTCAGCCAAAGGGTTAGCAGAGGCTCTTGTATCAAGGAGTTTCCTCCTAAGATCCGCATTTTTAGTGGCTTTTTCAAGTAGTTCATCAAGCTTTTCAGTAATAATCATATCCGTCCACCTCCGTATAAATCTGCATTTCCCCCCCGATCAAATCTGTTTTTATTATAACAGACATTGTGCTTGATGCTACAAATGCTTGGCAGTATATTAAATACTAGGGTAAAACAATGGTAACTAGGTTTGGAAAGATGGATATAAAATGAAAGCAGGCAAGGGAAACGAAGAAAAGACAAATGTGATGAGAGTGCTGGAGGGCAAGAAGATAGCCTATGTCAGCCATACTTATGAACCGGATCAGACTCTTACAGGTGAAGAGATAGCAGGGATTCTCGGAGAGGATGTATCCAGAGTGTTCAAGACCCTTGTAACCCAGGGCAAGACCGGACAGTACTATGTATTCGTGGTGCCTGTTGCAGAGGAACTGGACCTTAAAAAGGCCGCCAAGGCAGCAGGGGAGAAGTCCATAGCAATGATCAAGCAGAAGGATCTTTTGCCTCTTACAGGGTACATTCACGGGGGATGTTCTCCTGTTGGTATGAAGAAGCAGTTCCCTACGTTTATTCACAAGACGGCACAGAGCCTTGAAAAGATATATGTAAGTGCCGGTAAGGTTGGATTTCAGGTGGAACTCGATCCGAAGGAACTCATATCCCTGACCAGAAGCATTTTGGCAGATATCGTGGTAAGCGAATAATGCGTGAATACAGAAGGAAAGACATATGAAAAACTTTGATGCAGTAGTATTCGATATGGACGGGGTGATTTTTGACTCCGAGAGAGCTGTTATGGATTGCTGGATTGCCCTGGCAAAAAAGTATAATATCCCCAATATTGAGGAGCCGTATCTGGCCTGCACAGGAACCACCGATGCAAAGACAAAAGAGATCATGATGAATGCCTACGGTCCGGATTTTCCCTATGATGACTATGCCAAAGAGGCATCTAAGATGTACCATGAAAAGTACGACGGCGGAAGGCTACCCATGAAGCACGGAGTTCTGAAGATACTTAACTATCTTAAGGACAACAATAAAAAGATCGCCCTGGCCTCCTCCACAAGGAGAGAGACAGTGGTTAATCAGCTAAGGGATGCCGGTATTCTGGAGTTTTTTGACGAGATCGTAACAGGAGACATGGTAAAAAGAAGCAAACCTGCGCCGGACATTTTCCTGATGGCCTGCGAAAAGATCGGAGTAAAACCTGGTCGCGCTTTTGCGGTGGAGGATTCCTACAACGGCATAAGATCTGCCTACGCAGGTGGTCTTAAACCCATCATGGTACCGGATCTTTTGCCCGCCAACGGCGAGATGAAGGACCTGTCGATTGTGGTAAGGACACTGGATGATGTGGTCCTGTATCTTATGGATTAAGGAAGGAAGAATATGACAAATAATCAGATCAGAAAATATACGTTTGGAAAGCCCTTAAACACAGGGGCTGTGGTGCTGGACATTATGGCACAGGAGGGAAACCCTGAAGGCTTTACCGTTAATGAACCTGCAAAAGAGCTGACGATGCCCCTTTCGAAGGATGCTTATGTTTACGGTCTTGGTGAGACCATCAGAGGTATCAACAAAAGAGGATGGCTTTATCGCAGCAACAACGCAGATGAACCCCATCATGAGGAGGGAAAGAATTCTTTATATGCCTCCCATAACTTCTTTATTGTGGACGACAAAAGCTCATGTGTTGGCTATTTTATCGATCATCCCGGCTTTGTGGAGTTCGACATCGGCTACAGTGATAAGGATCTTTTTACCATAAGATTCAATGACTTTGATGCATTTATTTACGTGATCAGCGGAAAAGAGCCAAAGGAGATTGTGACTGCTTTCAGAGAACTGGTAGGAAAGAGCTACATCCCGCCTGTCTGGGCCTTTGGATACGGACAGAGCAGATGGGGCTACAAGACTGCTGATGACATAAGAACTGTAAGAGACATGTATAAAGAGCTGGGAATTCCACTGGATATGATCTATCTGGACATAGATTATATGCAGGATTACAAGGATTTTACAGTTAATCCGGAGAGATTTCCTGGTTTTGAGAACTTTGTAAAAGAGATGAAAGAGGATGGCATAAGACTTATTCCCATCATCGATGCCGGAGTCAAGATCCAGGATGGTTACGATGTTTATGAAGAGGGCTTAAAGGGCAATTTCTTCTGCAAAAAAGAGGATGGTAAAGACCTTGTGGCTGCCGTTTGGCCGGGAAAAGTTCATTTTCCTGACTTTCTTAATTCCAAGGCCAGAGAATGGTTTGGTGATAAATACAAAGTTCTTACAGATGCTGGAATAGAGGGCTTTTGGAATGACATGAACGAGCCCGCCATATTCTATACTGAGGAGCATCTTAAGGAAGTCTTTGAAGATATACATGATCTTGAGAACATTGAACTGGATATCGAGGGATTTTTTAATCTCACAGGTCTTGTAAACGGAATAGCCAATAACCCTGAGGACTACAGGAGATTTTTCCATGATTTTGGCGGAGTAAAGGTTCGCCATGACAAGGTTCATAATCTCTATGGCTTCTACATGACAAGGGCAGCAGGAGAAGCCTTTGAGAGAATAGCACCGGATAAAAAGATTTTAATGTTCTCCAGGGCATCCTATGTGGGAATGCACAGATACGGCGGCGTTTGGACCGGTGACAACATGTCCTGGTGGAGCCATCTTTTGCTTAACATCAAGCAGATGCCTTCCCTTAATATGGCAGGCTTTATCTACAGCGGCGCCGATACAGGCGGATTTGGCGGCGACTGCACAGAGGATCTGATGATGAGATGGATCGAGTTTAGCATTTTCACACCTCTTTTCCGTAATCACGCAGCCCTTGGAACAAGACAGCAGGAACTGTATCAGTTCAAGGATTCAGAGAGCTTCAGAAATCTGGTTGAATTAAGATATGCGCTGATACCATATATTTACAGTGAGTTTACCAAGGCTGTTGAGAACAACACCATGTATTTCAGACCATTGTACTTTGACTACAGAAACGATAACCGCTGCAGGGAGATTGAGGATCAGCTCCTGGTGGGTGACTCTGTCATGATCGCACCGGTTTATGAGCAGAATAAGACCGGCAGATACGTTTATCTTCCCGAGAATATGAAGATGCTCAGAATGCGCAGCTTTAGGGATTACGACGTCGAGGAGCTGACAGCCGGAGATCACTATGTAAAGGCGGATCTGAACGAAGTTCTGATATTTATCAGACCGGGGCAGAAGCTTCCTCTTACAAAGCCTGCAAGGCATGTTGAAGACCTGAATTTTAATGAGCTTGCATATATTTCATGAGAGAAGGAAACAAGAATATGACACCTGATAGGATAAGTGCAGAAGGGAAATTTGATGCCTTTGAAAATGGAGAGATCCTTTTAAATAAAAAGAAGAATCATCTGCCTGCTATGGGCTGGAACAGCTGGAATGCTTTTGGAAGCGGTAATACAGAAGCCCTTACAAAGATAATGGCAGATAAGTTTATAGAGCTCGGGTTAAAGGATCTGGGCTATGAATACGTTATTCTTGACGATGGATGTTACAAGGACAAGCGCGTTGACGGGAAGCTTTCAAATGATGAAGTGAAATTTCCAAGCGGATTCAGAGCGCTGGCTGACTATATCCACGAAAGAGGCCTTAAGTTTGGCATGTACAATGATATCGGAACCAATCTCTGTGCAGGAGCAGAGGTAGGAACCTGTGGTCACGAGGATGAGGATGCCAGGAGCTATATAGAGTGGGGCGTTGATTTTCTTAAGGTGGACAACTGTTATTACCTTTGGGACAATGCGACTTTCTCCAATGCAGAGAATGCCCGATATACCTTTGCTCCCAATATCAGGGCAGTAAAGGTTGGAAAACAGACCATCAAGTGCTCTGAAATTGGGAAGAATGATGCGATATTTATAACCGGAGACAGAGCCAGGTGTGAGGGCGAATTTGTAACAGGCATTGGAACCTATGACGGAACAGGCCCTGATGCATCGCCTGTCGGACCAAGAAGCAGCGAATTACAGATAGACTTTGAGGCGAGTGCTGACGGAGAAGTTTCAGTCTCTGTAGAGTATGCCACAGCCAAGAAGGAAGGTCAGGGAGAATGGCTGCAGGTATCTGTTGATGAAAAGATGTTTTATGATGATTTTCTTGAGCCGACTCCATCAGAAGACGAGTTTACATGGAGCAAAAAGATCAGAATTACCGTCAGGAAGGGTATGAATACCTTGCGTCTTATGAATCACAGACGCCAGGAAAATACGCTGAATTCCTACGCCAGACTTCTTCGTGAGCTCAATAAAGCAAATCCGGATCACGACATAATCTACTCAGCCTGCGAATGGGGAAAGACCCATCCCCAGAACTGGGCATACAAAGTATGCGATTCCTGGAGAATCCTTAACGACATCACTTTCAGAGTCGGTGCGGACGGAGACCCGGGACACGGCGCATGGGTTGAGGATTACACCACAAGTGTTACCACCCAGTACAACAAGGCTGTGATTATGGATGAATTTGCTGGTCTTGATAAGGGCTGGAATGATCCTGACATGATGATGATCGGCATGAACGGCCTTGATATGACCCAGAACAAGACCCATATGGTCATGTGGTCCATGATGAACTCACCTCTTATGCTGGGGCTTGACCTTAGAAGAGTAAAGAAGGGCGATGAGATTTACAATATCATCACCAATAAGGAGCTTATAGCTATTAACCAGGACAGCCTTGGAATTCAGGCAAAAAGAGTATATTCCAGCATCGGGGGAGAAAGACCTGACAAGGAGTACATAAGGGACATCAACCGTGTGGATATTCTCTGCAAGCCTCTTTCAGGAAACAGATTTGCTCTGAGCTTTATCAATGTGAGTCAGGAAGATAAAAACGAAACATATTCCATCAGTATAAATGACCTTAAGAAAGCTCTTGGTGATAAGATCGGCGAAGGAAAGAGTTATTCGGTTAAGGATGTATTTACAGGGGATATTTCCGAGAATACTACAGGAGTTTTTGAGGTCAGAGGCCTTGTAGCCTGCGATAACGTTACGGTTATTGTGGCACCTATGAATTGATATGACAGAAAAAGAGTTTTTTGACTATCTATTAGAAACATATGCAGAAAAGACCGGTAGGGATCTGCCGGCTGAGAGCATGGGATATTATCTGGAATACTTTCTGGATAACTATCCTCCGGAGAAGCTGGAGCTTAAGCTTACCAAAAAAATCTGTGCGAGAATATTTCATGAATTCATGATAAATATCCTGAAGATCCCAGACGTGGACTGGAAAAAGGCGGGAGAACTTAAGGATATCTACGACTGCCGTGTATGTGCCAATGCCATTGCACAAGTTTATGAAAGAGGTATAATGTCAGAGGCAAAAGAAAAAGTATTCGGCCTGAATGAACTTGTTTCTAAGGAAGACGCTGTAAAGTACGTCAACTTATTTTTGAATTTGGCCGAAGCGGGTAATGAATCGGAGTGTAATATAGATGCTTGAGAGATTTAAGAAGGATCCTGTATTATGCATTGCCTGGTTATTGGCATTTATATCAGCTTTTTTTGTAAAGCCTGACAATACATATATTTCGTACATTGATTTCAGATCCCTGGGAATTTTGTGGGGACTGATGGTAATAATTCAGGGGCTGAAAGAGAACTCGGTTTTTGAGAAGACCGGACAGATGCTCCTTTCTAAAGCAAAAAAAGGATGGCAGCTTGCTGCCGTCCTTATATTCATGTGTTTTTTCGGAAGCATGCTCATAACCAATGATGTAGCACTTATTACCTTCGTGCCCTTTGCAATTCTGATATTAAAGAGATGCAAAAGAGAAGACCTTATGATACCCGTAGTGGTGCTGCAGACCATCGCGGCAAATCTTGGAAGTATGTCCACACCGGTGGGGAATCCTCAGAATCTTTATCTTTATGGTACTACAGGCATGAGCCTTTCTGAATTTGCCCTTTGCATGATTCCGTATTCCCTGGTGGCAGCGGTGCTTCTTGTTATCAGCATCCTCTTTCTTCCTGCCAAAAACAGGGAAATAACCGTGAGCTCTGACTTTGCCGTTCTTAAGGAATTTGGAAGCAAAACCCAGATCATCATTTATCTGGTGCTGTTTGCTGTAGCTCTTTTATCAGTCCTTAGAGTGATTCCCTGGTATGTGATGGCCGGGATTGTGTTCGTGATCGTTCTGGGAATGGATTTCAAGATACTGTTTCGGGCTGACTACATGCTTCTTCTTACCTTCATAGGCTTTTTTATCTTCACAGGAAATATGGCAAGAATCGATGCGGTAAAAGAGCTGCTTCAGTCTCTTACATCCGGCCGGGAATTTATTGTAGCTGTGATCGCCAGCCAGTTTGTAAGCAATGTTCCGGCAACCCTGATGCTCTCAGGCTTTACGCAGGATTTCAAAGAGCTTCTCATCGGTGTAAATGCCGGTGGCCTGGGAACCTTGATCGCTTCAATGGCAAGCCTCATATCCTTCAAGTTTTTCACCGCTGAATATAAGGATAAACAGGGTGCTTACATTATCTTTTTCACTGTGGTTAATGTCATCTATCTGGCGATATTCATTGCAGCACACAGCTTTATTCTATAACTATAAGCGGGTGTGGACGCCCTTTTCTTCGTGGATTTTGCGTTTCTCCTCATACATTCTCTGGTCTGCGCGCAAGTAGACCTTGTGGGCTGTGGGAGAGGAGAACTCATGCCTGAAGGCATATCCTGCTGAAACACTTCTTTCGTATTCTGTGTACAGTGCGTTCATTACATTGAGGGCACTGTTCATTCTTCCTATAAGGGCCTCAATTTCTTCAACAGTAGTGTCCATTAGTATTACCAGAAATTCATCTCCGCCGACTCTGGCGCATAATCCACGATCACCAAAGGTGTTGCTAAGAACCTTGGAAAAGTCTTTTATATAGCGGTCTCCGGTAGGATGGCCGAATTCATCGTTAATGGGTTTTAGACCATTAAGATCGATACTGATGATACAGTAATCTTCTGTGGACTCATCCAGATCCTCCATGGTCTTGTCCGCTTTTGCCCTGTTGGCCAGATTAGTAAGACCGTCCGCATAGGCAAGGTGAGACAGGGAAATGTTCTCCTGCTTTCTGGCATAGTGCTCAGCAATGAAGATCAGATAGGTTGAAAGCTGGCACATGGCAAAGAGGAGACATCCACCTGCTATGAGCAGCATATTTATTATGGGCTGGGTTTTTATGTTCATCTGCTCCAACGTATAGATCACATAGTGCATAAGCAGGCCTGTTGCAAAGAACAAGAGCCCTGTCATCTGAACCTTTGTTGAAGTCTCGGCTTTCGGATCTTTGGCAACCATGATAGAGTAATATACCAGTACGCCAAAACCCACAAGGCCTGTTACATGGTAAAGTGGCAGGGTTGTAATAAGGTGTATGTTGAAAACATAGTGCAGAACATACTGGAACAGTGTGATGCCAAAGGAGATGTACATAAGCGCCATAAAGATGCGGTCTTTTTTAAGCTTTAGTATATGAAGGATAAGCAGGTAGCAATAAGGAATTATCAGGTACAAGGTAAAGTATTCTATCTGAGTCTCATATGTTGTATATACAAAGAATGAGAGTACATTGTAGTAAGCAAGGAGCCAGGCACCTGTATTCATGCAAAATACAGCACCCATGAGAAGACTGGAGATTTCAGGCACATTGGAAATAAACAGCAGTGCAATACAGAAAAATGCTATTCCAAAAATGAAGAGGAATACACCTGTAGCTATAATAATAAGATTTGAATGAACCAAAGCTCCGGCTATATCATCATGGGAGCCAAGAACTACAGGATCCAGAGCCACGAAGGGATCATTCTCCGCAGCATACATATCAAATACCAGGATTTTGCCGGCATAATCATTATCCAAAGTAATGAACTGGTACATCTTTCCTAGGAGATTATTTTTTTGGAAAAGATCATCTCCAAAGCTGTAAATCAGTTCTCCATCCAAATAGCAGTTGAGGGTCGTATACCTTGTCCTGAATATTAAGGTGGGGTTAGGTAAAGGCCCAATATCAGGAAGTATCCTGGCAAGCACGATATGGTCTCCGAATTTTATGTCTTTTTCCAGAACTGTCTGGATCTTTGATATGGTCACATTTTCGTAAAGTTTGTTATTGACCGTTAAATCCCAGCCTTCATCCATGTAGTCAACCTGATATTTGGAATTTTGGGTCAGTGTCAGTGTGCAAAGAGTCAGTATTGCAACTGCAATAAGCAGGGAATTGAGCACAGGAAGAGTTTTTGGCTTAGTCATTGTCATTCTCCTCCTTTTCTTTTGGGTCATTCAGCAGGTCATTATAGATTCGGCCGATAGTTTCCGCATGATGATTGTTTTTCATCTGATACATCCTGGTGTCAGCCAAAAGATATATCTGCTGTGAAGGCACGTCATAGTCAATAGTTTTGTCGTGACTGGTGGCAATTCCATAGGAAGCAGAGTATTTGATATTACTCTTTTTACTGTTGTTGTAGTTCATAAGATCCTCAAAACAGTCTAAATCTCTGGTGGTTCTGGTCTCATCTACATAAGGCAGAATGACTATGAATTCATCTCCGCCCATACGACCGATAAGAGTGGCGTCGGTAAAGCTGTTTTTCAGGATATCGGCAAAGCCTTGAATGAGCCTGTCGCCCTCGGCGTGACCATAATTGTCGTTGGTGAATTTCAGATGATCAAGATCGATACTGATAATTGTGTATTCTCCGGTAAGCTCTGCCATGGTGAGCTCACATTTTGATCTGTTGGCAAGAGAGGTCAGAGAATCGCTGTAGGCAAGGCCTTCAAGCTTATGCTTCGTATTGGTTTCACTGATGAACTCAATGCAGTGATAGAAATAGTTCAGGATAAGGCAGAGAATAAATATAAAAGCACCCACAGTCATGAAACTGATGTCCGCATTGACTTCACCTATGCTGATGAACTTGAGAATATTGAACTTTACGATGTCAATTACAGAGCAGCCAAGGAAAAGTATAAGACCAAGGATAAGCATGGTTGTTGAGCGGTTTGCCGGTATGTAGTGGTCAGGGTTGGTACATCTTTTGTAGTCCTGATAGATCATAGCTGCAATAATATATAACCCTTCTACCACAGCAATGAGATGGAGGATTGAGACAAAATGGTTTATGTGAACAATATTGGTAACGTGCAGTATTGATGTGGCAGCTACAAAACCTGCGTTAATGATCCATATGACTATGCCGACTAACTTATTGGGAATCTGCCTGGCTGCAGTAAGAAAGCCAATCAAGGCAGCAGGGATGCTGAAAAGAGAAATATATTCTACAAAGGTATACATGGCCGGCTGATCTGAGAAGAGCCAGAACAGATCATTGAAGCTCAGGATATACAAACCCAGCAGCATGGAAATAAGGCCGCTGAAAATGATACTGATATCGTGATTTCCGGAGAAAAGAAACATCGGTGCAAGGATAACAAGGACAAAGCCAATCATGACAAGAAAGACACCTATAGCCAGTGACAGGCGTCCATCCTGAGAAAAGCTTCTTCCGATATCTTCTTCATTTCCCAGAATAATGGGAGAAAGTCCGGAAAAAGCACTGTTTTCCTTGGCGGTTATAATGACCTTTATTTCTTTTCCTCCGTATCCATCAGGAAGAGATATGAAGTGATGATATTTGGGAAGCATTTGTCCATTGGCCTCATAATCGTGGCCAAAAGAATAGATCAGTTCGTCATTTAGATAAACATCCGTAGTGGATAAAATGGTGCGATAGTGGATAACAGCAGGATTTATATCGACATCCGGAAGAATCCTGGTGGCGGTGATGGTATCATTCATATTTGCCACCGACATAACTGTTTTAGAAAGAACTTCGGGGTGATAGGTATTCGAGGCAAAGCAAACAGTCCAGCCGTCATCCAGCTGAACTATTTCGTGGAGTTGTGGAGATTTAAAAATATCTGCCCCTAAAAAAGCTATGGTACATACAAAAATGACCACGGCCAAAAGGGACAGGAGAGACTTCTTGATTTTCTGAAATGCGTTCAACATCAAGCCTCCTTATGCCACAGATATAGTATACCGCCAGCCGATAATAAATGCACTTAATAAAATATTAAATAAATCAAAAAAGACTCGCCGTGTTACCTTAACAGACGAGCCTTTTAGCATGATTGCGACTTATTAGATTTAGAAATGACCGTGGCTTCCACCGTGGCTGCTTCCTGAACTTGAAGTGTGCATTGAACTGCCTCCGGAATGACCGCTTCTGTTGTCGTTCTCCGGGAGCTTTGTTCTTGATGTGGTGGTTCTCACGTAAGTGTCATGATGAACACTCATCTTGATCCCTGAGTGGGACTGGTAACCGGCAGCGCTGGCATTCATGTGGACGGTGTGGAGGTCCTTCGCCATAAAAGCAATGGCTGCAAAGGCTGACACAAGACCGATCAGGATACTGACTGCCGCTCCTGCCAAAGGGTTCTTGGGAGCCTTGGCGTTATTAACATCGTAGGGAGTGCCTTGCTCGTACAGGGTAAAAAATCTGTCGGCGACATTTATGTACTCGGAAAATGCGTTGTAATAATCACCATCTCTAAGGTATGGCATCATCTGATCCATCAGGTATTCCTGGCCGTAGTCGGTGAAGGCCTGGGCTCCGGAGCCGCTTGTGCTTATGGCCCATTCTCTGTCCTCCATGCTGAGCATAAACAGCACGCCGGAAGTATTATAGTCTGCCTGAAAACCATTGTAATCAAAGTAGTCGTCAGCGAAATCCTGTATTCTGCCGGCATGTTCTTTTACCGTCAGGATCACAACATTTGAGCTATGGGTAGCGCTGATGGTATCAAGCCTTTTTAAAAGCTCTGATTCTTCACTGTCTGTAAGCAGGTCTGCAGCGTCAAGAAGTCTTTCCTTTTGACGGGTGGAGGGCATTTCGTAGCTGTCCCACAGATCTCCGGAATAGGCACTGGCAGCATCTGACGGAAGAAGAATCAGACCAAAAATAAGGAAGACCATCATCAGCAAAGACCCGATAATAGTTTTTATAATATGATTTTTCTTCATAGGTTTTATGATTTAAGTTTTATTCAAAGAAACAAATAGTAAATTACAAAGGAAATAAGGGATATTGCAGCCGCGATAGGGAAAAAGTATTTTGCCGCCGAAGCCGCACTAAACGGCAGATTTCCAACGAATTTACCGGTCTGTCCGTTCATGGCAAAGAGATAGTTCTTTCCCTGCCAGGAAGTATTAAGCATGTACACAGGATAAAGAGCATAGGTTGTCGATGATGACACCGTGCCTGTGTGTTCGCTTAAAGGTCTGACAGATGAGTATCCGTTTATGGTATTTCTGAAATCCTGGGCAACGGATACAGCCATTCTTTCCAGAGCACGGGGCCTGTTTTCTTCTGCAGATACGTTGTATTTATTGGCTAAAAAACCGGCGAGATAGCCCATGTTGAAGGGTACCATCTCATTTTCGTCAAAGGGTTCAAGGGATTCCATGAGATCATCGGGCATTTCCTTGGAACCATCCACAGGAACGTTGTCAAAATCCTCGGTACCGGATCTCTGAACATTATAGAATCTGGTCTCAGTGTACTGGTAGTGACTATCAGACCAGGTTCTGACCTTGGTGGCTTCATAGGAGCCGTCAAAACTCTCAGTGGCATTGAACAGCCAGAATGGAACATATACGCCCTTAAGCTCGTCGATGTGGTTCTCGTCTAAAAAGACCTTGGGAGCCAGCCTCTTGGACTTTACATGGTTTCTGTAGGTCTTAATGGCATCATCTCTTGTCAGCTTAAAGGGAATAATGGCATCCGGCTTGAACTGACCTGTGAACTTTTCTTTGACTACAACGTTGTTGCTGCAGAAAGGACATTTGGTGGAGCCAAGGGATTCTGTTGTCAGAATTTCTCCTCCGCAGGAACCGCATTTGTAGACATAAAGCGGCTCTGATTCAGTGGACTGCGCAGAGCTGTTGTAACCGTCTGCAACTTCAGCTTCTCCGGAAGAATTATGATTGGCAATGTAATCCTTGACGTTGAACTCAGAATCACAGAAAGGACATTTCAGATTCTGGGTTTTGGGATTAAATTCCATTGCCCCGCCGCAGGCGGGGCACTCATATTCGTGTCAAGCCATACAAACCTCACATTAAGGTCTCTTTGATCCACAGTTAGAGCAGAAATTGCCGGTGTTTACAGTGCCGCAGGAGCATGTCCAGTTAGCAGCAGGTCTTGGCTGTCCGCAGTTGGAGCAGAAGTTGCCGGTGTTTACAGTGCCGCAGGAACATGTCCAGCTTGAAGCTGAAGCAGAAACCATCTGTGGAGCTGCCTGCTGATTCTGCTGTGCACCCATCTCAAAGAGCTGGTTTGCATTCATGCCGCCGGCCTGCTGAGCCATATTCATTCCTGCAAATGCCATCATAGGGCCTGTTGCTGTATTCTTGGC
>JAILMY010000231.1 GCA_024692165.1 Butyrivibrio sp. | reverse complement strand
TTCCATCAGCCTTTGCTGTCTCGATTGTTGATGTGTTAAGTCCGCATCCATCAACAGTGCCTGCAAGTGTGTCATTGTATGTCTTTGTTACATCTGTACCATCTTCATATACATATGTAAGAGTCTTGATATTCTGGTTATCCTTGTTCCAATATGAAGGATTAGCCTTGAATACGATTGAGTTCTTCTCTGTGAAGCTTGTAATGATGAATGGTCCGCAGTAAGCGATGTGGTCCTGATCAGTTCCATAGTTACCTGAACCTGTTCCCTGACCGAACTGTCCGCCCTGTCCTTCATAGTAAGATCTTGAAAGAGGAGCGAATACGCCATAGCTGAGCATTGACATGAAGTAAGGTGTATCCTGCTCAAGTGTGTACTCAAGTGTATAGTCATCAACTGCCTTTACACCAACTGTTGAGAAATCTGCTGTCTCGCCGTTGATATAAGCATCAGCGCCCTTGATAACGCCCTGAACGAGGTACTCAAGACCACCCATAGCGTCCATCATGTGCTGCATTCCTGCAACAAAGTCGTCAGCTGTAAGATCAGCAACTTCTCTGCCCTGTGAATCAACCCACTTAACGCCTTCACGGATCTTGAATGTATATGTAAGTCCGTCATCAGATACTTCCCAGCTCTCTGCCAGTGCAGGCTGCTGAACATCCTCAACGTCATACTCTGTAAGTCCATCGTAAAGCTGGATAAGAATTCTTGAATCAGCCTGTCTTGATGTAGCAAGTACATCCCATGTTACAGGATCACTGGAGCTTGCATAGTTATAAGAATCCTTGATTGTGTAGCCCTTCTCCTCAAGGTATTTCTTAGCCTCTGCCTGGTATGTACCTGTACCCTTGAGCTCTTCTCTAAGATCTCTAAGTGCCTGAACATCCTCAGAAGCAATAAGCTCAGTTGTTACGATAGCATTGTGCCATCTCTCATCATCATTACCCCAAAGAGTTCTTGTAACAGAACCGGGAGCCATACGGGAAATAGCATAGTTACCGCCACGAGTTGTCAGTGGAAGGAATACTCCGGACTCAAGAAGCTTAGCCTCAGCAACAGCCTGAAGTGCATAACGCTCTGAAAGGCTGTCTGCCTCAAGTGCGTTCTGATAGGTCTCATAGTACTCACCAAGAGCTCTGTTGTACTGTTCTGTAGATTCTGTCTGATAGCTGTCCATATCCCAAAGCTCTGAATAAGCCTCAGCTGCCTTACGTGTGTCAGGCTCTACACCTACAAGTGATGGAAGGTTCTCATCAACCTCTGGTGCCTCAGCTGTCTCTGTTGTTTCTGTAGTCTCTGTTGCAGTCTCAGTAGACTCAGTTGTCTGCGCAGGAGTATCTGTTGTCTGTGCAGGAGCTTCTGTCTTACCACAGCCAGCCATAAGTGAAGCTGTCATAGTAGTAGCAGCAAGCAAAGCGATTACTCTGTTGTACTTCTTCATAATCTTCCTCCATTTCTAAATTAGAAAATATATAAAAATAGCTATCTGCATCGTGAAATACAAATAGCTTTTTTATCACTAATACATATTTCCCAAAAAATCGCAAAAACGTCTTTGTTTTTACTTTTCTTCAACCTTGTATACAATTATACTACTTAGGATAAAATAAATCAATAAGATATTAATTACACTCTGCAGTATTTTAGGGCACCTTTTATTAAATTAAAGTTTAACAGTTTAAAGCGTTGCCCTATTTACTTAGTAAATGATACTACAAAAAAAATAAAACCGCCACTATTTTTTTCAAAAAAGTGACGGTTTCCATTTATAACCACCTATAATATAAAGTTATCATTAAAGTTTTGATCAGTTTACATTTATCAGAGACAGCTTGCGTATGCCTTCTCTGCACCTTCTGTGTGTATTTTCTTAAGATCTGCTACAACTGCGTCTGTAAGGTCTTCTACCTTATTAAGATTCTGATCCCACATCTTCTCATTTCCAAGGACAGCCTTTACAATGTCTTCCTCGCTGTCATTTCTGTGGTCATAGAAGAATTCAAGATCCCATCTGTCATCACTTACAGTGTAGGTATTTCCTGCAGGTCTCTTACAAACAAGGCCGGCATCTGTAAGTTCCTGAACATCATTTGAATAGAAAGCAATGTATGCAGCAAGTGACATTGTGAGGCATACAGGAAGCTTTCCATTCTTGTCAATATACTGAAGGAATGAAGGCATATTTCTGGCCTTCCACTTACTTGTTGAGTTAAGAGATATACTCATAAGCTCGTGATTAACGAATGGATTATTGAAACGATCCTTAACTGCAGCAGCAAACTCATTGAGGTCGTTCTCATCAAGGTGATCAACCAGAGTTGGGATTACTTCCTCATTAAGCATCTTGTTCATGAAGCCTGCAATATTGTCATTGTGCATGCAGTCACGAACAATATCAAAGCCGGCAAGGTATGCGCCAAGAACAAATCCTGTATGAGCGCCGTTAAGGATACGAACCTTGCGGTGCTTGTAAGGCATAACATCCGGAACAACATGAACATTTACGCCTGCCTTCTTAAATGGAAGTCTGTTTTCAAGGCCCTCTGGCCCCTCAATGATCCATACGCCAAAGATCTCACCAACATCAATAAGCTCATCGTGATAGCCGTTAACAACTTCAAGCTCTTCAACTTCCTTGGCATCACGAATTCTTCCGGGAACAATTCTGTCAACCAGTGTTGAGCAGAATATATTCTCCTCGTTAACCCATGTCCTGAATTCATCCTCAAGCTTCCACTGATCAATGTACTGATTAACGCACTTAAGAAGCTCTTTTCCGTTATTGTCAATAAGTTCGCAGGAAAGAACAACTACACCCTTCTTGCCGGCCTTGAATCTTGTATAAAGAACCTGTGTAAGCTTGCCCGGGAAGCTGTTTGCAGGCTGATCATCAAAGTTACAGGTCGGATCATAAGCGATACCGGCCTCAGTTGTGTTAGATGCAATAATATCAAGATCATCGCTGGCTGCGATCTCCATTATTCTATCGAAGCCTGCTTTGTCATAAGGGTTAAGACAGCAATCAACAGCAGAAATAACACGCTTTGCATCTACCTTCTGCCCGTTCTCGCTTCCGCGAAGATATAATGTGTATAGACCTTCCTGCTTGTTAACAAGCTCTGTAAGTCCCTGTGCAATAGGCTGTACAAGGGCAACTTTACCGTTGAAACCAGCTTTCTCATTACTTATATCAAAGAAATAATCCACAAAGGCACGCATAAAGTTACCTTCACCAAACTGTAGAACCTTTACAGGTGCATCCTTAAGGATATATCCCTTATACCTTGACTTCTCCAATACTTCATAGTTTAATAATTCCATCTCGAGAATCCTCCTAAAATCTGTAACCGCTTTCAATTAAAGTCAAAAACATATTCCGATACAAATGTTATATCATAATTATGTAAGCGTTTACAATACTAATTTTGAAATTATTGCAATAAAAAATACCCTGTAGAAAACTACAAGGTATTTTCTGGCGTTATGATATTTTCTTTTCCAGACGATTAACTACCGTCTCAAGATGATTTACTCTGAGTGTCAAAATTTCATATTCTGAATTTGTGTGCATCGTGGCTTGAAATTTCCTATCCAAATCCAAATGCCCCTCTGCCACTCTCTTTATATCGGGAATAATCTCGTTTTCAATCTGAAGATTAATATTTGAGACATCAGATTGAAGAGTTTTTACACTCTCATCCAAAGAACTGAGGTGTTCATGCATGGAATTGAACATTTCATCCATGGAACAAAACCTCTTATCCATGGTGTCGAGCCTTTCATCCATAGAGTCAAACCTCTTATCCATGGTGTCGAGCCTTTCATCCACACAATCAAATCTCTTATCCATAAAACTGATTTTCTCAATTATTAAATTCAATTTTTCATCTTGTGTCATATATATCCTTTCCCCCGCCTAACACATTTTTATCC
>JAILMY010000163.1 GCA_024692165.1 Butyrivibrio sp. | reverse complement strand
TGAATCTTAAGGTTTTCATCTGCATAACAAACACCGGAAGTTGTTCCGATAAATACATTTCCCTCATGGTCCTCTGTAAAGACTCTGATAGATGAAGCAGGAAGTCCATCCAAGTAGGTTATCCAGGTGGACTCATATCTTTCTTTATCCAATACAACAATACCACTGTCATTTGTTCCAACCCATAGCCTGTCCTTGCTGTCCTCAAAGAGCCCTCTTCCGCTGGTGAGGCCTTCCGAATACTCTATCTTTTCGAATACTAATCCATCATATCTGTAAATTCCGCTGTAGCTGCCAATCCAGATAAATCCGTCTTCGGATCCAAGAATATAGTTTGCATCAGAGGTAATAAGGCCGTTGTGCTCATCATATACTTCGGTGGTGTAGCCAACAGAGGTAGACTGTCCTGTCAGGACATAACCGCCGCCGATAAGCGCAGCATCTTCGCTGTCGACTGATTTACTGGTGCCAATGGCACTTACATTCTCACAACAAAGAAACGTACCCAAAATCAGCACGCCAAGAGAAGCCACTATTCGATTTTTAGATTTAAAAAACAATCGCAGCATGCCTCTCCTTTCACATATTGTTGTACTTCTTGAGGATAACCTTCACTTCAGGCAGTGCCTCCAGGAATACCTCTACGCATTTTGGATCAAACTGATGTCCCGCTTCCTCAGTGATGATACTAAGGGCCTTATCCAACGGGAAAGCAGGCTTATAAATCCTGGGAGATGTCAGGGCATCAAAAACATCCGCTACTGCCATAATCCTGGCTGAAAGCGGTATAACCTCACCATGAAGTCCTTCGGGATACCCTTTGCCATCCCAGCGCTCATGATGATAGGCTGCCATATTTCTTGCTTCTTTAAGGTAGTTCTCTCCTTCTACCGTACTGATGGCATCCTCCATGATCTTCTTTCCGGCGGTGGAGTGGGTCTTCATGATCTCAAACTCCTCCGGCGTAAGCTTTCCGGGCTTATTCAGGATTCCATCAGGAATATTGATCTTACCAATATCGTGAAGCGGTGCAGATCTCACCACATCAGATATGAACTTATCATTGATCTTACCCGCGTAGTAGCCCTTTTTCCTAAGACCCTCGACAATGATTTTTACATACAGTGCTGTCTTCTGGATATGCTCACCGGTATCGGAATCTCTTCTTTCAACCATGTCCGCCATGGTGATGATAAGTCCATCTTGCATCTTCGCGGTAACTTCCGAAAGTCTTCTTAAATCCCTCATCTGTTCTGACAGGTTAAGGGTCATGGTACATATGGATTTATACAGCTTTTCAACTTCATCCTCGGTGGCGATGTCCAAAGCCCTGATATTCTTAACATTTTTATCCAGCTGCTCCTGACCGTATCCAAGTGATGAGAAATCATCTACGGCCTTTGCCATGCTTCTGATGGGAAAAACCATAAGGATGTTGGTATACCACATGTTGTTAGCCAGAACCAGGATAAAGAAGCCCAAAAGGATAAGGATTGATCTTATACCGAAGTCGTACATATAATCAGCCACGTAAGTTACTGAAACATCCGCGATAACATAGCAGAGGCATTTTCCTTCCTCATCTTTCAATGGGTAAAAGACCGAGCGAACCCAGTCATTTATGTTGCCATGCTCAACAGGGCTGATGATTTCTCCGGCAAAGAGCCTGTTCAGGGAAGGGGTTATCAGCTCATCATATACAAGAATTGTCTTCTTTTCTCTTGGAGGTTCTTCAACTGAGGAAATATCGTAGATAATGCGCCCCTGTCTCTCATCAAAATCCACCATATACATATGTTCAACTGAAGTGTAACTGTTGGTGATCTTTTGAAGAATCTGTTTGTTCTCGTCGTAGTAAACAGAACTTCTTCCGTTGTTAACTATGTCCTTAATTTCTTCAGGGTCAACAGTCTGTGCAATAAGCTTAACGGAATTGAGAGCATCCACCGTCTTACTTTCCTTAACCTTCGAAAAGTACAAACGTATGCCACTCCAGCCGGTTACTATTACCAGCAAAACAGATGTAACAATGAGGATAAGGGTGGTTCTAAGACGCATGGTATGCCTTAAGTCTTTTCCCCACTCATTTAGCTCGTCAATCTCTTCTCTATCAAGAGGACGCTGCTTCCAACTGCCCTGCTCAAGCTCAATGAGCACCTTTTGGGGAACTGTGACCATAAGTAACCAGGCAATAAAAACAGCCACTCCTTTATCAAAAATATTAAGGAGAATGTTGTAGAAAAAATATGCCCAAAACAGGGTCATACCTGTAGAAGATGCAATCAGATTGGTGACGTCGGAATTTCTTGCGGACTGCATTCCGTTTAGCAGAGCCCAGTTGATCCAGGTACTGAGGCTACCGGAAAAAACTGCCAATGTCAGAATAAAAATAAAAACCTTCCATAGCTTTTTAAAACCGTATTTGCGCACGTACCAGGCCGTCAAGATTGCCACAATAGCATTCATAAAGCCATAGTAGATATAGTTAACATTAAAGAGCGCGCAAATAGAATTCGTAACCACAGCGGTCAAAATTCCTGGGAACAAACCGCCAATGGCCGAAATTGCAATAGTTCCAACAGTATCCATGAACAAGTGTAATTCCAGCTTGTTCATGGATACTGCCAGGGTCACATTAACTATGATTCCGATAAGTGACAACAGTAAACGCTGCCATAAGAATCTTTTTGCACTAACAAATGATCTTTTCACGCTCATGATTCACCCAGTAACGCAATTTCGCATATATATTAATGATATCACAATGCGTGTCGACTAAACGTTAAAATACTATAAACAACGCTGAAAAAAGACTTTACAAAGCATTGCCAAAAACCATGTATATTATGATCGGGGATTTTCAATGACGTCTTCTTGCACGTCTTCTGTACTTGATCAGATTTACATAGCATATCACTGCCAGGATCAGTGAAATCACTGTAACAGCTGCAAACTGAATCAAAAGCCTGTTAACACTGACAACCTGATAAGCAATTGCGTACTGTGAGAATCTGTCCGTTCTGAAGGTGATGGAATCATCCCTGTCACCTACGTTGTCCAAAAGGTCCACAACTCCGTTGTGATTTCTGATGGCTACAAACTTTCTGCCCTTCTTCTGGAACTGCTTTGGAATAGGAATCTCAACCTCCAGAGCCTTATTTGTTGTATCAATAACTGTTGTAGTGCCATTGCTGGTCTTCATGATAACGAAGTCAAAATAGGATACAGGCTTGAAGCCCACCTTGGACTGCATGATCTTCTTGACTCCACTTTCAATAGTGGCTGTATTCTCATAAATATCAATGTTAAAAGAGATCGGTGTTCCGTTGAGGACAGCATAAACCTCTTCTTCTGACAGAGAATCCTCAATAACCTCCTCAAAGTTCTTAAGGGTCGGCTGGCTGTAATACAGATCTACGGATGTTTCCTGCTGGTCAGCTGCATAGGTGTTATTTACAGTGATCCTTAAGGTTCCGTCCTCATAGGCCTCCTTCAAAAGAGGTTTTACAGCCTTATCCTTAATGAGGAATCTAAGAGTATCCTCATCCAGGTCATGTCTGGCCATAACAGTGTCAGCTCTTTGTGCTTCTTCCACCTCCACATCATTTGCTTCAACGTAGACGTCTTCAGCATAGGCCTTATCTGTAAGCATAGTTGCTTCCTTTGGAACGCTCTCTTCGTCAATGATTACATTAGATTCCTTAACTGCACCCTTGGCTGCTGTATCATTGTTGTACTCAGTTGTCTTCTTTACAGGAGCCTGAGTATCCGCTACTTTTGTAGAAGATCCGGAGTTCTTAGGTGCATTGCCTGATCCGTTACCCTTTGCAGGCTCTAGAGTCTTCCTGGCAAAAGCTGCTGCGATTGAATGATTTTCCTTAATGTTATTGAAGGTATAGCTTGCAACTGCGCCGATGTTCTTGCCATCTACCGCTACAGCAATAATGTTATAGCCTGATGCAGGAACAATATTGTAGGTGATGCTTCCGCCCTCAGCCACGCTTGACTCGCCGGAAGGAGAGATATTTCCGCCCTCGTTGGCAACTCCTGAAACGACCTTGAAGGTTCTGGAGTTCTTTTTCATAAAATTGGCTGTTACATTTACATCACTCTGAATGTTACTGATGACAAGTCTGTAATCATAGCTTACAATCTGTCCGTTGATGGACCATCCGCTAAAGTCATAGCCGTCATAGGCCACTGTGGTAAGCTCCACATTTGTTCCCTTGTAGTAGTTACCACCACCGGTGTATTTTCCTGCACCATCAGGATTTACATATACGTTGACCTTACATGTGATGCGCTCAAATACTGCAGTAATATCACGGTCTGAAGTAATATTGTTAAGCTCAATTGATGATGACTCACTTATGGTCTTCTTGTTCTCAACAAAGCCCTTAAATCTATAGCCATTGTTTGCCTTGGCTGTGATGGTCATCTTTCCGCCGTAGGAAACACTGGCACTCTTTGTAACACTTCCTGCATCCGCGTTATTTACTGATGTCTTTACATAGCAGGTATTTCTGTTAAACTTAGCAACCAGATTTCTGTCGGATCTGACATCATAAAGGGTAAACTGTCTGCTGGTGGAAACAAGGCTGTTGCCCTCATACCATCCACCGAAATAATAGTTGTTGTTAGCTGAAGCAGAAACACTTACATTGCCGCCGTCAGTTACAGAGCCGCCACCGGCCACTGCACCGCCCTCAGAAGGAGCTGCCTTTACAGTCACCACATGATCAACTCTTGCAACATTTATAACAGCCCTGTCTGAAAATGCCGGATTCTGTCTGGATGTGGCAATTACGGAAAAAGAACCTGCGGACTCATTATTTCCTACAGTAACTGTTCCGTTCTGGTCAACAGTTGTTTTCTGACTCTGGTTTCCTGTAAGAGACCAGGTAACAGAAGGGTCAAAGTTGTTGCCGCCGCTGACAGATGCGCTAAATCTGTAGGACTTTCCTGTTCCAAGTGTAACTGATCCCGGAGTAACATCTATACTTGTTATATATGGGGTATTATCAAGAACTGTAACCGTAAGATCCACTATAGCGGTATGGTGTCTTCTGATATCATTTGCAGAAAAGAAAACAATTCTTGCAGAATAACCACCGGGTGCCAGATTCTCATAAGGAGATACGGAAAAAGTCACAGACTCTCCGGGATCCATATCAAGATCCGGTGAAATACTGCCTGCATCAAAGGCTGTATATGGGTCAATCTCTTCCCATGTAAGTGGAAAAGAAGTGTTGCCTACGTTTACAATGCTGAACTGCTTGGCGTTTACCACATCACCACGATTAACAGCGCCAAAGCTGATGCTTGGTGTGTGGCAGATAAGATTATAGTCGAAAGGATCCGGCTGATACTCAGGCTCCGGTTCCGGAGTAGGTTCCGGGGTTGGTTCAGGAGCTGGTTCAGGCTCCGGTTCCAAAATAGGCTCCGGCTCAGGATCAACAGGTGCAGGCTCATCCTGTGGCTCTTCAGTAAACTGCTGATCCTCACCTTCCTCTGCATATACTTTAACCGGCTGTGTAAATCCGATGCCGGTGATAACAAAACATGCTACCAGAAGTACTGCATAAATCCTCATAAGAATCTTTGTTTTCATAATTGTTGTCCCCTCTTATCTGTGGCTGAATCACGTTTTTGGTATTTCCATTTACTGCAATCATGATACAACAACAAATATCACAATATTGTCACAACACTTTTTTTCTAAGATTTTTGCATCGCATCGCGCTTTGCGCGGATTTCAGCTGCTCTTGCTATTATTTTGTCTTTCCGGTCATCGTCCCGGGCGACATATTGCTTTATGTCCATGTTGTTACCTATATTCTCAAGAATCACGCAGCAAGTGCGTGATTCTGCTGTGAACAGTTACATTACTTAACCTGTTTGATAACCGTCATGGCTACCACTCCGCCCTTGATTGAAATCTTGATATCATCAACCATTCTTCTAAGGATTGACTGCTCATATCCGTCCCATTCAGGGCTGTCAATGTATCTTCCCACAATATCTGCTGCCACATCATCCGGCAACTCATAGACGGTCTTATCCGTATCGGAAAGCATTGCCTGTTCAAAGGCATCTCTGAGCGTTCCAAGGAATGTATTTGCTGCTTCATTTTTTCTGGAAGAAGAAGCTTCGATAAGAAGCTCTCTCTTTTTCTTGTCCATTACAGTCTCAGTAGTCATGTTGAGACAAAACTTGTTATCCTCACTCTCAACCCAGTAAGAAGCACTGACTTCTCCGGTGATGCTGCGGGCCATGCTAAGAAGCTCCTCTGTACAAAGCTGAAGCTGAAGGGAATCCTTTTCTCCAAGGCCCTGAAGCTGCGCTGCCTTCTTTGTTGCCTCAACGGCTTCTTTAAATCCTTTTCCTTTATTGTTAATTGTAATAACATCTGACTTCATAGTTTATTTCTCCTTCGCCTGTTACTGAATGTCCAGCAGGCTGTCAAAACCTGTTACTTCAAAGACTTCTTTTACGATATCGTTGGCATTCAGGACCTTTACTGCTCCCTTATTGTGCAAAGCCTTCTTTGCCATAAGCAGTGTACGAAGGCCGGCAGATGAGATGTACTCAAGCTTTGCCATATCGATTGCAAGCTCTTTAACGTCAGACAGGCTTTCCTTCAATTCTTTTTCAAGATCAGGAGCTGTCATGGTATCAAGTCTTCCCTCAAGAGCTATATCAAGTTTGTCACCACTGAGAATTTTTGTGATTATCATTGTTAACCCTCCTACTTAAAACGGCTTGTTAAGCCAATCCCTATGTTGTAAGTACATTATAAAAAAATTCTATCACAGAACTGTCACAACAACATATTTGCGTTTTTATTTTTACATATTTTTGATAATTAGAGGGTTGGAATAAGCCGCGACGAAGGCGAAGACTACAATAGTATTTATAGTATTTAGTATTACTTTGAGATGCTTTCCGGTAAGCGACTTGCGATAAGGCCGGAAATGAGACCGATGATGATTCCGGAGACGATGCCGGAAATCCAGAGAATTGGCAGGTACCAGGCAACTGCCACAGTGTGAAGAAGAAGTACAGCCACCAGAATCTGCCCGATATTGTGGGTGATTCCGCCGGCGGCGCTGACACCTATGGTGCTGAATCTGCCTGTCTTTTTAAGAACTATCATGAGAACTGTGCTAAGCATACCCCCTGTAATGGAGAAAGCAAAGCTCGTGGCGCTGCCAAAAAGAAAAGACACCAGAAGGATACGGATAATATTGATGAACATGGCACTCTTTGAGCCAAAAACGTAAAGTGCCACCACAACTACGATATTGGTCAGTCCCAGCTTCATTCCGGGCACAGCAATTAAAGCCGGTATCTGAGCCTCAATATAGCTCATTATCAGCGCCAGTGCCACCATCATTCCGTAGGTCGCGATTTTTTTTGTTGAACTGTTTCTTGGTGTCATATTGCTACCTCATGAAGATATTGTGTCGAAGCCTTTGTCATCACCGGCTCCGCGGATTTCCACCACCACCCTATTGGGCAGGCAGATTATGGACTGACCCACTTTGTCTATCTTTCCCATGTGCTCGCACAGATGATCAGGGCAGGAGGAATCCTCCAGATGGGCCTTTCCGTCTTGTATTATAAGGGTATTACTACCCCCATCAAAACCCTTAATCTCATAGGTTATGTCCTGATCAAGTGAAAATGCTGCCACTTCTACGCTGTCCACACTGACCACGACGTATGCTCCGCCACTTTTTGTGAGCGTCAGCACGGTAATCATCGCTAAAAATCCCACCAGCAGCGCAACTATGAGAACTATGTCGCTTTTCTTTACTTTTATCTGACTATTATCCATACCTAACATTCTATCACTATGCACTGGCCTGCGCTGCATAAAATTGCTGCGGCTTTGGAAATATCTCTATGCGAGACATTACGAGGAGCGGATGAAACAGTTAATAGGCATAAAAACAGGAGTCCGATTTCTTTGAACTACGTGAAATGAGGACTCCTGTTTATTTGTCTATTTACTGTTTCACCGCGAATGAGTAGCGAGCAGAGAGATATTTTCAATCCACTGCTTTTTATACAGCCTTTATAGCTTTCTTAGGACACTTGTCCACGCAGGTACCGCAGTGTGTACACTTTGACTGGTCTATGGATGCCAGGTTATTCTCAACTGTGATCGCGCCAGACGGACAGTTCTTTTCGCATATATGGCAGGCAATACAGCCTGACTTACAGTATCCGTTAACAACCTTGCCCATATCCTGAGATCTGCAGGCCACAATCTCTTTTGCCTCGTAAGGAACAAGCTCAATAAGGTGGCGAGGACATATCTCTATACACTTGCCACAAGCCTTACAAGCTTCCTTATCAACTACAGCACTTCCGTCAACCACATGGATGGCGTCAAACTGACAAACAGATACACAGGTGCCGCCGCCAAGACATCCAAAGCTACATGTTTTGGAACCACCGCCGGGAGCCTGCATCTGAAGACGACAATCCGATACTCCACAGTACTCATACTGCTTACTTGCCTTGTCACAGTCTCCGCCGCAGTGTACAAATGCTACCATTCTTTCTGATTCTATTGCTGCAACTCCCATGATTTCGGAAATTGCTGCTGCAACAGGAGCTCCGCCAACCGGGCACTGGTTAACTGCTGCTTCACCCTTTGCAATAGCTGCTGCACATCCGGAGCATCCCGGGAATCCACAGCCTCCACAGTTGTTTCCCGGAAGAGCTTCTAAGATAGCAGCTTCTTTTTCATCTACTTCTACATGCAACTTCAGGTCTGCAATGCCAAGAATTATACCGATTACAATTCCGACACCTGCAACCACGCACGTTGCAATGATTATTCCACCTATCATATGAATTATCTCCTATTCATGAATGATACGAACTAATCGTATTTACTTGAGTGCCGAAAAACCTGTAAACGCAATTGCCATAAGTCCTGAAGTAAGAAGTACTAAAGGCATTCCCTTGAAAGGAATCGGAATATCGTTGTACTCCATCTTTTCACGAAGACCCGCCAGAATTACGATGGCAATTGTAAAGCCAATTGCTGTTGCAAAACCTGTGACGGTGCTCTCGAGAATTGTATAACCATCAGTCACGTTGTTGATGGCAACACCGAGAACTGCACAGTTTGTAGTGATAAGAGGAAGATATACACCCAGGGCCTGATAAAGGGAAACGATGTATTTCTTCAGGATCATCTCCACAAACTGAACCAACATGGCAATTACAAGGATAAATACGATGGTTCTAAGGTATGAAAGATCAAGTGGCGCCAGAATGAATTTGTAGATTATGCTACAAACCAGTGAAGCCAGTGTAATAACAAAGATACATGCTCCGCCCATTCCGAGAGCTGTGTCGGTTTTCTTGGATACACCAAGGAAGGGACAAAGGCCGAGGAACTGGCTAAGAACTACGTTGTTAACCAATGAGGCTGTTATCATAAGTCCCACTAAGTTCATGATCACTTCCATAATTATTCAGCCTCCTTTCCTGCTTTTTTATCTTCCAGGATCTTGTCCGCTGCCTTTTCCTCTGAAGATGAGCAGCAACCCTGACCGAACTTCGAAGTATCTTTTCCCTTGCTTGCAAGGTTAGCCTTGATCTTGTTCATGATGGCAATAAGGAATGCCAGAACGAAGAAGGCTCCTGCCTGCTGGATAAAGATGCTTATTGGCTGATAGCCTGAAAGGAATGCACCTACGGGGCCGGGAACAACGGTTCCTTCGCCCAGGATCTGTACATCAAAGGCTGTACCTGCTCCAACGAACTCACGGATAAGACCGATCACTGTGATAGCGCAGGTAAATCCAAGACCCATTCCTATTCCATCAAAGAACGAAGGAACGATGCCGTGCTTGCTGGCATAAGCTTCCGCTCTACCGAAGATGATACAGTTAACAACGATAAGAGGAATGTATACGCCCAGTGCCTGATTCAGCGCCGGAACATAAGCCTTCATAAGAAGCTCAACCAGTGTAACAAATGATGCGATTACAACGATGAAAGACGGAATTCTGACTGTTCCCGGAATTGTCTTTCTAAGAGCTGATATAACCGCATTACTGAGTGCCAGAACAAATGTGGTGGCAAGACCCATTCCAAGACCGTTTATTGCTGATGAAGTAACGGCAAGGGTTGGACACATACCGATCATAAGTACTAAGGTAGGGTTTTCAGCTATGAGGCCATTAAAAAATCGTTCACCCGGCGTATCTGCTCTAAAGCCCAAAGCGCCTTTTTTTGCTTCTGTGCTCATCACTGTCCTCCTTTCAACGCTGCATCAAAATATGTAACTGCCGCGTTTACACCACTTGTTACAGCTTTTGATGTAATTGTAGCTCCTGAAATTGCCTCAATCTCAGTAGATTCATCAAACAGCTGTCCACTCTTTACCACCTGGAAGATTGCAGCAGCCTTATCAACAAGCTGAGGAGCTATTACTTTTTCAGCATTCATACCAAGTCCCGGTGTCTCAGCAATTTTAATAATTGAAATACCGTTGATTACATCATCGTTTGTAATTCCGACTGTGTACTGAATATAGTCACCATAGCCCTTTGATTTAACCTGAATAACATATCCGAGAACATTTCCCGCTGAGTCTAGAGCTTTTTTTACACTCTCAATGCTCACTCCGGGATAATCAGCAAGTACCTGCTCAATAAACGAATCGTCTACCCCCACGTCTTCAAAAGTCGATGCGGTAGAAAAAACAGACTGATTGGCCTTGTCCTGTGCAAGCTTTTCCTGATATGCGATCGGATCTTTTGTAACCTGATAAACAAGTCCTAAAAGAACTCCGGCAATCAGTGTTATAGCAAAAAGAATAAGGGCGTTTTTGATCATGCTTTTTGTATCGTTCATGCTTTTTTCGCCTCCTTCTTTGCTGTTTTCTTAATTCCAAAGGCTCTTGGAATAGTAACCTTCTCGATCAGTGGAACAAGGAGGTTGCTGATTACGATGGCAAAAGAAACTCCTTCAGCATTTGCTCCAAAGATTCTGAAGATTCCTGTCAAAAGTCCAAGGCTTAAGCCGTAGATAAATCGTCCTGTGGGAGTGATCGGACATGTGACATAGTCGGTAGCCATAAAGAAAGCACCAAGCATAAGTCCGCCACCTGCCAGGTGTGCAGAAATATATGTCCAGTTAAGTCCGTATCCACCAAAGATAGCTACGAAAATAGCAAATGTGATGATGTATGTGAACGGGATCACATAATCTATAACGCCTACTGCAAAGAGGATCATAGCTCCGATTGCAATACAGATCATTGAAGTCTCACCGATGGTTCCGCTTGTTTTACCAATAAGCATATCCATGATGTTTACTTCTACACCGCTCTTAAGGTTTGCAAGTGGAGTTGCTCCTGTGTAGGTATCTGTCACAAAGTTGGTCATAAACGCCGGGAAAGAAAGTACCAAAAAGCACCTTCCGCCAAGGGCCGGGTTCATGAAGTTCTGCCCCAGTCCTCCAAAGAGCTGTTTTACCATAATGATTGCAAAGACGCCGCCAAGGATTGGAATCCACCACGGCACTGTAGATGGCAGGTTCATTCCAAGTAAAAGACCTGTAACTACAGCAGAAAGATCTCCGATTGTCACCGGCTTTTTTAACGCCTTTTCATAGATGAACTCTGAAAGAACGCAGGAAGCCACTGACAGTATTAAGATGATTAGCGCGTCAACTCCAAAGTTGTAAATACCAAAACCGGCTGAAGGAAGCAAGGCGATCAGAACCCACATCATGATATTTGATGTGGTGGTCTTGGATCTTACATGTGGATTGGATGACACTTTTCTAAGTTCACTCATTCTAGCTTCTCCTCCCCTCACTTTTTCCTCTTACCAAGTTGTATTTTTCTCATACCTTTGATGAGCTGTGTGAGCTGACGTCTTGCCGGGCAGATATAACTGCAGCATCCGCACTCACAGCACTCCATTCCGTACATATCAAGGAATGTCTTTTCATCATTATGTTCAACCGCATCTGCCAGGTTCTTGGGAATAAGTCTCTCAGGGCAGGCGTCTACACACCTTGCGCAGTTGATACATGCTGATGGCTCCATCTCAGAAACTGCATCCTTGGAAAAACATGTAATCGCGGAAGCAGTCTTGGTAGTAGGCACATCAAGATCGAAGACCGCAAAGCCCATCATAGGACCGCCGGAAATGATCTTGGCAGGTTCACAGGTAAAACCACCGGCCTCATCAATGAGTTCCTTGTAGTTTGTACCGATCCTTACCTTGAAATTCCTTGGATCACTGATGGCATCACCGGTAATGGTTACAATTCTCTCCATCAGAGGTCTTCCCTCTTTTACCGCTCTGCAAACAGCGCACAATGTATCAACGTTATCAACGATACATCCTGCGTCAGCCGGGAGCATGGAAGAATTGATCTCTCTTCCGGTGCAAGCATAGATCAGCATTCTCTCAGCACCCTCGGGGTACTTGGTCTTTACAGGCTTAACACTGATCTTATCTTCATTTTCAGTTAATTTCTTGAATATAGCGATGGCGTCTGGTTTATTATCCTCAATGGCAAGGATACCCCTTGCATTAGGGAAAATACTAACAGCCACCTTCAGACCTTCCAGCAAAAGCTCAGGCTCCTCGATCATACGTCTGTAATCAGACGTCAAATAAGGCTCACATTCTGAGCAGTTTGCAATAATATAATCGATTTTTTCGGGCTCTTTGGGAGCAAACTTAACAGCAGTAGGAAAACCTGCTCCTCCCATACCTACGACGCCGGCCTCTCTGACAGCCGCAATCTTATCCTCGGGTGTCATTTCTTCGTACGGTTTCGCCGGTTTGAATTCTACTTCTTCGTACTTCTCATCATTTTCAACAATGATGCTCTGGCACATTGCTCCGGTCGTCAGGCGCCTTGGCTCAATCGACTTAACTGTTCCAGATACAGTAGCAAATATGTTGGCAGACACAAATCCGCCTGCTTCTGCAATCTTTTGACCAGTAAGTACATGATCCCCCACTGCTACGATTGGTTTAGCGGGTGCGCCGATGTGCTGGGACAAAGGATATACCAGATCCCCTTTTGGTAGCACTGCTTTGATAGGCTTATCCTTAGACAATTCCTTGCCTTCATATGGATGGATACCGCCCGTAAACGTACCTCTTGCCATTTCCTACCCTTCTTTCGATTTTTTTAGAATACTGTATCCCAAATGACTATTTGAGATGAAACAACCCAACAAAATAAGTATAACTTTTTTACGTTAAAAAAGCTAGATTAGTAGACGGTTTTTAGTGGTTATTTTATTGAAGATGTTGAACTGGTCAATATTCTGCTATAATGGAATGCGTTAGGGGATTTAGTTTTCTATTTTCAGCTCTTGTATGTACCGAATATTTGGCAGAATAATTGAAAGTGAGTGGGGAATATGATTAAGACCAGTGAAGAATTCGTACTTTCTGACAGCACTTACGTAGATTCTCTTCCAGAACTCCTTGGATGCAATAAAGAAGAGATTCTTTTTCTTGATATCGAGACAACGGGACTTTCTCCCAAGAATTCAAACTTGTATTTGATAGGTGTTGCATATTATCAGAAGCATACCTGGCATGTATGCCAGTATTTTGCTGAGAGCGTGGAACATGAAGCAGAAATTCTTAAGGATTTCTCATTGCTCTCTAAAAACTTCAGATATGTGATCCATTATAACGGTGATAAATTCGACATTCCTTTTTTGAAGGCAAAGTTCGAGAAGCATGAGATGGATGATCCTTTTAAGGGACTTAGATCCTATGATCTTTACAAGGTTGTTTCTCCTTATAAGGAACAGCTTGGGCTTCCTGACTGCAAGCAGAAGACCGTTGAACTCTATCTTGGCATTAACAGAGAGGATAAGTATGACGGAGGTAAGCTTATAAAGGTATATCAGGATTATGTTGTAAGTAAGCGCCCTGACCTACTAAAGCTTCTTCTTTTACATAATCTGGAAGACGTTAAGGGTATGTTTGGGCTTCTTCCGATGCTTCAGTATCAGACCTTCTTTAACCGCTTCAGAAATCTTCCGAAGGTTTCTATCAGAACCGATGAGGAGCTGGTTGATTCAGATTATGACTATGAATTGCCCCTCCGTGCCAAGAAGGTCCAGGCTAACTACTATGAGGACTACAACGGCCAGAAGAAAACAGAAGTATATATGAAGCTGGTACTTCCGGTATCGCTGCCCTCTTCTTTATCCGGAAATCTTGATAACTGTTATTTCAAGATTGTCGGAAATGAAGCTACTTTGAGGGTTCCGCTGTATGAGACTGAGCTTAAGTACTACTATTCAAACTATAAAGACTATTTCTATCTTCCCCATGAGGATATGGCGATTCATAAATCTATAGCATCTTTTGTGGATAAGGCCTATCGTGAGAAAGCCACCCCGGAGAATTGCTATACCAAGAAGGAAGGACAGTATCTTCTTGAATGGGACCTGGTTTTTGCGCCATTCTTTAAAGAGAACTACGAGGATAAGCGATTTTTCTTTGACCTCAATGAAAATATGAAAAAAAGTCGATTTGCCATGAGTCTTTATGCGTGTCATGTGATCGCTCATGTGCTGGAACTATGAAGGATTTGGCTGTAGTTGATTTGGTGTGAATGATTGGGCTCGAATGCACTTCAGTATATTGGACTGTGATTGATTGGGCTCGAATGCACTTCAGTATATTGGACTGTGATTGATTGGGCTGTGATGGCCGTTTTTGAAAATAATACCCACGATTTTTTTCGGCTTTTGGGCTGAGACACGAATTTTAATGATTAGTACCCAAGATTTCTCCTGAATTCTTGGGTACTTTTTTCGTTTTTCCTCCCATGAGCCCAATTTTGAAAAAAATCTCTGGGTATAAAATCCAGAAAAGCCATTTCCAGCCCAATTTAAAGAAAAACCATTGGGTAAAATTTTTAATTCCCTTCATTTCAGCCCAATCATAAGAGATATTGCTCTATCATTTCCTTTGCTTGAATTGAAGTAAACGGATCCTTGATTGTCTCATAGGTAGTTATCATATTTATTGTCGGATAATATCCTGCATTTAGATATTTGATCATCTTACCAATACAATTCCGGTTAAGATAACCTGAATCATCTACTCTCCCAAAGTGTTCCCATATATAAATCTCTCCTGTCCTTTTATTGATAGCAGTAAAATCAGGATGAAGAAAGGTATTTCCTACCATAAGTCTGCACTCATATCTATATGGCACTTTCAATCTAAACAGCTCATCTGCAATTATTGCTTCTGATTTTGATCTAACCTTATCGCCTTTGATAGTATTTAAAATCAGGTTCTCAGGATAATCCTTACTTTTCACATACTCCTCTGCTTCCCATTCGGTAATATCTAGTAAATTACCTACCATCGGTTTCATCAGCTCCTTGTAAACCGGAGTTGATTTAAACAGATCATCCTCCGTTTTATTAGGCATCGTTTTCAAATATTTCTTTATCGCACTTATTTCTCTTTGATAAGCATAAATCTGACGCTCGTAATACTTTTTCAGGGCAAGCTTCTGTATGAGTTCTTTATTTGAACTAGGTATAAGCTTCCTTTCACCATCTGCAATATTGAAATACTTATAATAATTCCCATTTTTATTAACTACCAGGTCCCCTTCAGGAAAAATCGTATTCTCATATTCAGTTTTTGTCTTTGCAAGCTTAATTTCCAAAGCGGATAATTCGCTAGTCATTGCATTTCTAATATCCATTTATTACTCTCTCAATCATTTGGAAAATTTGCCGGAAACGGCATGATTTTTCTAAGATGAAAAACACGAAGAATAAAATACCATTTTGCAAAATAAATGTAAAGCACTTTTCAAAATGCCGGTCACGTTTATATTTACGTCATTTGGTTTATAATTATTTCATTTTACATAAAGTTTTTACTAATATAGAATATAGGTGTGGCCTTGTACACATGATTATTCTGTTAGGAGGAAGATACATTCATGGAATATGATTACGAGTGGTTTAAAAAAGGTGTATATGATCTGACAAAGATTGACCTTAATGCTTACAAAGAAAAGCAGATGAAAAGAAGAATCGATACTCTTATCAGCAAATATGAAGTTAAAGGCTATGATGGCTTTCTTGCCCTGATCAAAAAAGACAGAGAAGCCCTTGATTCTTTTGTTACCTATCTGACTATTAACGTTTCTGAGTTCTTCCGAAACATGGACCAGTGGAACCTTATGGACAAAGAAATGGTTCCTGAGCTGATGGGAAAATTTGGTAAGAACTTAAAGATCTGGAGCGCTGCATGTTCAACCGGTGATGAGCCATACACAATTGTTATGATGCTCTCCAAGCACATCCCGCTTAATCAGATAAACGTTTATGCAACAGACCTTGACGCTGTTGTTCTGGCCAAGGCTAAGGCTGCTATCTATGATAAAAAAGAAGTTGCCAACGTTCCTGATGAGTTTAAAAAGAAGTATTTCACAGAGACTCCGGACGGCAAGATGAAGGTATCCAGTGAGATCACATCCCGTGTAACCTTTAAGCAGGCAGATCTGCTCCGGGATCCTTATCCAAAGGATTGTCACCTTATCGTTTGCCGTAACGTTCTTATCTACTTCACAGAGGAAGCCAAGGACGACATTTTCAGGAAATACTATGCAAACCTCATGCCCGGCGGAATCCTCTTTATCGGAAGTACTGAGCAGATCGTAAACTACAAGGATATCGGATTTGTTCGTAAAAATTCCTTCTACTACGAGAAGCCTAAGGCATAACTTTTTCAGATTTACATATTTGTAAGTTTGCAGATTTGAGAAAAATCCTGACATGATAACTCCCCCGGTATTGATGGGTCGGGGATAATATCCAAAACAAAAAGTCCGAAGAATCATGAATGATTCTTCGGACTTTACATTTTGCATATTTATTAAGTTCTTCTGATTAGTTCTCTTCGTTCTGCTCTGCGATAACCTTGTCGATATCTACTGATACAACATCGCCTTCTTCTGCAGGAGCCTCTTCCTTCTCAGGAGCAAACATAGCCTTGATTAAAAGAGAAATCTTCTTCTCATCCTCATTGAAGTCTACAATCTTAGCTTCAACTTCCTGACCTACCTTAAGTACGTCAGCCGGCTTCTCAACATGCTCTTTAGCAATCTGAGAAACATGAAGAAGTGCGTCGATACCAGGCTCAAGCTCGATGAATGCACCGAAGTCTGTCATCCTGGCAACCTTACCCTTAACAACGTTGCCTACTGCATACTTTGATGTAGCATCCTTCCAAGGATTCTCGTCGTCGAACTTTCTGGAAAGAGCAATCTTGCTGCCATCGATAGACTTAACAAGAACCTTAACTGTATCGCCAATCTTGAAGACCTTCTTAGGGCTCTCAACACGGCCCCAGCTCATCTCTGAGATATGAAGGAGTCCGTCAGCGCCGCCAAGATCAATGAATGCACCAAAGTCTGTAACGTTCTTAACTGTTCCGTCAACAACGTCGCCAGCCTTGATAGAATCAAAGAGCTTCTTAGCCTGCTCAGCCTTCTCAGCTGAAACGAGCATCTTTCTATTGCCAATATATCTTCTTCTCTTAGGATTGTACTCAGTTACAACGAACTGAATCTCCTGATCCTGATACTTGGAGAGATCCTTCTCGTAGCTGTCTGATACAAGGCTTGCAGGGATGAAGATTCTAACTTCATCAACTACAACTGTAAGACCGCCCTCGAGAACCTGAACAACCTTAGCTGTAAGTACTTCCTTATTGTTGAAGGCTTCCTCAATTCTCTTGTTACCTCTGTCGATAGCAAGTCTTTTGTATGAAAGAATAACCTGTCCGTCAGCGTCGTTTGTCTTAAGGACTTTAACGTCCATAGTGTCGCCAACCTTAACGGCAGTTGTGAGATCGATACTGTTATCGTTGCTGTATTCGCTCTTAGTGAGAACACCATCGGACTTATATCCAATGTTAAGGATTATCTCGTCAGGCTTAACATCGATAACCGTTCCCTCAACAACCTCCCCTGTGTGAATTGTTTTGAACGATTCGTTAAGCATCTGTTCAAAAGTTTGTTCTGACATAATTCTGAACCTCCTCGATAAT
>JAILMY010000135.1 GCA_024692165.1 Butyrivibrio sp. | reverse complement strand
TACTAAATTATGATAACTTTATATAATAGAAATATAGGGTTTTTGCGCAAATATCGGAGGCGTTGTATTTACAGCGCTTACAGGCGTCATGACAGATAATATTGGCCTTAGAGGAGCCATGGTTGCATTATCCGCATTTTTTGTAATATCGTTAATATCAGTTATTGTGCTGTTTAGGTTTGTAGTAAAGACTTCAGTCAGAGAAAATAAATAAATCCATGGGGGATAAATATGTTAGTTGCCCAGTATTTTGTAGAATTCATCTTTTACAGCTTTTTAGGGTGGGTATGGGAATCCATATACTGCACAACCAAAGAAAAAAAGTGGGCTGACAGAGGCTTTTTGTTTGGACCTGTGTGCCCTATTTACGGATCATGTGTAGTTGCAACATCGATTCTCTTTAGCCTGATCCCGGCTCTGTCGGAACCTTCTTTTCCTATATGGGCCATTTTTATAATCTGCATGCTGGGAAGTGCTGTGGCAGAGTTTGGCACCTCCTGGGTACTGGAAAAGAGATTCCATGCCAGATGGTGGGACTACAGTGAGATGCCCCTTAATATTAAGGGTCGCATCTGTCTCCCGGTAAGTATCTGCTTTGGTCTTGCCGGAGTTCTTATTGTAAAATACCTGATACCCTTTGTTAATGGGATGCATTCGGCGATTCACCCGGTTATATACGAAATACTTGCCCTGGTTCTGGCAGCTGTTTTCGGAGCGGATTTTGCGTTGACGGAGGCCAGCCTTTCAGCTCTTCTTAAGGATGTAGAAAAGATGCACGCCGAGTTCAACGAACGGGCCCAGGCCAGATTCGAGAAGGTTCAGGAAGAGGTTATTTCTGTTGAGACCAGAGTGAACAATGAAAAACTGGCTATGGAAGCCAGAGTCAATGAGGCAAAGGCTACTCTTTCCAGACTTCATGCCGGACAAATGTCCTTTAACCAGAAGAGAATTCTTGCCAGCATAACAAAGTTTATGCCGGATAAGAAAAGAACTGAAGACCAGAACAAAGACAGAATCATGCTTATGGGAGAACTTAAGAACAGGGTTCGAAAATACTGGAAAAAAGAGGTATAATGGTCTAATCCATTTTATTTAGAAAGTAAGGTTATTTTAATGGCAAGACGAGCAACAATGGACATGACACAGGGATCTATCAGCAAAGAACTTATTTTGTTTGCGATTCCTTTGCTTGCCGGTAATGTTTTTCAACAACTATATAACACCATAGACAGTATCATTGTCGGGAGAGAAGTGGGAGCCAGCGCCCTGGGAGCTGTTACCAGTGTGGCACCTGCCATAATGACTCTGGTAGGCTTTTTTATGGGCTATTCCACCGGCGCCAGTGTTATAATATCCCATTATTTTGGTGCTAAGAACGAGGAAGGGCTCAAAAAGGCAGTACATACCGCTATTGTATGTACTTTTTTGATGGGCATTGTATTGATGCTTTTCGGATATTACATAACGCCTCCGCTTCTTAGGTTTATGTCTACGCCTGAGAGTGTAATGCCGTTGGCTACGCAGTATCTGCAGATATATTTCCTGGGAATCCTTGGTCTTATGATGTACAACATTGGTTCTGCCATACTAAGGGCCGTGGGAGACTCGGTTAAACCGCTGATCTTTCTGGTGATCACATCGGTTATCAATATTATTCTGGATATTTTTTTCGTAGTTACACTTAAAATGGGGGTTGCCGGCGCAGCCTATGCAACGATCATATCTCAGTTTGTTTCTGCAATCCTTACAATAATCGTGCTGGTAAGAAGCAAGGAGATTTACCGCATAAGATTTAATGAGCTGAGGATAGACACTGAGATTTTAAGACGAATAATCAAAGTGGGAATGCCTGCGGGAATCCAAATGGCTGTAATCTCATTTTCAAATCTGTTTGTTCAGGGATATATCAACAGATTTGGCGAGAGCAGTACAGCGGGCTGGGGAGCCTACGGAAGGATTGATGGCTTTGTAATGCTGCCCATGCAGAGTATTGCCATGACAGCCACAACCTTCGTTGGTCAGAATGCCGGAGCAGGAAATGTAGACAGGATAAAAAAAGGAATCAGACAGGCGCTGATTCTGGCAGCTATCTGTACAGTTATCCTTGTAATTCCTGAGTATATTGCTGCACCTCAGATTGTAAGGCTTTTTAACAGCGATCCTGAGGTTGTCCGCCTGGGCACACTTTTTATTCGAATGAACTGTTTTTTTGATATACTATGTTGTAGTAATCAGATGCACGCCGGTGCGCTGCGCGGTATTGGGGACGCCAAGGCACCTATGTACATAATGCTCAGCTCCTTTGTATTATTCAGGCAGATATACCTGTTTATTGTTTCACATCTAACCACATCAATCTATCCGATTTCTATCGCTTATCCAATGGGTTGGCTGGTGTGCAGCATAATAATGCTCATCTACTTCAACAGATGTGGCTGGGAACAGAAGGTGGATGCAAACTACGTGAAGTAATGTATGAAAAAGGTTTGAGGGATGGAGAAAGAATTTAAGCTAGACGAGAGATTCAGCACTGCAGAGGATGCAATCTTTGATTCATTCTTTCTTTTGCTGAAGGAAAAGGATATAGATAAGATAACTGTGGCAGACGTGGTTAAAAAAGCCGGTCTCGTCCGCAGCACGTTCTACAATCACTACGAAAATATTCCTGATCTTGTGACAGCTGCCGAAGAAAAGACCATCGAGAATATCTTCAGGCTTATGGAAAGCTTTCATCCCAAGGATGACAAGGATATTTGTAAATCCTTTTTCCTTGCTATCTGCAATTACACAAAAGAGAATCGCTTTCTGGCCACACTCCTCGAAACCACAAGATCAGATGCCTTTTTTGAAAAGATGCTGATGATGTTTGACAGATATATGCGACAGGTAACGGATGACGAGTCCTATCACATCCGTGACAAAAAGAGCGCATCCTACTTTATCGCTTCCGGAATCGGAAGTACTGTAGGCGTTCTCCACAAATGGTCATCCTCGGGCTTTGATGCCTCCGCTGATGAGGTGGCGGACATCCTGGCACAGGTATTTATAACCGGAATTCTTCCGGGACTTAGCTCATAAAAGTGACAAGCCGGCCACAGCAGTGACCGGCTTGTCTTGCGCTTTAGGAGATCTATGCAGGTACATCCTCATTGGCATATTGCCGCAGGATTTTCCTTGTTGTATTTCTTCGAAAGGGATTCTCTCTTATGATCAGATGAGTAATCCTTCTGTAGGTAGGCTGTGATTTGTTGTATTCATCGAGGTTTTCCTGAAGCTTTCGCTGTAATTTCTCATAGTCATACTTCTTTTTTGAAATAATATCCTGATTAGGATAAATTCTGGCTGTAAGGCCACTGCCTTCTCCTGTAACCACAACTTCATCGATCAGAGAATAGAGGGACAGCTTATTCTCTATCTCTTCAGGAGAGATATTTTCGCCATTTGAAAGAATGATCAGGTTTTTGACCCTTCCGTTGACGAAAAGATATCCATCTTCGTCGATGTAGCCCTTGTCACCGGTATGGAGCCATCCCTCTGAGAGAGTCTTAGAGGTCTCCTCCGGCATTTTATAATAACCTGTCATAACGCTGGTACTTCTGACCAGTATCTCGCCGTTTTCGATCCTGACTTCAGCATTTTTCAAAACCTTTCCCACAGAACCGGGCTTGTTATTAGCAGGTGTGTTGGAGCTTATAACAGGAGAGCACTCGCTCATGCCGTAGCCCTGATAGATATTTATGCCATATTCCCTAAATTTATCAATGTAGAAGGGATCCAGGTGAGCACCTCCTGAAAAAACAGTTGTGAGGTTTCCACCAAAGGCTTTGGCCGCTACAAGCTTTTTGGGCAGGAGCTTACCGGCACTCTCAAGTCTCTTGTAGATGGTCTCTATCATCATTGGAACCATTAGCATAACGCTGGGTTTAAAGAGCTGCATATTTTTGACCATATGCAGGAAGGAATCGTTGATGCACACAGTGGCGCCAAGGGACAAACACTTCAAAAAGTCCATGACAAGACAGTATGCGTGGTGTATAGGAAGAACGCTGAGCACAACCACACCGGGAGCAGCGTCATATTCCACGGCTTCCACGTTGCTTATGAGGTTCTTCTGAGTCAGCATTACTCCTTTGCTCTTTCCGGTGGTCCCTGAGGTGAAAATGATCATAGCCAGGGCGTTGCCGGTATTTCCTGGCACGTCACTGTTTTCTTTTCCCAGCTTTTTAAGGCTTCCAAGAGTTCCGTATGAACTGTTTTCTTCGGTATCTCCGGAACTAAGGAGATAGATTTTTTCTACAGAAGGGCACTCCGTGGAGATTCTTTCCGCCAAAGAAAGCTTGGTTGGATCTATGAAAACCGCTTTAGAATCGGATCTGACTATCAGATCGGTCAGTTCATTGTCGGGAAGCAGCGGATCCAGTAATACAGCAGCATTTTCTCCTGATGTTATTCCAAAGAAGGCCTCCAGCCATTCATCAGAGCTGTGTCCGATGATGGCAATGTGCTGACCCTTATAACCATCCCCGGAAAGACCTCTGCGGACGAGGGCTGCGTCTGTTACCAGCTCCCCGAAGGATTTCTCTTTCACATCTCCGTGTTCCGGCCATTTGAGGGCCGGGTAATCCCTGTAATTACCCTGGCAGTATTCAAGAAGTTCTCTTATGCTATCCATCCTGGGCCTCCTTATGCACTTTGACGTTCATCGTTTATAAGTGCCAGTGCCTGACCGATAGTGTAGACATTTCCGATGTTGTCGGGGGTGAGCTCCACGTCAAAGGTATCTTCCAAGTCCCCCAGAAGTGACATAAAGTCAAAGGAGCTTAGTCCAAGATCCTCGCAGAACCTCATTTCGTCCGTCATGTCCTGTGGCTTAACATCACAGTACTGTGCCAAAAATTCCTTAAATTTCTTCTCGTTCTTCATAATCATTCTCCTCCTCATAACGTGTGTTATTGTTAAACGCGAGCTATTATCGCGCCTATTGGTACCGAATCATCTTCAATTCCCATAAATACGATGCGCATCATGTAGTAGTAAAAGAGCTCAATATCCTTTTCCGTCAAAGCCGCTGTCTGATAGTGATATGAGAAATTAAGGCCTCCTTCGGGAGTGTGGGTGATGGTAAGATAAACCTTTTTGGTGGCAGCTCCATTGGCGAACCACTTAAAGTACAGCGGAATTCCTGAAAGATCCAGGTTATCTGAATCAACCTGCAGGGGCTGATAGGTTAGATAGCAGCTTTCATAGGTGGTTCCATCCGGGGTTCCAAACTTTTCTTTTAAGGACTTCCTTATGAGCTGTGGATCATAGCTGCTATGAAGGTAGTTGCTGTTCTGCGTATTCTGCACTTCCATAGCCCCATCAAAAAAGCTGGTGTCAGCCGATATTACTGTTCTGCAGGGGAACATGATGGTTCGGCTTCCGCCGGAGGTCCACTCATCATGGGTAGATCTTCTGGCGATAAAGCTTTCGATAGTAATGTCCTCCTGACCGCCATTGACCTTGGAAAGGTAAGTCCTCATGGCCAGCAGCATCAGGTTGTTAAAAGAGATCTTTCTTTCTCTGCAATAGTCTAAAAGCCTTGTAGCAGGCTCTTTTTCCAGGATATAGTCCTTGACCTCAACAAACAGGTTATTGGTCTCAATATCAGCGCTTCTAAGGCTCTGATCATGATGAAGCTTTCTGGATGCTTCAAGGACTGACGGTCCCTGAATATCGGAGTAAAGAGGCTCACCGTATTTTTCCAAAAGATTTTCCCAATACTGTCTGTCCCTTTCAAAACGCTTTTCATTTGTTGCCTTCTCCAGATCCTGAATAAGGACCTTTTCAAAGTCAGCCAGGGCTTCAGGATAGGCCTTGTAGTACTTGTAGTGCGCATACAGCGCCATGATGTCTTTTACCATAACGGCAATGCCGCAGGAATCTATGAGCCTGTGATCCATGTGGGCAAAAAAGCCGTTGAAACCATTGGGAAGCCTGACCATCAGGAACTGATACATCGGAATATCATCTCCATCAAAGGTTTCGTAGGCCATGGTCTGCATGATCTCATTTGCTTCTTCAAAGGACATATCAGACATATTTAGAATCTTTATATTCCGCTGAGTCTTTCGCTTTAGATACTGCTTGATTTCTCCGTCCTTATCCGGAGCAGTGAATCTTAAGTTAAGGCATCCGTACCTCTTGGTTTCTTCATTTATGCACTTGTTAAGAAGCTTAAAGTCCAGATCAAGCTTCACAGCCGCAACAATGCTTACTCCCGATACCTGCTGGGTATGGTATCTTCTGATCCACTGGTAGTGCATATTCTGTGCTGCAGTTAACGGATATAGTGTTTCCATGATTTCCCCTCCCTCATGTATTAACTTGAATGCTAAGTTATCACCAAATAGTGCAGGGGAGAATACTTCGGAGCAGTTAACAGACATTTATTGAAAAATTGACCGCTACTTATCAAACAAATTTGCGAAATGTGTAGTATACTCTTAAGAAAGGGTGGAGACAGCCCAAGTGACGAGATTCTCTATCTTCCAAAGGATCAGTATGAGTTATTAAACGGCCATTCAGGATCCGGAGACATCGAACTGGATATTGCAGAATAAATTTCTGAATCAGAATTCATTGAAATATGAACAGATAGCAGACGAAAGGTGTTTACTATCTGTTTTTTAATTAAATAAATGCTGTATAATGATATAAGTAGTATCTATGAGATTTAAAGGAGGGGACGATGGCATCAGTAGCTAAGGACATTGATATTAAGAAGTTTTATGATGCGATTGTGAATTTTGAAGAAAGTGAGGAGGCCCAGGACTTTTACTATCAGGTCATGGATACTCTGACCGGAAGAAAAAATAAGAGTGGAAGCGATGAGACTGTAAGAGACAGAATTCTTAAGGCTTATGGCATGCTCTTTTGCGAAGATGCTGGATTGGAGCCGGGAGATAAGGCCGGGGTTGAGGAAGTTGCTGATACAGCAGACAGACTCTATATTGGTGGAGCCGGCTATGATCCGGAGCACTGGTATCGAATGAAATACCATTTCCCTGTAATTGATGACGATAACTACGACAGATTCGCGGCTCTGGTGCTTGCTGATATGAACGCAGGTCCGCTTCATGATGCTGCCTTGAACGACGGCGAAACTCTGGTGGTTGGTGAAGCAGATCCTCTGCACATGACAGCTCAGCAAAGGCAGAACCAGCAACTTAAGAGCGTTTCATTTCCTACAGGAGGTGCACAGTGAAGATACTAGCAGTTGATTCAGACAGCGCATCCCTGAAGAAATTAAAAGAATTCCTTGCAAAATCCGTTCCGGAGGCCACATGCTTTTATTTTGACAGCTCTCTTTCCGCTCTTGCGAAAGCCAGAGAAGAGGAGATCGACGTGGCATTTCTGGATGCCAAAATGCCGGAGCTTTCAGGAATTGACCTTGGAAAGTATCTGACAGAGCTTTATCCTTACATTAATCTCATATATCTGACAGAATCCACAGATTACGCCTATGAAGCCATGAAGCTTCATGCCAGCGGCTATCTTAAAAAGCCCGGGTCAGGCGCTGAGGTAAAAAAGGAACTTGAGACCCTCCGCTATCCTGAGATAAGGAAGAAGTATAAGAGAGTCTTTGCCCAGACCTTCGGCAATTTCGAGCTTTTTGTGGATGGAGCGCCAGTGGAATTTAAATATAAGAGGACAAAAGAGATTGTGGCTCTTCTAATAAATAACAAGGGAGCCCAGACCACCAACGGCGAGATCATCGCGTCCCTTTGGGAAGACGACGGCGATCCGGAAAAGAAGCTTTCCTATTTATGTAATCTGAGACAGGATCTTCAGAATACCTTTACAAAGCTTAAGCTTGACGGAATAATTCTAAAGCAGCGCGGAAGTATGGCTATCACCAAGGACAGGATCGAGTGCGATCTATATGATTGGCTTGAAAACAAGAAGGATTCCAAGTACAGATACACCGGTGACTATATGAACCAGTACAGCTGGTCTGAATTCTTCCATGCAGAGCTTGATGAGATCAGCTATGATCTTGAGGATGAAGACGATTTCTGATACCGATGATCTGAATAATGATAATTTGAATTTTGTATAAATATAAGAAGATATCATATAAAAGACGCTCATAAGTGGGCGTCTTTTTGCGTGTAAATAAGTATTATCGGCGGTTTTCTCAGGTTTTTTATAGGCTGTCGCAAAAAATGTTAGAAAATACAAAAATAGATTTCAATATGATTGTTCGTATGATATTCACTTTATTATCATAGGCACATGACAAAAAGTCGGAGATGAAAGAAAGCTTATAAAACCTGATTTATGGGAGGAAAAAGTGATGTTTAAAAAGGGAAGCAAGCTGCTTGCAGTTACGCTGGCAGCCGGACTTACGATCACTACTTTCGGTAGTGATTTTTATTGCGCTAAGGTATGGGCCGCTGATGAAGAGACAGCAGAGGTTCAGGTAGAGGAAACAGTTTCAGAAGCTGA
>JAILMY010000107.1 GCA_024692165.1 Butyrivibrio sp. | reverse complement strand
GTAATTCATAAATAGCACCAATTGAATAGAAAGAGACCTAGCGTTAAGATTTAGGTGTTCATCTTGGCGGATGAAAAAACATCTAAAACAAACGGAGGTCTCACATGAATTATACACAGAATGAAAAAATCGAACAAGTAACAGACACAACACTAGTAATCGGCATAGATATTGGAAGTCAGATTCATTACGCTAGAGCCTTTGATAATAGAGGCCTAGAACTAACAAGAAAAGTTTTCTCATTTGGGAATGACATTGAAGGATTCAACACATTTAATCAGTGGGCTGAAGACTTAAAGATAGAGAAAAATAAGACCGGCGTATTGATAGGCTGTGAGCCAACAGGTCACTACTGGTTTGCTTTTGCAAAGTATGTGACCGAACACAAAATGACATTAGAAATGGTCAATCCTTTCTCCGTCAAGAAAATCAAGGAATTAGATGATAACAGCCCTAAGAAAACAGATGCCAATGATCCTAAAACAATTGCTAAGTTGGTAATTGATGGAAGATATTCTATTCCATACATGCCAGAAGGCATATATGCTGAGATAAGAGATTTGGTATACAGCCGTGACAGGATAGTTAAGCAGCATAACATATCTGCTAACAGAATCCAAAGATGGCTTGCAATACACTTCCCTGAGTACTTGGGGATATATACAAGATTTGATGCTGCAAGTGGTTTGGCAGTGCTTGAAAAAGCACCCTTGCCTAAAGATGTAATAGCACTTGGAGTAGGTGGAATCAAAAAGTTATGGCACGATAAAAAGATGCGTGGACGAGGTGTAACAGAAGTTAGGGCATGACAGGAGAGAGCATTCCTGTTGATAAAAAGGCGGGCGACACAGTATCCAGCGGAACCATGAATCAGTTTGGCGCATTTACTATGATAGCTGATTCCGTTAGCTCTGACAGTTCCCTTCAGAGGATGATAAAACTTGCCAAAGAAGCGGAAGAAAATAAAGCACCTATCGTTACAGCTGCGGATAAATGGGCTACATGGCTGGTTGTGATTGCTCTTTCCTGTGCCGTAATTACATGGATAGTTACGGGTGAGTTCATGAGAGCAGTAACAGTTTTGGTTGTATTCTGCCCTTGCGCATTTATTCTGGCTACACCGACAGCTGTGCTTGCAGGCATCGGTAATGCTGCAAAATACGGAATTGTCGTAAGAAGCGGAGATGCTCTTGAAAGATTATCTAAGATAAAGAGGATTGCTTTTGACAAGACTGGAACACTTACCTATGGAAAACCAAGGGTATCAAAGGTTGTAAGCGCAGATGTTAAATATAGTGAAGATGAAATACTTAAATATACTGCACTTGCAGAACAGCAGTCTGAACATCCTTTAGGCAAGGCAATCTGGAATGCCTATGTAGAAAAAGGCGGAAAATATGAAACCGTAAAAGGCTTCAAGGTAATGGCAGGACAAGGAATTTCTGCGGAAATCGACGGTAAAAAAGTCATGGTAGGAAAAAAAGACTTCATGACTTCGCAGAATCTGTCTGTTGAAAATCTGAAAGATATCAGTAAAAAAGAAATGGATGAAGGAGCAACCATAGTATATGTGTCATTAGATGATAAGGTAGCCGGTATTGTAGCTCTGAAAGACACTATAAGAGAGGATGCTGAAAAAACTATCAGCAGGCTTAAGGCGGTTGGTATTACACCGATACTTCTTACAGGCGATAATGAGTATGCTGCCGGTTCTATATCAGCATCTGCGGGAATCAAGGATGTCCGCGCGAATCTTCTTCCTGAAGAAAAGATGAATATCATAAAAGGATATGCCGGGGGTAAGGAGCCGATATGCATGATTGGAGATGGAGTAAATGACGCACTTGCGCTTACCACAGCTGATGCAGGAATTGCCATGGGTGGAATCGGCTCGGATATAGCGATTGAATCAGCAGATGCAGTTCTTGTAAGTGATGACATCAAAAGACTTCCATATCTGTTTGACCTGATGCAGAAGGTTATGAAAAGAATAAAAGTAAACATTGCGGCTTCGCTTATTATAAACATTTCAGCAGTAATTCTGTCTGCAATGGGAGTACTTACTCCGATTACCGGAGCCTTATGGCACAACTTTGGTTCAGTATTTGTAGTAGTAAATGCAGCTCTTTTGCTAAGGGGAAAAGACAAATAATGTTTTTGCAAATACATTGCGCACAGGCGTAATAATATGTTAATATTAGTTTGCGTACCGTTGTATATTTTGCAAAAGTTTACCTTGCGTATTATTGACAAGGAGTGAGTTATGGATATAAAAAGAAATATCTATTATAAGATATCTGAGTGGAAGAAAGAGACAAATGGGACGAAGGCATTACTGATTGAAGGAGCCAGACGAATCGGAAAATCAACGGTTGCTGAAGAATTTGCTCAGAATGAGTATA
>JAILMY010000098.1 GCA_024692165.1 Butyrivibrio sp. | reverse complement strand
CTGTACGTGGCGACATATAATACGGCGTATGAGTTTAAGATTGAGTGACATAAACTGTTGCTAAGCAATATAAACTGAAAATTTGAAATCTTTGTGTCTACAGAAAATCTTAAGAAATTTCGACGGAATTTCTTAAGATTTTTTGTTATCATATTCTTTGTTGTTTCAATTCTGAAATAACTCTTTGGCTATATCGGCTCCACACACCGATGAACTTCGCTATAGAATTCCATTAAAATGAGAGAGGAACATAATGAGAAACAAGGGATTATCACAGTATTTTCCTATGATCAGGGCTAGAAATGAGATCATAGGAGAAATTAATTCAAATGTAAAACTTCAGGCAGTATACAATTCATGGAGTGACGATCAAAAAGAAACATTCCTTGATATCTGTACAGGGACAAAGGGTGTCAAGATGCTTTATGACGGTTACTTCAAAGAAATTCTAAGTCCGGAAATCAATCCCGAGCGCCTGTCAAATCTCCTTAGTGTATTACTCAAAAGAAAAGTTACGGTAAAGTACACTTTATCAAATGACAATTCAAGGCTTGGGGATGAATTATCGCTGGTCATTACTGATATTGTGGTCGAACTGGATGATGGCACTATAGCGAATATAGAGGTACAAAAGCTTGGCTTTGCATTCACCGGTGAAAGAGCTTCTTGCTACTCTGCGGATTTACTTCTGCGGCAGTATAAGAGACTTAGAGACAGCCAAAAGAGTAACTTCACATATAAGAATATTTGCCCGGTCTACACAATTGTTTTTCTGGAAAGGAGCCCCAAAGAATTCAAAAAGTTCAAGGATTGCTTCATCCATAATTTGTACACTGTATCAGATACGGGCCTTGAGCTGAATATGCTTCAAAATTTTATATTTATTCCCGTTGATATTTTCTTGGAAAATCTCCATAATGAAGGTATAAATGGAGAACTTGAGGCGTGGCTGACATTCCTTGGATGCGATGAGCCAGAATATATAGTTGACCTTATCGAACAGTATCCGTATTTTAAGGCCTTATATCAGGATCTGTATGATATGTGTATGAACGTTGAGAGGATAATGGATATGTTTTCAAAAGAACTTCAGATTCTTGATCGCAACACTGTCAAATATATGATCGATGAATATCAGGAGGAGCTTGATAATGTCAAGCTTCAGCTAAATGATGCCAACGCACAGCTAGATAAGACCAACGCACAGCTAGATAAGACCAATGCACAGCTAGATAAGACCAATGCACAGCTTAACGAGGCCAACGCCAAGTTATATGATGCAAATGCGACAATCGCCGAGAAGGATGCCTTAATCGCCAGGCTTCAGGCTGAATTGGGTAAAAAGGAATAATTTTTTCGCGTTAAAAGGCGGCAAACACTGATATTAGCAATATAATTATAAAAAAAGTATTAAAAAACGTAGATTTCATCACAAAATCTACGTTTTTTTCTATGAAAAAATCAATATCTAGCGTATAATTAATTATTATAGCGATGGCGAATGCAGGAAAATGGCGTCACATCTGCGATTATGGGGGAGGATACTAAATCATTTGCGCAAAATGCCGATATATTAAGTGACACGTTGTAAAGTGCATTAAATAGTTTGTATATGAGGATTTAGTATGTAGATGATTACCTGAACATGGGAGAAGTATTGATAAGCATGATATGTAAATAATACATGACTGTGATGGGGAAGAAAAACATAACACAATACTTTGGTTATATTGCTTCCCAAATATTATTGGTATGGGAAGTTCTTTTTATTTCAGGAGAAAATATAAATTAAGCATAATACTAACTGCTCACATGGAAAGGAAAAAACATGCATAACAAGTGTGTTTTGGTGACAGGAGGAGCCGGTTATATAGGCTCTCATGTTAACAAAATGCTTAATCGCCAGGGATATGAGACAATCATTTTTGACAATCTCATATATGGACATAGAGAAGCTGTTAAATGGGGAAAGCTGATTGTGGGCGATCTCTCAGATATTAAACAGTTAAAAGAAGTCTTTGATAAGTATGAATTTGGTGCAGTAGTGCATCTGGCAGCATACGCATATGTTGGCGAGAGCGTAAAGAATCCTGAAAAATACTACTACAACAATGTATCAAATACTTTGAATTTGCTACATGTAATGTTGGAACATAAAGTAAATAAAATTGTTTTCAGTAGCACCTGCGCTACTTACGGAGAACCTGACACTGTTCCTATAACAGAAAAAATGCCACAGAATCCGATAAATCCATATGGTGCAAGTAAGCTGATGGTTGAAAGGATTTTCAAGGACTATAGTCTGGCATATGGCTTAAAGTTCGTAGTACTGAGATACTTTAATGCTGCGGGGGCGGATTCTGAAGGAGAAATTGGTGAGAGCCATGATCCTGAAACACATCTTATTCCATTAGTTCTCGATGCAGCGGGTGGACAAAGAGAAGATGTAAAGATATTTGGAAGTGATTATGAAACAGTAGATGGAAGCTGTGTCAGGGATTATATACATGTAGAAGATCTGGCAAATGCACATCTGCTAGCTCTTGATTATTTAAATAATGGAAAAGAGCCTGATTATTTTAACCTTGGAAATGAAACTGGCACGAGCGTATTAGAAGTAGTGGAATCTGCAAGAAAAGTGACGGGAAGAGATATCAAGGCTACAATATCCGGCAGACGTGAAGGCGATCCGGCGATTTTAGTTGGAAGCAGTAAAAAAGCCAGAGAAGTATTGGGCTGGAAGCCGAAATATGAAGATATAGATACAATCATAACTCATGCATGGAGATGGCATGAGAATAAACTGTATTGAGTAAATGTATAAAGAAATACTGAATTATCAATAAAGGATATATTTATAATGCGCGGATACACTTTATTATATGATAAAATTATCGTATAGAAGTGTGAAACGTTGATGAATCATGGAACGCTGCTAGCTTTTTCGGAGGAGAAATTTCGTTTAAGGTATTCATTTGGGAAAAGGTGCTGGGGGGCACTGTAAAAATAGCTATTAGGGAAAAAGGACTATGGATATCAAAATGGAAAGAACTTGTAACAGTAATGTTGCACTTGATACAAGCCTTCCGGAGCTTGGATTAAAAGCATTTGAAGTGGTTGCGCCTATAAGGGTAAATAAAAGTATCTCCTATAGGTTTACCAAGAGAGCATTTGACATGATTGCTTCAATACTAGCATTGGCAATTCTTATGCCTGTCTTATTGTTGACAGCATTATTTATAGTGCTTGAAGACCATGGCCCTGTCCTTTTTATACAAAAGAGAGTCGGAAAAAACGGCAAGATTTTTTCTATGTATAAGTTTAGATCTATGAAAGTCGGCGCAGATAAGCTTCATGAGAAGATGAAAGCGCAGTATGGCTGTAGTGAAGTGAGCTTTAAACTTAAAGAAGACCCAAGAAATACAAAAGTTGGAAAAATTATCAGAGCGACTAATATAGATGAACTTCCGCAGCTTATCAATATACTTAAAGGCGACATGAGCTTTGTAGGCCCACGTCCATTACCTGTTTATGAATATGAAGAAGAGCAGCAGACGTACAATGGAAAGTACAATGCCAGATACGGAGTGCCACAGGGATTAACATGCATATGGCAGATCAGCAACAGGTCCATGCATGAGTTTGAGGATAGAATGCAGATGGACGTAGACTATGCTGAAAAATGCAGTATATCCATGGATCTTAAATTGCTTGTGCAGACATTCATTTATTGCTTGTTGGGTAAAGCATCCTACTAGAACAAAAAAGTATTGAAGGGGAATCAATTGAAAACGGGAGAATTAGTTACTATTGTTGTTCCGGTCTATAATGGGGTACCGTATATTCAACATTGTGTAGAGCAACTCAAAGCACAATCTTACACAAACATTGAAGTCATATTTGTGAACGATGGTTCCAAGGATGATACTGCAATGGTTTGTTCTGAAGCAATAAAAGGAGATAATCGCTTTTTACTCATCAATAAAGAAAATGGCGGAACTTCTACTGCCAGGAATGCAGGAATTGAAAGTGCGCACGGGAAATATATCGCATTCTTTGATTGTGACGATGAATATGATTCTGAAATGATATCAATTCTGGTCGCAGAAATGGAGAAACATAATGCGGATATGGTTTCTTGTGGGTATTTTTTTAAAGTACAATGCAAAGATGATGTATATCTGGAAGAAAAAAGCTATCCTAGCAGATTCTTTCCGAATTTTGAAGCTATGAAATATGAATATGTTGATATATGGGATAGCGATATGTTTTATAACATCTGGAATAAGCTTTACAGGATGGATGTTATTAAAGCAAATAATCTCAGATATAGGGTTGGACATGTATATACTGAGGATCGTGTCTTTAACCGTGCATTTATAAAGGTATGCAAAGGAATAGTACTTATTGATAAATGTTTGTATTACTATGTCAGAGAACGCGCTGGGTCAACTTCTGAACGATACTGGGATAAAAACTTTGAGGTCAGGGTAAAAGAATACAACGAACTTAAGGAACATTTTAAAGAAATGGATGCCTGGGATGAAAAAAGCCGCGAATATGTTAGTCGTGAATTTATAGAAAGAGTTGCAGGCTGTATTGAGAATGTTTTTCATGCGGACAAGCAGCTATCAACAAAACAAAAGTATACGCTGATCAAAGAAATGATTGACTATCCAGATGTCAGAGAAGCAAGTAAATATGCTGAATGCAGATCCAGAAAAATGAAAATAATTGCTGCACCTATAAAAAATAATATGGCTTTTGAGTCCTTTTTTATAGAATGGGTAATTTATCTTATTAGAAAAAACAATCCAGTGTTATTCCATAAAATGAAAGGGAAAAGATAGAGGAAAATGAAAGTTTTCTTTATAAACCCGCCATTCAAATCAGAATATGGTAAGTTTTCGAGAGAGCAGAGGAGTCCGGCAATTACCAAGTCAGGGTGTTTTTATTATCCGTTATGGTTGATTTATGCTGCTGCCAGACTTGAAAGAAATGGCTATGAAGTTGAATTTTTGGATGCACCTGCTAAGCAGCTTACAGAAAAAGAGGCAATAGACAAAGTAAGTGAGTTGGGGAAAGATGCCAAACTATTTGTTATAGATACGACAACGCCATCCATATACAACGACGTTGAATTTGCGAGCGAGATAAAAAAAATCTTTCCGGAATCTGTAGTTCTTCTTGTGGGGACGCATGTCTCAGTCAGAGCAGAAGAAACTCTTGAAATAAGTGAGCAGATAGATGCAGTAGCCAGAAAAGAATATGACTTGATAGTTGAAAAAATAGCAGATTCTCTTAGAAATGAGGAAGATTGGAGAAATACTGCAGGCATAACATACCGTAATTATGAGGGAGAAATACTCAGCAATCCGGATATGCCATATATCACTGATATGGACAATGTTCCATTTGCTTCTGAGTTTATTAGAAAGCATCTGGATGTAAATGATTATTTCCTTCCAATAGCGACATTTCCGGAAATACAGATTTTTACCGGACGAGGATGTCCTTTTCATTGTAATTTCTGTTTGTATCCTCAAACAATGCATGGCCATCAGTACAGGTACAGAAGTCCGGAAAATATAATAAAAGAGTTTGAATATATAGTTGAGAATTTTCCTGAGGTAAAAGAAATAGTTATTGAAGATGATACTTTTACAGCAGATGTCGATCGTGTAAAAGAGTTTTGCTCTTTGATTAGGAAAAAAGGATTAAATAAAAAGATACGTTGGATGTGCAATTCAAGGGTGACATTGGATTATCCAACTATGGTAGAAATGAAAAAAGCTGGGTGCAGATTGCTGTTACCAGGCTTTGAAAGCGGCAGTCAGCAAATACTCAACAATATTAAGAAGGGTACAAAAGTTGAGCAGTTTAAGCCATTTGTTGACAATGCCAGAAAAGCAGGAATGCAGGTTCATGGATGTTTCATTGTCGGTAATAAAGGCGAAACAAGAGAAACTATGCAAGAAACCTTGAAGGTTGCATTGACTCTGAAACTGGACACTGCACAGTTTTATCCTCTGATGCCGTTTCCAGGAACAGAGGCATACGACTGGGCTGTATCTAAAGGATATCTTAGCGGAAAATACACGGATTATCTCAAAGAAGACGGAAATCATAATACCAGTATGCATATAGATGATATATCAGCGGAGGAGCTGGTAGAGTTCTGTAATTACTGCAGAAGGAAGTTCTATCTGAGACCTTGGTATATCGGGCATAGATTGTGGATGAGTGTTAAGAGCCTTGATGATATGAAGAGAAGTTTGAAGGCTTTTGGAAGGTTTAAGGAGTATTTGATTAAGAGACCTGCAGAAAAGTGAAGGTGTAAGGAAAAAGCAAAAATGTCTGTATATTCAAGCGTAAAAAATTTCACCTTAACCATGCGTCACGGTAGAATGGGGAAACTGTATTGGCTCTTGACACAGCTTAAGCTGAAGAAGTATGTGGGGCGTGCGTTCCATCACATTCAAGCTGATAGGGATAAAGTAAATCCTACAAAGGAGATGATTGCTAGCCGTGAATACTATAAGGCTCACGAAATGGAAATAGAGCAAGTATGTGCATTATTGGAAGATGAGGAGTCTGTAAAGACTTATAAAGCAATGTGGAGGTTCCGGTGTACTCATAATTATAAAGATCTACCCCAAATTGAAGAAGAGAAGCAGTATTTTGGATATCAGTTCTTTGAGTTTTCAAACGGAGAAAAACTTATTGATTGCGGCGCTTATGATGGAGATACGATAAATGCTTTTGAAAAATGCATGAAACAACACAAAATAAATGAGTACAGTACGGTTGCTATTGAAGCAGATCCGGTGAACTGTGAGTATATTGCAAAGAGACGGAATGTAACAGTAATAAACAAAGGCGTTTGGGATAGAGAAGATGTATTAAGATTTGTGATAGACGATGAAACGGAAGGAAGGATTTTTAATGGTGGAGAAGAACAGATAGATGGAGTAAAGATATCTGAGATTCCGGTAATTAACATTGATTCAATTGAAGAGTGTAGCGATGCAACGATTCTAAAGATGGACATAGAAGGTGCAGAATGGCAAGCATTACATGGGGCAGTAAAGCTGATAAAAAGAAATAGACCGAAGCTTTCTATCTGCATATATCACTCGGATGATGATATGATTCGTATAATTAACTGGATCAATGATCTACACTTGAATTACTGTTTCTATATAAGACAACACTCAGATACAAGACATGAAACGGTGCTATATGCTGTGCCAATGAACAGTTATTAGTCGTTTAGTGATATAAGCTGTAGCGAAG